>JAKEFB010000005.1 GCA_022616275.1 Chloroflexota bacterium
CAGACTAACCCCCAATGGCACTAAATCACGGACCATATTGCCATCCCCTAAATCCATGCGGACAAAGAACGGTGTCGTCAGATGATTGGATATGATCCAGGAGTTTTGCGCACAAAGAAAGGCTTCTGCGGCCGGCGTTAAAGCCAGGCACGATTGGTCCAGAAAAGCGTTAATACCTTGCCTGCCCCCCGTCAACTGCTGGTAATAAGCGGTCAATGAGTCGTTCACAGCCGTAGGCGGAAAATCCTCCAGCAACGGCCGCACCCCGGCGTCAATCACGCCCACCACTCTCGTCTGCGCCGGGTCAAACTGGCTGGCCACCCAGTCCAGGTTGTGGGTCACTCCCACCGCCCCGGCCGACGTCCCGGTGAAAATGATTTCCGTCGCCTCGCTCAAAGGCGGCATCGTCACCTGGCCGTCGTCTGAGGTCGCGCCATCTCGCAAGGCGTCCAGCACTGCGGCCACAATTGTGTGCCCTTGGGTGTACATCTGGATTTGCCGGCCGGGATCGAGCGGGTCGGCGAAGACGACGCCCGGTGCCTGCCCGGTCCAGCTATCGGAGCTGCAATAGTAGACAAAGACCTGGTTGACGCCGCTGAAGGGATTACCGGGCTGGGGGCTGAACAAGCCATGGCCGCGCATCGCCGGCGGCGCCCATTGCGAACTCATCTTGCCGGCGTGGTAGTACTCGTTGCCGCACCAGCGCGTCAGGCAGACTTCGTAATCCCGGCAGCTACCGCCGCCCTGCAAATGAAAGACCCAGGTATTGCGCTGTTCGGCCGCGATGGCCAGGCGTACGTACATCACCGCCGGCGTGCCGTCGTTGCAAACCGCATTCTCGGCCGTCAGTGTAATCCGGTGCAGATCATTCCCGGCCGCCACCCCGCTCTCGCCCGGCCGGGAGCCGGGGATGTCAGTACACAGCGCCGGGGAAAGGTTGGATGAGAGGGCTGCAGCGCCGGCCGTGCCGGTTGGTCCGGCCGGCGGCGCGGCCGGGGTGATGGCCGAGGTGGCCGTGGCCATAGCCGGCGTTTCTGTGGCGGCCGGGAGCGGTGCGGGCGTTGACCTTTGCTGCAAGCCGCAGGCCAGAAGGGGTAGGGCCAAAAGGATAAGGGAAAGGGTTCGACCAGTCATGGCATTTTCCTCCAGGATAGAACGCTGATGAACGCTGATTTCAGTCACCCATAATAATAAGAGTGGAGCGATCAGGAAACGCTCACAGGGCGGGAGCCAAGGGCTGGATGCCTGGCGCCGCGTGAGAAAAAAAGAGGGGGCGGTCTTGACGACCGCCCCCTCCGTGCGTTGGGGGAAAGGAATGTAGCCGCTCTAGTCGTTGCGGCGGGTCAAAATCACCGGCAGCCCGTTCTTGGGCCGCAGGGTGCCGGAGAGTTGGGGTTTGGTTTCCTCGTCCTGCGTCCGGCGCACGTCGAAGCGCTGGACCATCATCGCCAGGGCCAACTGCCCTTCCATCAGCGAGAAGTCCCGGCCGATGCACAGCCGCTGCCCGGCGCCAAACGGTACCCAGGCAAAGGCGTGCCGCCCGGCCGACTGCTCCGGCGTAAACCGTTCCGGGTCAAACCGTTCGGGGTCGGGCCACTGCTCCGGGTGGTGGTGGTACATGTACGTCAGGCTAATCACGTTCGTCCCGGCCGGAATGTCGTAGCCGTCCATCTCGTCGTCGGCCACAGCCGTGCGCGGCAGCCAGTAGGACGGCGGCCGGATGCGCATCGCCTCTTGCAAGACCATCTTCGTGTAAGGCAGCTTGGGCAGGTCGGCAAAGGTCGGCCGGCGGCCCTGCAGGGCTTCGTGTACCTCTGCCTGGAGCTTCGCCATAACGGCCGGTTGTTGGCTCAGGTAGTCGTAAGCCCAGGTCAGGACGATAGAGGTTGTCTCGTACCCGGCCAGGAAGATCGTCGCCACCTCGTCCCGTAACTGCTTGTCGCTCATGCCCTCGCCCGTCTCTTCGTCCACGGTATTCAAGAGCATGGCCAGCAGGTGGTTTTCCTCGCCTTCGCCAGCTCGCGACTGGGCGATAATGCGGTAGACGACCTCGTCAAATTCGGCCAGGGCCTGTTGGTAGCGCTTTTTGCCCGGCAGCGGCAACCAGCCAGGCAGGGCGTGGGTGATCATCGCCGTCATGATGTAGTCCAGAGCGTAGCCTATCGCCCGGCCGGCCTGCTCCATGTCTTCCCGGCTGAGCGCACTGCCGAACAGGGTGCGGACAATCACCCGCATCGTCAACTGGTTGAAGTGTTGGTGCAGGTTCACCGGCTCGCCGGCCGCTGCCGCTGCTTCCCAGGAATCCAGCGACTCCTCGATGGCCTCGACCATCAGGTCGGTCAGCCCGACCAGGCGCTGCCGGTGGAAGTGGGGCTGCATCATCCGTCGCTGGCGCAGCCAGAAATCCCCTTCGCTAACCACCAGCCCGTTGCCCAACAGGCCGCGCACCGCGTCCCACATCGGGCCGCCCTTGCGGTAATTCTGGCCCTGGTCGCGCAGCACGTGTTGAGCGTGGCGCGGGTGGTTGAGAACGACCACTTTGGTCAGACCCAGGTTCAAGCGGTAAATGTCACCATACCGTTCGCGGGCCTGGGCGAAAAAGGCAAACGGATCTTTTAGAATCTGGGGCAGGCTGCCCACCAGGGGCCAGCCCTCGGTCTCCGGCAGGGCCGGCCGCGATTTGGCAACAAAAGGAAGAGAAGCTGATGTTTCTAACATAATGATACCTCGCATAATTCCGGGCAGGGTGATCCGTTAACCGGGTGGACCCTCAACCTGGCCGGTCAGCCGGTTCCTGGGTCCACCCGGAGAATCAAGGGGGGTGATAAAATTGTGAAGCCGCGAAAAGGGTTTGTTGTGCTCAGTACACAACGTCCGGTATTGTAGGGAATTGGCTCCTGGCGCGTTGTATCCTACGTTACAGGCAGGGGGTACAGATCACTACGGATTGATCTATTGCCCCGTTTGGGGGCAAACACGTTTGCCAGGCCAAACGCGTTTGCCACGCCAAATCTGATTAATCTCCTATTTATACAACGCTCATTTCCTGCTAAAATAGACACATTATCGGACCGGGCGGCCGGCGGCTTCTCTGTGCCGCTTCACCCGACCCTGATAAGTGGTGACCAACAATTAATGCATGAGCAATTTGACGCAAAGACGCAAAGACGCAAAGACAAAATTTTTCTTTGCGCGAACTTTATTCCTGCCAAAGTCTGCGTCCTTATGTCCTCTTTTGAAAGTGACGCGGCCGTGACGACAACAGTTGTCACGGCCGCTTTTTATTTTGTGGACAGCAAAAGGAGTAAGAATGCAATCCAAGTCCTACCTTAAACTCATTGTCTTTATTCTTCTTTTTCTCTTCCTGGCTGTGCCCGCCGGCCGGGCCGGGGCAGCCAACCCGCCTGGGCCGGGCGAGGTGCTGATCAACGAGTACGTGGCCAACAGCGCCGTCACCGAGTGGGTGGAGCTGTACAACATCACCAACAGCCCGCGAGACCTGTCCGGGCACACCATTGACGACATTGCCGGCGGGGGCGGCGCGCCCAAGGTCATCCCCAACGGGACGATTATTGCCGCCCACGGCTATTACGTTATGGAGTTCCAGAGCTTCCTCAACAACACCGGCGACGACGTTCGCTTCCTCGACCCCGCCCAGGCCACCCTGGACAGCACCAGCTACGGCTCGGCCACAGCCGAATACTCCCGTTATCGCTTTCCTGATGGCGGCGCCTGGAGCGGCATTGAGAGCAGCAGCCCGACCAAGGGAGCCAGCAACGGCGGCACCGGCGACGAGCCCTGGACGCCCGGTACGTTCGAGGTCCGCATCTTCGACGTCGAACAGGGAGATAGCCAGCTCATCATCTTTCCCTCCGGCTTCTCCATCCTGATTGACGTGCGCGAAGCCTCCTGGAACACCGGCGCCGGCGCGGCCTTCATTGCCCAAAAGATCCGGGCCATCACCGGCGGCTCTCACGTCAACGTCGGCGTCCTCAGCCACCTCCACCTGGACCACATCGGCTACGCCGGCTTTGGCGGGTTCTGGGGTTTGCTGGAGAACGAGGGCATCACCTTCGACCAGATCATAGACCGCGACGCCGGCACCTGGCTGGATGGCTCCGGCGGTGGAGCCAGCGACGGCTTGTGCGACCCCGACCTGGAAATTGTCTGGCACAACGCCGGCACCCAGTCAGGCACGGCCCGCAACTGGCTGTGCTACGCCACCAACCCGGCCAACAGCAACATTTACGCCCTCCGGGAAATCGCCCAGTTGAACTCGACCACCCAGATTGATCCGCCGGACGCCAACGCCTCGGTCAAGATCGTCCAGGTGGACGCCGACGGCGTCACCCTGGTTGACGGCGTGACGCCGCTGCAGGGCGATCACACCAACGACCCCCTGCCGCCCAGCGAAAACGATTACTCCATTGGCCTGAAGATCCGCTTCGGCCTCATTGACTACGCCACGGCCGGCGACTCCGATGGCGAGTACGCCACCAGCGAGTTTGGCTACACCTACAACAACGTCGAAAGCGTGATTGCCGGCCGCTTCGGCCAGGTGGACGTCCTCCGGGCCAACCATCACGGCTCCGGCCACTCCACCAGCCAGAACTACGTGGATACCCTCAACCCGGACGCCTCGGCCATCTCCTGCGGCAACAATACCTTCGGCCACCCCGGCCAGGAGGTGCTGGACCGGCTGCTGGCCACCGGCGACGTCTACGTCACCAATCTCTGTGACACCACCCGCAACTACGGCGCGGCCGTTATTGTGGATGGCGACATCATCCTGCGCTCGACCAACGGGACCAACTACACCATCAATGGCACAGCCTACGTCGCCAGTGACCCGTCCGGGCCGCCGCCCACCTACGGCATTGACGACATCCTCCTCAACGAGGTCATGCCTATGCCCAAGAAGACCAACCAGCCGGAGTGGGTTGAATTGTATAATCCCACACCCCAGGCCATAGACATCTCCGGGGCCTGGATTGACGACATCGCCGGGGGCGGCGGGTCGCCGCAGCAAATCCCGGCCGGCACGACCATCCCGGCCGGCGGCTACTGGACGATGGACTTCAGCAGCTACTTCAACAATACCGGCGACGACGTCCGCCTGCTGCTGCCCGACGGCAGTACTGTCGTAGACAGCTACACCTACGGCAACAGCAGCACCAGCAAGTCCTGGTATCGCACGCCCGACGGCGGCTCCTGGTCGCCCATCCAGACCAGCAACCTGACCAAAGGCTCGGCCAACCCGTAAGGCCAATCTTAGGAAAAGAGACGGGCGGGTCGCCCGTCTCTTTTCCTCCTCCACCATCTCCTGCCAGTGGCCTGCCCCGGCCGGACCAATGGCGATGCTGAAACAATATTGTTTTCTCTGGTTGGCTGTCCTGTTGTTGGTTGGCTGCACTGCTACGCCAACACGAGGTCCGGCCGCCACGCCTGAAACGCCACCGGCCGGCACTACCCCACTCCCCGTTCCCTCCCCGGCCACAACCATCCCCATCACCGACGACAGCGGGACCGTCATTGCTACCCAGCCCGGCCCCCTATGGGTTCTGTTGAGCGGCGTGGACGAGCATGGCCTCTTTGCCGAGCACGAATTGACCCTTCTGACCGAACCGGCCGCTGCCGCCGCCCCCGGTCCCCCCGTCCACAGCGGCGTGGCTGCCTTTGTCTACGAAATTCGCCAGAGCGGCCCGCAAAATCTGCGCCGTTTCTACCGCGTCCAGGCCCTCAGCGGCCCCAGCGGCTGGCTGTCCGACTTTTACGTCCGCCGCCTGGCCTACGTTTACACCGGCCAGGGCCAGAGCGTGCCCTTGTACCAGACCCCCGGCGGTCCTTTATTAACCGAGCTGGCCAGCGTCTCCCCCGTCATCTTGAAGAATCCGGTCCAGGCCAGTTGGTGGCAGGTGGCCACTGCCGACGGCGAGCTGGTTGGCTGGGTGACGGCCGACGTGGTCAAGGAATCGCCGGAGCTGGAATTTTTACTGAACCAACAACATGAGCACTAACCGCCGCCAGGCTATCCAGGAAGCGTTGCTGCCCGTCTACGCCGGCCCCGGCTTGTGGGGCGAGGGGGACGAGGGCCGGCCGCTGCCGGCCGGCCTGGAACGGGGCAGCGATCCCCACCTGGCCTATCTGACCCTGGTCTATACCCTCAGCGGCGGCCGGGACCCGGCCCAACTATGGGCCGCCGCCCGGCAGAGCTGGGCCGCCGATCCCGCCTTGTTTGACCCCGACATCCTGGCCCGCGCCAGGCCGGCCGATTTGGTAGACCGGCTGCGCGCCTACGGGCTGAGCCGCAAGCCGAAAAGTGAGGCCACCGTCTGGCAGCGCATCGGCCAGGCGCTGCTCATGCGCGCCGGCGGGTCGGTGCGCCGCTTGCTGGCCGGCCACGATCACGACGCCGGCCGCTTGCTGGCCATGCTGGCCCGAAGCAAAACCACCTTCCCTGTCCTGTCTGGCCCTCAAACCGCCCCCCGCTGGCTCTACGGCCTGGCCACGGCCGGCGACCAGCCCATTCGTGGCGCCGCCGGACTGCCCGTTCCCGTTTCTCCGGCTGCGGCCCGGGCCCTGTACAACCTCTCCCTGGCCGGCCGGACCGTCCCGGCCGAACTCTTTGGCCCTTTGGACGCCCTCGGCCGGCGCGGCTGCGCCCAACACGCGCCGGACCAGTTACGCTGCCCGGTAGCCGGCGCGTGCCCGGTGGCCCACTTTTGCCGCTACGGCGGCGCTGCCTGACTATCGCCGGCTCAGGAATTGCTCCAGGTAGCTCCGTACGGCCGCCAATCCTTCGGCCGGGGAGTGGATGGTTGCCGCCGCCGGAACGCCCTTCACCAGGGCCAGTAACTGCGGTTCAACGGCCGTGGGCAGCCGGCCGTCGTCCTGTAACCAGGCCACAATCCCGGCCGCCGGCGCCGCCTCGCCCAGCCGGACAAGCAGGCGGGCGCAAGTCAGCAGGAGTTCCAGGGCGCGCTGTGGGTATATCCCTTCGGGCAGCGCGCGCAGGGCTTCGTAAACGTGCTCCCCGGCGGCCGCGGTCTCCCCCAAGGCCAGCAGGCTTTCGGCCAGGTGGCGGTGGGTGTTGCTCCGGCGCGCCCCGTCGGCGCTAATGGCCTGGTAAATGGCCAGCGCCTGGCGGTAGTGGTCCACCGCTTCGCGGTATTGGCCGGCGTCGGCCGCCAGGAAGCCCAGGTTATGATAGGCGATAGCCGTGCCCAGGCGGTCGCCCACTTCCCGGTTCACGGCCACGCTTTCCTGGGCGTAAGCCGCCGCCCCGGCCAGGTCCCCCCGGCGGTAGCAGGTGTTAAACAGTCCCGTCAACGCCTGGGCCAGGCCCACCTGGTGCCCGTTCCGGCGACAGATAGCCAGCGCCTCGCCGTAAGCCGCGGCCGCCTGTTTCCATTCGCCCAGGTCACTATAAATCTTGCCCAGGGTCGTCAGGGTGGCGGCGACGCCGTTGGTATCGCCGGCCTTCCGGTGGATGGCAATTGCTTCCCGGCACATCGCCTTAGCCTGCTCCACCTGCCCTTCATCGCTCCGCAACCAGGCCAGCAGGCTGAGGATGCTGGCCATCGTCCAGGGGATGTTTGCCTGGCGGCAGATGGCCAGGCCTTCACTCAAGTGGTTGCCGGCCTGCTCAGGGTCGCCCCGTATCAGGGCCAGCACGCCCAGCCCCAGCAGGGCCTGCGCGCTCTCGACCGGCAACCGCTCTTGCCGGGCCAGGGCCAGCCCTTCCGCCAACAGGCGTTGCGGAATGGCGTAGTCCCGGCTGATATGTTCGCCGAGGCGGCCCTGGCGGACCAGCAGCCGGGCCAGCAGGGGTGGCGACCCCTGGGGCCGGATCGCGGCGACGGCCTGGTCGAAGCGTTGAAAACCTTCCTGGTGCAGCCCGCGTTTGCCGTAAAAGTGAAAGAGCGGCTCCACCATCTGGTCCAGGTGGCCGGCCTGGCCTTGGGCTATGGCCGTGTCCCAGGCGGCGCGCACGTTGTCCAGTTCCCCGGCGATAAGCTGGAAAGCCTGCTGCTGGTCGCGGCTCTTGACCGCCGTTTCCTGGCCGGCCAGGAGGGCGGCGTAGAAAGCCACGTGCCGGGTCCGGCTTTCCGCCTCTTCTGATAGGTGGCCGGCCAGCTTGCCGGCCGCATAATGGCGAATCAGGGGGTGAATATCGTAGCGGCCGGCCGCGGCCACGTGTAACAGCGCCTTGTCCACCAGGACAGACAGGTCCCGCCGCCCGGCGCCGGCCACCTCGCAGGCGGCGGCGAAGATAAAGCCCCCCCGAAAGACCGACAGCCGCCGTAAGAGCTGCCTTTCCGCCGGCCGGAGCAGCTCCCAGGAGTGGTCGAAGACGGCGACCATGCTGCGGTGGCGGGCCGGCACGTTGCGCAGCGAGGTCGTCAGAAGGTCCAGGTTGGCGGCAATGTGGCGGGCAATCTCGGCGCAGGGAATGGTGCGCACCCAGGCGGCGGCCAGCTCAATGCCCAGGGGCATCCCCAGCAGCAGCCGGCAAATCTCGGCCACGGCCGCTTCGTTTCCGGCCAGGGAAAAGCTCAGTTGAACCCGCCGGGCGCGTTGCCAGAACAGGTCCACCGCCTCGAACCGGGCCGGATCGGCCAGGCTGCCCGCCGGCGGGTAGCTCAACCCCGCGACGGCTAACAACCATTCTTCGTACAGATTCAAGGCCTCGCGCGAGGTGACCAGCAGCTTCACGCCCGGCGCTTCCTCCAGCAGCTCCACCAACAACTCGCTCCCGGCCAGAAGGTGCTCGAAGTTGTCCAGCGCCAGGAGCATCTGTCGCTCGCGCAGAGCGGCCAGCAACTGGGTCTTGGGCTCCGGCCGGCCGGTGAGCGGAACATTGAGGGCGGCGGCGATGGCCGTGACCAGCAGCCCGGTTGAGCCAATCGCTTCCAGGGCGACCAGGTAAACGCCGTCCGGGAAGGCGTCCACCGCCTGGCGCGCCGCCTGCAGCGCCAGCCGCGTCTTGCCGATACCGCCCGGCCCAAACAGCGTCAGCAGCCGGCAGCCGGGGTCGGCCAGCAGCCCGGCTATCTGGGCCAACTCCTCCTGGCGGCCGACAAAGGGTGTGGTCTCGGCCGGCAGGTTGTGGGACGGGGAGAGGGGGGGAGGGGGTGACAAGGAGAAGCTTTCAGTCTGGACGCCTAGGCCTCCCGCCCGGATTTGTTCGTAGAGGGCCACCGTTGCCGGGGCCGGTTCAACCGCCAATTCTTCGGCCAGGATGCGGCGGCAGATTTCGTATTGGGCCAGGGCCTGGCTGCGCCGGCCGCTTTGGGCCAGCAGGCGCATCAACTGTTGGTGGGCTTCCTCCCGCCAGGAATCAATGGCCAGGATGGCCCGCACGTCCTCAATCGCCGCCGCCACGTCGCCCTGCGCTTCGGCCGCCTCGGCCAGCGCCTGCCGGGCCGCCAGCACCTTTTGCCGCAGGCGCTCCCGCTCCAAAGTCATCCAGGCCTCAAACTCCGGCGCGTCCCGCACCTGGAAGCCGTGCAAGAACTCTCCCCGGTAGAGGGCCACGGCCGCCCGCAAGCCGCGGCCTGCTTCCCGCTCCGCCTGGCGCGTTTCCTCAAGCACGGCTACGTCCAGCCAATGGGGCGCTTCAGGATTGAAGGCCAGCGTCTGGTAGTCGGCCAGCAGGTGTTCGTTCAGGCGCTGCCGCAGCTTGTTCAAAGCCACGCGCAGGTTGCGCCGGGCGCTCTCCTCCGGCAGGTCGCCCCACAACAGCCCGGCCAGGTGGCCCCGGTCGTGCGGCCGGCCGGTGACGGCCAGGTAGAAGAGCAGCGCCCGGACTTTGGCCGAAGGGAGAACCAGGGGCGCGCCGTCAAGCCGGACTTCCGGAGGACCCAGCAGAAAAAGTTGAAGTTGGCCCATAGATCAACGCTCGATCAACGCCAGATCAACGCCTGTTCGTTAGCCTACATTATGGGCGATATTACAGACAGAGTCCAGGGAAATGGAGAAAAGGGAGAAACGGCCCACGTACCGGGCCTATTTATTGCGTTTTTGGTGTGACGAGGGCCGTGGCAACGATCGGCCGGCGGCGTGGCGCTTCAGCCTGGAAGATGCCCACACGGGCGCCCGGCGGGGCTTCGCCGATTTCGAGGCCCTGGTGTTTTTCCTGGCCGGCCAGTTGGAAGCCGATGGCCCCAACCGGCCGGAAGACATAGAAAACAGGAGATGAAATATGTCAGATAAACGATTTTTTCTTCCTCTCATCCTCGTGCTTGCCGCTGCCTTGCTGCTGTTCCTGCAGGGCGCGGGTCCGGCCGCCGGGCAGGAGGGCGGCGATCCGTTGGCGCCCTTAGGCGCCGGTTTTACCTTCCAGGGCCGGCTGCTGGACGATGGCATCCCGATAGACGGCCTCTGCGATCTCCGCTTCAAGCTGTTTGACGCCGCCGCCGGCGGCAGCCAGTTGGGCGTCTCCCACACAGTCAACAATGTCAACGTGGAGGACGGCCTGTTCACCGCTACCGTGAACGCCGGCAACCAGTTCGGCAGCAACGCCTTTACCGGTGAAGCCCGCTGGCTGGAGGCGCTGGTCGGTTGCCCGGCCGGCGGCGGCGTTTACTACGTTCTCAGCCCCCGCTACCCGCTTGAGGCCGCGCCTTATGCCCTGAGTATCCGTCCCGGAGCAGTCATCAGCGGCGCCCTGCCCGGCGGTACTGGCCTCTCGGCTTACAATCCGGGCAGCGGCGGCACGGCGCTCTATGGGGAGGGCCACACCTTTGGCGTCCAGGGAGTTTCTACGGCCGCCGGCGGCATCGGCGTCCAGGGGACCGGCTCAACAGGCATGATTGGCTCTGGTGGGCCTTACGGCATCATCGGCTCGGCCAGCGACGCCGGCGGTTATGGCGTCCTGGGCACGGCCGTGGCCACCAGCGGGGCCAGTCACGGCGTCGTCGGGTCCAGCGCCTCGCCCAACGGGACCGGCGTTTGGGGCACTAACTCCTCAACCGGCGGTTTCGCCTACGGCGTTTTCGGCGAGATCACCAGCGTGTCGGGCGTTGGCGTTGGCGTGTTCGGCCGGGCGCCCTTTTACGGCATCTTCGGCGAAGCGACCGGTAACGGCGTCGGGGCTATCGGCCGGGCGACGACCGGGCTGGGCGTTTACGGCGAGGGCGTCACCGGCGTGATGGGCGCGGCCGTCGGTACCAGCGGCGCCAACTACGGCGTCTACGGGATTAGCAACTCCGCCAGCGGCTACGCCGGTTACTTTATCAATAGCAGCAGCAACGGCGTCGCCCTCTACGCCGAGGGCAGCGGCGCCGGCCGGCTCAAAGCCGTCCTGCGCCTCAACAACACCGAAGCCGTCCAGGGCATGGCCGCCTATTTCACCAACAGCAGCAATTTCGCTAACACTCACTTCGAAAACGGCGGCAGCGGCCAGGTGTTGTGGCTGGTGAACGGGGGCACGGACGCCGCCGGTACCGGGGGTGGGGACTTTATCACCGCCGTCAATAACCCCGGCAGCGACACCCAGTTCCGCGTCCTGACCACCGGCGAAGTCCGCTCCGACGTGGGCTTCAACACCCCGGCGGCCGACTTTGCCGAGATGCTGCCGGCCGTGGCCGGCCTGGCGCCGGGCGACGTGCTGGTCATTGGGCCGGACGGCCGGTTGATGCGCAGCAGCGAAGCCTACCAGGCCAGCGTGGCCGGCGTCTACTCCACCCAACCCGGCTTCGTCGGCGGCCAGCCGGTCGAAGGGGAACTGGAAGACCACGTACCCCTGGCCGTGGTCGGCGTCGTGCCGGTCAAGGCCAGCGCCGAGAACGGCCCCATCCTGCCCGGCGACATGCTGACCACCTCGGCCACGCCCGGCCACGCCATGCGCGCCGAACCGCTGGAGATAGACGGCTTCACCTTCTACCCCAGCGGCGTGGTCATCGGCAAGGCGCTGGAAGGGCTGGACAAAGACACCGGCGTTATCCTGATGCTGGTGGTGCTGCAATAAGCGCGTAGAACGATTTTCTCAATCGTTTCCGAGGAGACCTGCCATGATCAAACGACGCACAGCCCTGGCCGGCGCCCTGGCCCTGGTTGCCCTGTTCCTTGTAGGCGCGGCCGCCCTGGGCTACGGCGGTAGTGGCTTTGAACTACCCTGGTGGACGGTAGACGGCGGCGGTGGGGAGGCCAGCGGTGCGGGCTACACCCTCAGCGGCAGCGCCGGCCAGCCCGACCCCGGCCTGGCCAGCAGCGCTTCTGGCTACTCCCTGCAAGGCGGCTTTTGGGCCATGCCGGGCGGGACGGCCACGCCCACGCCGACGGGAACGCCATCCCCCACGGCCACCAGCACCAATACGCCCACAGCCACGGCCACCAGCACCAACACGCCCACAGCCACGGCCACGGCCACCAACACGAACACTCCCACCGCTACGGCGACGCCCACCATCACGGCCACCCCCTCGCCCGGCCCGTCGCCTACTGCCACTCAGACGGCCACAGCGACCGCCACACCGCCGGCGACAAATACGGCCACCCCCGGCCCCTCACCGACGCCGACCACCACACCCGGTTACGCCCTCTATCTGCCGGTCATCATTCGTTAGAAGTAATGGCCAAACCCCGTAGGTCTTGAAGACCTACGGGGTTTGTGACCATGCGTCCGCCCTGTCGGACGGTTTTCGGACGGCCGCTCCTTATACTGCTGCTAAGAAATAGTCATAAGCAGATAAGTTATAGGAGAAAACAGACATGAACCCGTTTGACCCGGATTTTACCCGGAACATCTTTGGCCTCACTGGACTCATCATCGCTGGCTCCTTTTGCTTTACCATCGTCCTGGTCGTAGGCATTGGCCTGTGGATGCGCAAGATCATTAACCCCCACGGCAAGATGAAGGACGCCGTCCTGGCCCAGGCCACCATCCTCAACATGTGGGATACCGGCGTGACCCTCAACGACAATCCCCAGGTAGGCATGTTGTTGGAAGTCCACCCGACGGACCGGCCGGCGTACCAGGTGCAGACGAAAGCAGTCATTTCCCGCTTTCGGCTCCTCCAGTACCAGGTCGGCGCCGTGGTGCCGGTGAAATACGACCCCACCGACCCATCCAAGGTTATCCTGGCTTCCTAAACTGGCAAACAAGGTTGTTTTGATTACCGGCGCCAATCATGGCATTGGCGCGGCCACGGCCGAAGCGTTTGCCGTCCAGGGGGCCAGGGTATTCATCACCTATTACCGTGAGCCCACCCTCTACACAGAGGAGCAGTTGCAGCAGGCCCGCCAGGCCGGTATTGGCGGCGATGCTCTCTACCGCGCCCGGCAACAGCAGCCGGCCGATCCCCTGGTAGACCGGATTCGTTCCCGGGGCGGCGCGGCCGTGGCCCGCGAAGCCGACCTGGCCGACCCGGCCAACGTTCCTCGCCTCTTTGACTGGTGCGAGGCCGAACTGGGGCCGGTAGACGTGCTGGTTAACAATCATACCTGCTGTGTCCTGGAAACGTTCGATCCGGCCCTGGTCACGACAGAAGGCAGCGGCATCCGCCTGGTCACCGCCGCTGGGATTGACGCCCACTTCGCCGCCAACACCCGCGCCTACGCTCTGATGATGGCCGAGTACCTGGCCCGTTACTTGCAGCGCCGGGCGACGGCCGGCCGGATTATCAACGTCAGCACCGACGCCGCTCACGCCCACACGGCCAACGTCAGCTACGCCGCCAGTAAGCACGCCATCGAGTCCTACAGCCGCTCGGCCGCGGCCGAGATGGGCCGCTACGGCATCACCGTCAACGTGGTCGCCCCCGGCCCCATCCAGACCGGCTACCTCCCACCTGAAGCCGAGGCCAACATCGCCGCCGGGACGCCCCTGGGTCGTGTCGGCCGGCCGGAAGACGTGGCCGACGTGATTGTCTTTCTGGCCTCAGCCCAGGCGCGCTGGCTAACCGGGCAGTTGCTGTACGTAGGCGGGGGCTGGCGAATGCCCCAATAGACCAGCCATAGACCCCGCAGGCCGGGGCACAAAACTGCCCCGGCCTGCGGGGTCTGGTATTCATTATCCCCACGCTTGTGTTAAACTAGACCGGCAATGGAACGCCAAACACCCGTTCACATCGGCCGGGTCATCCGCAACGCCGTCACTTTCAATTCCCGAAATTGGGATGAGTTCACCATGAACCCTGATTCCTTGCTCCAGTCGGTCGCGAATTTATTTACCCTCCTGCAGCAGAGGCAGGTCAACTATGTCCTGGTGGGAGGTGTCGCTCTGCTTAAATACATTGAAGGTCGCAATACTGAGGACATTGACCTGATTATGGCTCTATCCTCTCTGGAGAAGCTACCCGAAATCCACGTTACCAGCCAGGACGTCTTCTTTGCTCGTGGTGAGTTTGAAAACCTTCAGATTGACATCTTGCTGACCCAAAATCCTCTATTCGCCAAAGTCCAGCGCCACTATACTACCACCCACTATTTTGTCGAGCAGGTTATTCCTACGGCTACGGTCGAGGGGTTATTGCTGCTCAAGTTGTACGCCTTGCCCTCTTTGTATCGCCAGGGCAACTTTGCCAAAGTAGGCATTTACGAGAACGACATTGCCACCTTATTGCACGATTACCGGCCGGACACGGAACCACTCCTGCAGGAGTTATCCCGCCATCTCAGCCAGAGCGACATGAAGGAAATCAGAGACATCCTGGCCGAAATCAGGCAGCGGATCGAGCGTTTCCGGCGAGGCGCGGGAGATTAGAGTCCAGGTTGCGTTGGGTGGGGTCAGATTATAATAGACATCTAACCCTCCCTCGATGGACGGTTAGGCACGCGAGTCTATGAAGGATACCCCCCACATTCGCCTGGCGTGGACTGATCCCGGTAATGATGAACTCCAGGAGCGCGTCAGGTCATTGCCGGTAACCATCGGCCGGGCAGCGACCAACGACCTGGTGTTCGACAGTGACCGGGTCTCGCCGCAGCACGCCCGCCTGGAGGAGGAGAACGGCCGGGTCGTGGTGGTGGATCTGCAAAGCCGCAGCAGAACCTTTGTCAATCATCAGCGGGTGGCCAGGAAAACTCTGGAGAGCGGCGACGTGGTCCAGATTGGCCCTTTTATAATCACGGTGGACCTTGGGCCATTCCCACCAGAAGCGCCGGCTTTGCCCCAACCAGAGCCACGCCGGCCGGAACTCCTGCCAGCCCTCTTTGCCCTGGATAAGGTTCCGCTGGCCAGGCTGAAAAGGAGCGGCCTGCCCCTGGAAGAGACCACCTACCTGGCCATCGGCGGCGGGCTGGGCAGCTTTGCCTGGGTAGACCACCTGCTTATTTGCGGCGCGGACCCGGCCCAGGTGGTGGCCATCGGCCTGGAGTCGAAGCCCTATGCTCGCTGCCAGCGGCTGTGCCGCAATTCGCAAATCCCGGCCGGCGAGCGGCTGCGCAGCGACTCCGGTTCCACGCCGGACAACGTCTGGGGCTGGCCCGGCTACGCCGTCCGCGAGATCTGGGATGCCCTCCTCCACGGCCGGCTCGGCCACGCCGGCCGGCTGGCCTGGCGAATTTTTGGCGAGCCGACGCTGGACCAGACCTACACGCCCCGCTCCGGAGACGTCTTTGGCGCCATTGACCGCGAGATGGCCCGCATTGGCTGGGAGCGTATCTGGCGCTTTGGCTGCGTCAAGGCCATTCGCAAGACCGACGACGGCCGCTACGTTGTCGCCTACAGCCAGTCCGGCGAGAACGGCTATCGGCAGCGCCTGGTGCTGGCCCGCTATGTCCACCTGGCCGTTGGTTATCCGGGGGTGCGCTTCTTGCCCGACCTGCAAAAGTACCGCCAGGAGACCGGCGACTTTAAAGCCGTCGTTAACGCCTATGAAGAGCACGGGCACGTCTACCAGCGCCTTCGTCGCCGGCAAGGCGGAACTGTCCTGGTGCGTGGCCGGGGCATTACGGCCTCGCGCGTCATCCAGCGCCTTTACGAACTTCGCCGGCAAAACCCCAACGTCCACATCCTGCACCTGCTGCGCACGCCGCTGGCCACCGGCAACCGTTTCGGCCGGGCGCGGCGCATCGCCCACCACCACTGGGAATTGCAGCCTTTCAACTGGCCCAAGTCTGCTTTTGGCGGCGAGTTGCGGGAGGTCCTCGAACAGGCCGGTGACCAGGAGCGGGAGCAGTTGCTTACTGTTTGGGGCGGCACGACGACGGCCAACCGCCGCGAGTGGCGGCGGATGATTGAGGAAGGGTTGCGGGAAGGCTGGTACCAGATCCGTTTTGGCGCCGTCAGAGAGATTGCCCGTAATGGCAACAGCCGCCTGGTGATCGCCATCGGCAGCAACGGGCAGCTAGAAGAAGAGACACAGTTGATAGCCGATTACGTCATTGACTGTACCGGCCTGGAGGCGAGCCTGGGTGCCAACCCCTTGCTGAAGGACCTGCTGGAGCATCACCGTCTGGCGCGCAACTCCCCTGGCTACCCTCGGGTATCGAGCGATTTTGAGTTGTTGGGGATGCGCAACGGCCCCGGCCGGATGTACGCCAGCGGCGTAATGACGCAAGGTGGCCCCTACGCGGCCGTAGACAGCTTCCTGGGCCTGCAATATGCCGCTCAGCGTTCGGTAGACAGCCTGACCCGGCTGGACGCGCCGGGACTGAGTTACCTGAACGGCCTGCGCTCCGTGTACCAGTGGCTGCGTTGGGCGCGAGGCCTGGCTCCGTGACGGCCGCTCCTTTTTGACTGATATAACCTGCTTTTGCTATAGTTGGGGCCAAGCAGAGTGTTCCAAGAGTAAGAGTTAGAGTAAAGAGTTAGAGTGAATGGGTAAAACTCTAGCACTAACTCAGGACTCTAACTTTCAGGAGGATGGTGATGCCAGAAATTACGC
>JAKEFB010000289.1 GCA_022616275.1 Chloroflexota bacterium
ACGGTAATGGGCTCCCGGCCATTAGCCGGAGGCATGAGACCCAGAAAGGGGATGTCGTGCTTGCCCTGGACGCGGTAGAGCTGGCCCTTCACGTTTTCCCGAGCCATGCTCCGCAGCCGCTGCCTGACGTCATGCAGATCACACGGTTGCCCTTCCGGCAGGCGCAGCCGGACCCAGATGGTGATGGCTGCTTGCAAGCTCTCAAAGTTTCCCAGGTTAAACTTGCGGTCGTAGCCGACTTCCAACGCCTTCATCTGCACCGCTTCGGCCGTTTCCAGTCGCGGCGGCCGGCCGTTTTCTGCCGGCCAGGTGGCGGCCGGGCCAAACGCATCGTTGAGGATCAGTTCATCCTTCATGGCTTCGCTCCTTCTGTCTGATTATGTCGTTAAGTCCACCGTCGCCATCGAAGAGCAAGGTGACGGGTAGCGGCTGCCAGTAGCCGTAGAGGCCGAGACGCAGCCGGATTTCCGGCGCGCCGTCTACCCGGCCGATAACCCCGTAAATGTGGGCGCCCTGCTCGTCCAGATTGTCGGTACGGCTGAAGAAGGCTTCCATCCAGCCATGGGAGTGCAGCTCCAGGATGGTGGTGGGGTCATCCCCGCCGGGGCTGCGCACCCGAGTAGCGGTGGCCTGCTGGGCTGGCTTGACGACGCGCACCCGTTCGCCGATGTGCTGGAAACGGTAGAGCGCTTCGTGGAGGCAGCCGTCGCCGCCCCGGTCGCGTCTGGCGTCGGCCAGCACCTGGACCAACAGCTGCTGTGACAGACGCGGCACCTTGAGCCGGAACTGGGGTTGGAGGGGTTGCAGGCCGCGAATTTCACACCGCGCAATCGGCAGGGTGGCCGCCCAAAAGCGGGTCTCAGCCCGGACAAAGACGCCCCCGGCGGCCAGAATGTACTGGTAGGCGATGGCGTCGTTGGCGGGCAGCGGCAGGGATTGGTGGACGCGGTAGGTCACAAGATTGGCAAACATATTCGACTCCTTGCCTAGAACTAGCCAAGCAAGTCCTGGAGCGTGGCGTTGAGGGGCACCAGCTGGGGCAAGGGGAAGCGTTTGCGGCCGTCCAACTCCTGCCACAGCCGGCGCACGTCGTTTGGGTACGCTTGGCACTTGCCCAGGGCCAGGTCGCCGTTGAAACGGCTACCTTCCAGGAACAGGCGCAGCGCCTGCCCGATAGTCTCGGCCGAACAGGCGGGAAAGGGCGCGTTGCCGGGGCAGATGCGGCCGTTGGGGTGGACGTTGGGACAGGGCATGTGCCAGAGGTGGGTGAAGCGGTGGCGCGGCCGCTGCTTGACGGCGTAGGCGTAGTAAAACGTACCGCTGCCGGCGAAGATAAAAGGCGGTAGCGGCAGGCGATAGCCGGCGCCGTTGGCCAATTGCACCTGCCAGCGTTGGGCCGGTACGGCGATGGCCAGCGTGGTCGTGTCGCCCTGCCGTTTCCAGAACAAGGTGTTGGCCGGCAACAGGCCGGTAGACATCTCCACGCCGGCGCAGGCCTGGGCCACATCGTGGATGGAAACCGGGTAGGTGGTCACCCGACCGTCCTCGAAGCGGGTCAGCAGAATGGCCGCTTCGTAGAAATCCAGCCTTACTTTTGGGTAAACCGGTTCAGGAGCAGGGGCGTCATTCGTTGTCGTCATTGGCTTCATCTCCAGCCTGGCGCAGGTGGTCGGCGACCAGCAAGGTGTCCACGACCAGCGCCAGCCGCGCGGTAAGGTCTTCCTCGACCCAACTCATCAGGGCAAAAACCCGCTCGGCGACTGGGCTGGCTTCGCGCCACTCTTCGGCCAGCGCCTCGTGGTTGTCTTCCCAGTCGGGGAAGCCGCCCGTTTCGGCCAGGACTTCGTAGGCATAGTCCAGCCAGACGTTGCCGGCCTCTTCGCGGACCATGTCCAGCAGCTCCGGCAGGGCCGCCAGCGAGCCGTCGAGGTTCATCTCCCGCAACAGGCGGCTCAGGCCTCCGGTCTCGAAACCGGCCGGGATGTCCAACTGGGGGTATTCCTTAGCCAGGTAGGCCCGGGTATCTTCGACCAGGTAATCGCTCCAACTGAGTTTGACGAGCAGTTGGGCCGGTTCTCGGAAGTACTCCCATTCGTCGGAGTAGCCGGCCGCGAAACCAAGCGGCGTAACCGGGATGTGCCACAACACCCACTCGCACGCGTCGGGGTCAGTACCGACCAGGTCGGTGTCCAACGGAAAGCGGTGCTCCGCTACCCGCTCGAGAAAGTGGCCCACGGCCTGAGCCACATCTTCGCCTTCTACCCAGTCCAGTTCCTCGTCCAGCCATTCAGGTTGCTCAGGGAAAACCATTTCGTATAGTTCTGCAAGCCTTTTGGCGAAGGCGAGAAAGGAGAGGGGCATGGCTGCGTAACCAGGCAGTCCGCCCTGACCGGCCGTTCGTGAGGAATTGGGCTGGGCTAGAGCGGGATAATAATTCAGAATCCCAGGGGCAGGTGGGGGAGGGGAATCGGCGTCAGTTTTTGGCATCGTCGGATCACTTTCAAGCGGCCGTTGGTCTCGTCGTCTCGTTCGCCGGCGTACTGGTCCAGGAGCTGCCAGTGTTCATGTACCAGCCGTAGGGTCAGGCGGCGCGCCCCAAGTTGTTGCCAGAGGGCCGCCAGCGGCTCTTCGTATGGGGGTAGGGCAGCCAGCCGCTGGATAAGTTCGGGGAGCGGCTCAGCCATGGCCGGCCCCTTTGGTCGTCACCTGCTTGCGAAAGGCAATCTCGACCGTACCGTCCGGCAAGCTCTTTTCTTCGGTGGTGGCATTAGCCAGCTCCGGCAGGTAACAGGCCAGCGATTGGCGGACCTGTTCCGGCGTATACTGCGGCCCCGGATCCGGAATCTGGTGGTCGCCATAGCGAAAGACGCGCCGGGTGGGCGCGGTAGTCAACGTATCAAGAGTTGTTTCTTGCATCGCGAATGCCTCCTAGAAAAGCGACAGGGCTTGCGGCCGTGGGGTAGGCCGCGCCGGCTGCGGTTGAGCGGTAGCCTCCACGACGGCCGCTTCGGCGATAACTTCCGATTCGCCGCCGTCAGGCTTCGTTTCGCTTTCGGCCCGGGCTGCTTGGAACTGCTGGTGCAGGCCAAAAGCGAGCCAGGCTTCGTTGATGAGCGTCGCTATCTCGCCAAACATCCCGGTCTTGATGACTGGCAGTTGTCCGGCCACGCCGGCGCTGACTAATATCGGCCGCTCCTCACGAGGCTGCTCACCGGCCGCCAGGGTGATGACGATGGTCACCTCCCGGCCGGCCAGGGGATCGGTGATGGAGAGGGTTGTCTTCATAGAAATCTCCTTTGTGCGGCCGGTACAACCAGCACAATCGGTAAAATGAAACAAAAAAGCCGCTGAACAATTCAGCGGCTAATCTTAACCAGTCTGAGTTTTTAGTCAGTTATGGGGTTGCAGTCAGCGATCGCAGGCTAAAAATCTCATTGGCCGAAGGAAGCATGAGCGCCGATTCCGGCACTGTCACAACGGCAATCGTCTCCCCTAAGGCATTAAAGACTTCCAACGAGTAACCATCTTCCCCTTGTCGCATGGGATGATGCTCGACGATGGTAGCCACGTCGCCTTTTTGCAATCCCTTCTCAGGTATATCAATCGCCAAGGCGATTTCCTGAAAAAGCTGATACTTCATCACTCATTCCTCCGCTTGTCCGGAAAGAGGGTCACAAATTTAGTCTGCCCGGTGTCGCTTTCCTGAAGCCAAATAGTCCTTATGGCCAACGTTTTACCATTTGGTCCCGTCAATTCGCTGCTAATTTCGTACGTTTCTCCAAACGATGTTACCTCTACGAGGACCGCTTCTTGCGACAAGATCTGCTGGCGTAAATCGTTCTCTAAAACCGTCCAGTTCTTCAAGGTGTATCCGGCGCCTGCCAGCCACCTCGATTTATCATTCCGTTTCTTGGGTACCAAGAGGTACTGATTCAATTTAGCCGGAGCAATGGTCGCATCTATCGGCAGTTTCATTGTATCGCTCTTGCATTGTACCGTATGAATTATACCATGCCTTTTAAGTAGAAAAGCATAGCTTGAATAGAAGCAGAAGGTCATACTCTCTGCTGACCTATGCTGAGTTCCAAGCGCCTTCCCGGTAAGCGGCAAACTGGACCCCGTTGCCGTTGACCGGCAGGCTGAACTGGCCACGCCGGGCGCGCTGCCACTCGCTATGAGCCCAGACGAAGAGGGTGAAGAGCTGCTCCAGGCTGAGGTCACCGACCTGGGCGTCCAGCTTCTGCTCGAACCAGTCGCCGTAATGCTCATTAGCGCCCATCGGCCGGCCGGTCAGAAACTCGAAGGCGTTCCAATCGCCGCCCTGCCGGTTGGCGTCCTGGACTAGGCGCAGTATTTGCTCTTTTAGCCACTCGCGCGGCACGCCCGGCGGGGTAGGGTGGCCGGGAATGATTTCATTCCAGGGCTGGTTGGGCGCAAACTGGCGGCAAACGGGGATACGCGGCGCCTGCTTGTCCTCCGCTTGCAGTACCTTAAAGGCCACGGCACGCAGCCGGCCGGCCCAGGCGCAGTGAGGGACGGATTCGTCTTTGGTCGGGCTGGCTTCTAACCGGTGCTGGCAGCGGCCGCAAGGGGTAGCAAAGGGATGCTTGGCTGCCAGTTGCTCATGCTGCTTCATGAAGCTGGCAATTAGGGCGCGTTGTCTGGCGATGGGCGAATCCTTCGCCGGGGTGCCGGCGGCCGGGTCGTCGTCTGATTGACCCACGACCGGCCGTTGCCCGGCGCCAGCCGCGCCCGGCTGCGGCCGGCCGTTGCCGGTCGTCTCTTCTTCGGCCGGCTCCTGGTTGCCTGCGGCCGCTTCCGCCTCGTTTTCTTCCCGCTCCTTCTCTGCCTGGGCCTGCCAGGCCACGAGGAGAGCTTCGTAGCTTTTTACCCGGTACTCGCCTTCGTGAACGACCCCCGGATGCTGCCCCCAGGCGAAGGGCACGCGCACGTCAAACGGGTCGTCCGGAGCCAGACCGTGAACGCAGCGCTCCACCGTCTGCCCCAGCCGGCAAGGCAGACCAGGCACGTCGTTCTCAAGCAGGGTAGCAGGGAGCTGGCGAATGGGGCAGGTGGCGCAGTTGACTTCGGGCAAGAGATGCTGGACGACCGCCTCCCAATGGACGCCGGCCGGCGTAAAGTAGGCGTCGCCGCCGATGGCCTGGAACCAGAGGGTCAGCTTCTCCGGCGCACTCCACGGCTCCTCGTGGACCCGGTTGTAGATGAGCATGGCCAGCACCGAGTAGGCGTCTTCCGGGTAGGCCGTTTCGACCTCGCTCCACAGCCGGACCAGGGCCCGGGCAATGTTGCGCTGGGCTTGATGTTTGGGCATGAGCGGCGGCTGCAGGCCGGACCACTTCTTGAGGGCGGTGGCGCATTCCTTAATGGCCTTGGCCGTAAGAGTCTGTCCCGAGGCGTCTGCCGCCGACAGATTGGCCAGGATGAAAATGGCCAGGCCGGTGCGTTTGGGTTCGGGCAGGTCGGCCACAACCGCGGCCACGCTCATCGGCAACTCATCGGTGGCGATGCGCTGGGCCAGCTCAGGCGGGATATAGGTCAGGGCCAGGTGGTTCTCGACGTAGTGCGGGTGTTGGCC
>JAKEFB010000046.1 GCA_022616275.1 Chloroflexota bacterium
CGGCTCGCCGGCCGGCTTCTCCACCGGCCAGAACTCGATCTCCAGCATCCCCTCCACCAGCCGGCCGCTGCCGGCGCGCATCTTGGCCAGGACGTTGGGCAGGATCATTTCGCGCTTGAAGTTGCCGATGGTGATGAACATCTCGTCGCCCCGCTTGCGCAGGCGGACGTCGCTGCTGCGGACGAAGGGCATGGGCAGGCGCAGCAGGTATTGGCCGTCCTGGCCCTCGACGATCTCTTGCAACCGCCCCTGGTAAAAGACCTGGCCGGGGTCCTGCTCGCCAAAGCAGTCCCGGGCCAGTTGGGCCAGGGCGGCCAGGCCCACGACTTCGTGGGCGTAGTAGGGCGCCTGCCACATGGGCAACGGCCGGAAGTTGGCCTCGATCATTTCCAGGTAGCGGGCCTGGATTTCGTAGCGGCTCTCCAGGAATTCGTTGCCGCCGGCGCTCTCTTTGGGCAAGACCCGGTTGATGACGATGCTGTCCACCGGGTAGTTAAACAGCCCCAGGTAGCTGATGGCCCGTTCCGCCTCGCGCACGACCATTTTTTCGGGAATGACCACCACCCGGTAACTGCTGATGGCCGGGTCGCTCAACGTCTGGCGCAGCGCGGCCGTGGCTTCGTCCAGCTTGCGCAGCGCTTCCATGACCTCGGCCGGGGCGCGCAGGAAGCGGCCGGCCAGGGGGGCGATGGCCTTCATGATGCCCCGTTCCAGCCGGGTGACGTGGCCGGCGTACCAGCGGAAGGTGTCGGGCATGGTCAGGAGGCGAATCGTCTCGCCGGTGGGGGCGGCGTCAATAATCACCCGGTCAAAGTTTCGCTCCCTGGCCTGCTTGTCAATGTGCAGCAGGCTGACAATCTCGTCCATGCCGGGAATGGCCGACAACTCGTCGGCTACAATCCGGTTCAGCCCGCTGCTGTTGCTGATTAGCCCGGCGACAAAATTCTGCAACGTGTCCCAATAATTGTAGATGTCGGCCACGACACTGATCTCTTGCGCCCAGAGGTTGTTGGCCACCTGGAGCGGCTTGGCCTCCAGGGGAATGTCCAGCGAATCGGCCAGGCTGTGGGCGATGTCGGTGCTGGCCACCAGCGTCCGGTAGCCCAGCTCGGCGCAGCGCAGCGCCGTCGCCGCCGCCACCGTCGTCTTGCCCACCCCGCCTTTGCCCAGATACAGAATGATGCGCATGTTATTCTCCAGTACGTAGCGGCCGGTTGCTACGTTGCGAAAAAACGACGCTTAAGTGGCGCGGTCGAAGACCGGCCACAGCTTGAGAGGCTTAACAGTTGCAACACAAAGGGGAAGCCTACAAGAGCGTGCGGCCGTTGAGGAGGGCTTCAATTTCCTCGATGTTCTTCTGCTTGCCGGGCTCGCGAAAGGAGCGGGCCGCGGCCGTAAAATAGCTGTGCTCCCGCAGGAAATTGAGCTGCCTTTCGTACCACTCGCGCAGCGTGGACGGCTGGCCATACACCAACTGCTCCAGCCGCAGGCACTGGCTGACAATAAAAAAATCTTCCCGCCCCAGGGAATCCAGGTCGGCGTCGCAAATAATCTCTTGCAGCAGGTTGGCCGGCTCCTGGGGCAGCCGGGTGGCCATGATGATCTCCCCGACCGCCTCGATTTGCGCCGGCGAATAGCCATAGCGGGGCAAGGCCCCGGCGGCAATGCTGACCCCAATCTCTTCATTGGCGTAATACTGGACCAGGTAACCGGCGTCGTGAAAGAGGGCGGCCGTCTCCAATAATAAAAGCTCCTCGCCATTGACGCTCATCATCTCCCCCAGTTTGCGGACGGCCGCTAAGACGTCTCTGCTGGTGTGTTGTATCCCGTGGTAGTACAAATCAGGCGCTAACTCGTGGGCCAACCTGTCCAGAATGTATTGCTTGGCACCGGCAAAATCTGGTTTTGTCATCCTTGAACCTGTGCTTTAAGTGTACCTGGGATTACGCAAAATAGCCAAATTGACGACGGACGACGGACGATAGACGGCAGTAAATCAAGACACAGCTTTGCCACCTGGGGTATAATGAGAGCCGTGTCACAGACTGAGGAAGGAAAGCGTAACGTTCTGGCCGAGTTTGGCCTGGGTTTCGGCGGCGAAGCTGAACCGGCCGATAGCGGACCTCTTACCCTCCCTGAACAGATCGGCCGCTACCTGCCGCCTGATTTATTGGCCAAATTAACGGCCGAGGAGCCACCCCGGCGGGGCGTCCTTCTGAACGCCCTGGATCGCCTGCGCTCGCTGCAGTACCTCCTGTCCACCTATTTGCCGGCCAACATGGTCCATCAAAAATTGCGCCGGCCGCTGCCAGGCCAGGTCAGCGGCGAATTCCAGCAGGGCAGCCTGCTCTTCTCCGACGTGAGCGGTTTCACCGCCCTCTCGGAAAGGCTGGCCATCCTGGGCCAGGAAGGGGCCGAACAGCTTACGGAGATGATGAACCGCTATTTCGAGACGATGCTGGAAATCCTGGCCTGGTCTGGGGGGACGCTGCTCAAATTTGCCGGCGACGCCACCCTGGTCTACTTTCCGGCCCAGGAAGGGGGCGAACAAGCCCGCTGGGCGGTCCGCGCCGCCCAGCGGATGATGGCCGCCATGACCCATTTTGCCGCCATCGAGACCCCCCTGGGAACGGTGGGGCTGAAGATGAAGGTCGGCGTCAGCACCGGCCGCTTCCTGGAAGTCCACGCCGGTTCGGCCGGCCGGATGGAATACGTCGTCCTGGGCGAGGCCGTGGCCCGGACGATGGCCGCCGAAGGCGCGGCCGAGGCCGGGCTGGTGGTGGTGGACGAGGCCACGGCCGCCTTGCTGGACCCGGCGGCCGTCGTCGAGCGCGCGCCCGGCTTTTACGCCGCCGCCCCCGTCGAGGAGTTGGGCGATTTTGAAATTAAGGTCGAGTCGCGCCGCGCCCGCAACAGTATGTCCTGGAACGCCACGCCCCACGCTATTGCCGCCCAAATGGAAGTGGCCGTCCGCCAGATCGAGGTCCTGACCCCTTACCTGGCCCAGGAGCTGGTCAGCACTATCATTAGTAGCGCCCGGCAGCGGCGCGTCCCCAGCGAATTCCGGCCGACCACCGTTATTTTCACCAACGTCACCGGCTTTGAAGCGTTGCTGGCTCATTGGGGCGACCTGGGGGCGCGCCGCGTGGCCCGGATGTTCAGCGATTATTTTGAGGCCATCCACCAGGTCATTGTCGCCCACGGCGGCGTCGTCACCCGCATTGACCCCTACAGCAAGGGTTCCAAGATGCTCATCCTCTTTGGCGCGCCGGTCGCCCACGAGGACGATCCCCAACGGGCCGTCGGCGCCGCCCTGGCCATGCAGGCTGCCCTGGCCGAGCTGAACGACGACTGGCGGCAAACGCTGGCCCGGCAGCTCCCGCCCGATCTGGAAGGCCCGCCTATTCAACAGCGCCTGGGTATCACCCAGGGCCTGACCTTTGCCGGGCAGGTCGGCTCGTCCACCCGGCGCGAATACACGGTCATGGGCGACGACGTGAACCTGGCAGCGCGCCTGATGGGCGCCGCCGAACCCGGCCTGATTTTACTTAGCCAGCGCGTTTACGACGCCGTAGTGGACCACTTTGCCGCCACGGCCCTGCCCTCTATCCGGGTCAAGGGTAAGAGCAAGCCCATTCCCATCTTCCAGGTTGAAGGCCGCCGGGACGACGCCCTGGCCCGCCGCCGGCGCGGCCGCGGCCCGCTGTTCGGCCGGACCCGGGAAGTGGCGCGCGGCCGGGTCGCCCTGCGGCAGGCGGCCCTGGGCCAGGGGGCTGTGCTGGCCATCCAGGGGCCGGCCGGCAGCGGCAAGAGCCACCTGGCCGACGACCTGGTCGCTTACGCCCTGGCCCGCGATTACCGGGTCCTCTTTAGCGAGTGTTATTCTTACACCGCCGATTCGCCCTACGTTCCCTGGATCAGCCTGCTGCAAAACCTGGCCGGCATCTCTGGCGGCGATAACCGTGACGTTTCCAGCCAGAAGCTCCACCACCTGCTGGCCGGGTTAGGGCTGGACAACGATGATTACACCCGCCCGCTGGCCAATCTGCTGGGCGTCCGCAGCCAGGCCGCCGGCGGCGCCAGCCGGGCTTTGGGCCAGCCACCTGCCCCGGCCGCCGCGCCAGCGCAGGCGCCGCGCGGCTCGTCTCTGTTCGGCCAGTTGGGCCAGAAGCTGGCCGCCCAAAAGGAAACGGCCGGGCCGGCTGGCGGCGACGGCCAGGGTTCGGCCGGGCGGTCCAACCTGCTGCAACTGGCCCAGGAGCGGCAGCAGGGGCGATCCGGCCAGCTCTGGCGCCGCCTGCAGAGCCAGATTGCCGCCCGCGAGCAGGTCCGGCTCTACCGGGCCATGCACGGCCTGTTCTGGCACCTCTCGGCGCGCGGCCCACTACTCTTGCTCTTTGAAAACGCCCAATGGCTGGACGCCGCTTCGCAGGCGCTGCTGGACGACGTGAGCCAGCGGCTGGACAACGCTTCCATTCTCATCCTGGTCGTTAAGCGCCAGGAGGGCAGCGATCCGCCGGCCGGGGCCGGCCTGCTGGCGCTTGGCCCCCTGCCCCCGGAGGGCACGGCCGGCCTGGTGGCCCATTTACTGGACAGTGACCCCCCGGCTGAACTTATTGAGGTTATCCACCAACAAAGCCACGGCAACCCGCTCTATGTCCTGGAATTGGTGGACTGGATCCAATGCAGCGGCCAGCATGACCCGGCCCAGCTCAAAAACCGGCTGCAGGAGTCCACCACCGTCCAGGAGCTGCTGCTCAGCCACGTTGACCGCCTCTCACCTGATCAGCGCGACGTCGTCAAAGCGGCGGCCATAATTGGCAGCAGCTTTGCCTGCGGCGAACTGCTGGCCCTCACCGCGCCCGACCTGGACGAAAGGAGCCTGCGCACCTCCCTGGCCGGGCTGGAACAGGCCCGGCTGGCGCTGCAAACGGAAGCGGGCGACGACCCCCGTTACGTCTTCCAGCAAACGCTCATTCGCGAAGTGATTTACAACAGCCTCTCCTTCAGCCGCCGCCGCGACCAGCATGGCGTTCTGGCCGCCTACCTGGAAAAGCGCCACGCCGGCGACCGCGAACAGGCGGCCGAACTCCTGGCCTATCACTTTGAGCAGGCCCAGCAATGGTTGCCGGCCGCCCGTTACCTGCTCCTGGCCGGCCACAAAGCCCGGCAGCGTTTTGCCTATGCCCAGGCGACCACCATTTATGGCCGGGCTATGGCGGCCGTCACCCGGCTGCCGAAGGCCGAAGCCGGCGGCAACAGCGCCTTGTTGAAGGCCCAAATTCACGAGGCCCAGGGCGACGTGGCCCTGGTCGGCGACGACCCGACCACCGCCGCCTGGGCTTACGTCTCGGCCGGCCACACGCTGGCCGCCGCCGGCCTGGAGTCGCCCACCGGCCTGTTGTTGAAGCTGGCCCTCACCCTGCCCACCCAGGGCGAGACGGCCGCCGCCACTGGCTACGCGACCCAGGTCCTGGCCGGGCAGCCTGGCCAGGCCGAGGAATTAGCGGCCCGGGCGACCCTGGCCTGGATGGCCTGGCGCGACCGGCCGGCCGAAGCCGGGGAACAGGTCCGGGCTGCCCTGGAACTGGCCAGCCGCCAGAATAGCCCCTGGGCGGCCGGCGTCCAGGCCCTGCTGGCCGACCTGTCCGGCGATTGGTCCACAGCCCTGGAAGCGTATACTGCTTTTGAACGGCCGGCCGGCGTTATCCTGGCTGCCTGCCGCCTGGGTGACCGGGCGCTCCAGCAGGGCGACCCGGCCGGGGCTTTGGCCTTTTACAACCAGGCGGCCGAGGCGCTGCCTAACGACGCCGGAACGGCCGGCGCGGCCCTGGTCGCTTATCGCCGGGCCGAGGGCCAGTGGCGGTTTGGCGGCGATCTCCCGGCGGCCCGGTCGAACCTGGAAAAAGCCAGCCAGTTGCTGGCCGCCGGCCGGTGGCCGATGCCGGCCGAGCGGCGTCTGGTGGACCAGGCCCTGGCGTTGCTGGCCGCTGGCGACGAGAGCCCCTGGCCGGCCTGGCAGTGGCGCTATTACGATGACATTCTGCGCACCGCCCTTCTCTTCCGCCCCGAAGCCACCATCCTGCCCTAAAAACCTCCCGGAGGTTGTGAACCTCCGGGAGGTTTGCCCCGCCAGGCAAGTACGCGTCCGGCTCAAAGTAGACTATAATCAGGACTGAGGCTTGATAGTTGATAGTTGACGGTTGATGGTTGGCAGTTGAAAGCTGATAGCTGGCAGCTTATAGCTGATAGCTATTTTACGAGGAGAAACGTATGCGAGAAGCTGTGGCCCTTAAACACAATTACCTGTTCAGCCGGCTGGCTGAGGAGCGCCTGGCGGAAGTTGAGGCCAGCCTGGAAACTCGCTATTTGCAGGCGGGAGAAGTGCTCTTCAACATGGGTGATCCGGGCGACGAGTTGTTTATTGTCGAAAGCGGCCGGGTCGCGATTTATGCGCCCGACGACAAAAATCCGGGCCAGGAACAGCCCATCCGCATTTTTCGCACCGGCGGCGTGCTGGGGGAAATGGCCCTCATTGACCGCCAGCCGCGCTCGTTGAGCGCCCGCGCCCTGGAACCGTCCGCCGTCTACGTTCTCAGCGGCAACACCTTCCGGCAGCTTATTCGCGAAGACCCTGACATGGCTTACGCCGTGATGTACGGCCTGAGCGACCGCATTCGCTACACCACCGAGTTTCTGAATGAAGTGCGGCAATGGGTCGGCCGGGTGACCCAGGGCGATTATGGCTCCCATCAATTCCTGGACGAGGTCCGCCACTGGGTCAAGCAGGTCGCCGAGGGTGAGTACCACGAAACGGTGGAGCGCAACGGCAAGTATCAGGACCAGACCCTGGCCACGCTGGCGGCCGAGTTTGCCCAAATGGCCGCCCGGGTCCAGGAGCGAGAGAATGAGCTGCGCCAGGAAATTGCCCAGCTCCGCATTGAAATTGACGAAACCAAACGCAAACAGGAAGTTTCCGAAATCACCGGCAGCGATTATTTTAAGTCCTTGAAAGAGCAAATCAAGTCCATGCGTGATCAACAAAGTGAAGAGTGACGCCGGCCGGCTGTACTCTGTCACGCGATTTGGCAGAGCGAAAAGAGTTCGGCGGCCGAACTCGGGTTTCGCCTCGCGCCACGATGCAGCACCAAAACTCGTCTCCTTTCGTTGCAACCTTTGCGCCAACAAAACGTAATAGGTGGTAGTGTGCCGGCGTGGCAGGCGCGACAATCGTCCCCTGTCCAGGACAACTCCTGAAACCCGGCAGCACAGGCATGTTGTTCACAATCTTGAAGGAAGGAAATCAACCATGAGTCCTAAACAGCACAGTGACAAATACGGCGAACTGCGCACATCTCTTGGAAAACTACCCTACATTAGCGCCTCCCAGGTCGAGCAATGGGTCCAGTTACAGCAGACGATAGACGCCAGCCGCGATTACCTCATCCGGGCCGTCCCCCAGGCCCAGCAAAGCGTGGACGAAGCGCAAAAAATTCTGGCCCAACGCACCTATACTCTCGTCTTCTTCGGCGGCACGGGCGTGGGCAAGAGCACGCTCATTAACGCCCTGCTCAGCCGCAACCTGCTGCCCACCGGGGCCGTTACCGCCGTCACCGGCACGATCATTTACATCGAGCAGGCGGCCGAGGGCGAGGCCGAGTCCCTGACCCTGAGTTATTGGGGCCGGGACGAATTTGCCAGCCGCGTCCGCCGCCTCTGCCAGTTAGCCGGCATCGAGGGCTTTGACGTCACCAACGCCGGAGAGCGGGACCAGGCTCGCGAGACCATCCAGAAGATGAAGGAAGACAGCCGCGACGAGGCCAAGACCGAGCAGGATGAGTACCTGGACATCCTGGTAGACTGTCTGGATACCTACGAGGCCCACAAAGACCTCTTCACCAACGGGCCACCTCCGCCCCAGGCCTTTGCCCTGGACAACGAAGAAGCCCTGACCCACCTGCGCGAAGATGGTTTCAAGGGCAGCAAGAAGCGCCAGATCCGTCTGGTCAAGTCGGCTACCTTTAAGCTCCAGCCACGCGCCGGCCAGCCTAACCTGCTCATGAACGGCTATCTGCGTATTGTAGACGTGCCGGGCCTGGGCGCGGGGATGCGCCTTCACGAGGCCATTACCCTGGAGGAAATGAAGCGCGAAGACGCCATGATTGTCCTGGTCACCGACGCCGGCCGGCAGCGGGTGGACGAAATGAAATCCCTCTCGGCCGTCAACTGGATCAAGGAAAACCGGCTCTTTGGCCTCAGCGGCAGCGACCTGGACGAGGCAGCGGCCAAAATCTTCCTGGCCGTCAACGGGGCCAACGTGCGCCAGGCTTTCGACCGGCTGAACGCCGGCCTGCCGGAAAGCGAGCGGGAAGTCAAAGAAGTGACCCGCTACATTGCCCCCAATTACTGGGAGCGGTACGAAAACCGGGGCAGCAACCGGCCGTACTTCCTGATCATGGCCCCACCGGCCCTTTACGTTCAGGACCCCGACCACGCGCCGGCCGAGTTTGCCAGCGAGACCGAGCGCATCCTCAAGGTCTTTGCCGACCAGTTGGGCAACGTGGACAAGAGCGACCCGCTCAACCCGGACACGAAGGAAGCGCTCCTGGCGCTGAGCGAGGTGCCCTTGCTGCGGCAGCGGCTGATTGATTTCATCCAGACCGAGCGAGTCCGCGGCCAGTTGCGCGAAGCCAGCACCCGCGTCCGCAACGCCCTGCAATCGCTGCGCTTCTACTACGAAAAACAACTGGCCGCCCGGGGCGTTCACCCACCCTTTGCCAGTAGCTGGCAAAGCCTGCAAGAACGGCGTTACGAAAACGTCCTGGCCCGGCAGCAGAAAGAGTTGCCGCGCGCCTTCCACGCCGCTCTGTTAGAGTTAAGCCAGCGCACCAACAGTAAAGAGCGTTTCCGCAACCTGTTGCAGCCCACTTTAAGCGGCGTGCGCAGCATGGTCCAGGACGCCGTCCAGCGCGAGGTAGAAACGCTACTGGAAAGTTACGGGACCGAGCATTGGGACGACCGCGACGTGACTTACGACAACCTGGTCTGGGGCACCAGCGGCATTGAAGTGCCGATCAAGCGCATCCTTTACCAGGTGGAGTTGGTGATGCAGGAAGCGGTGTCTAACTTTATGCCGGAAGTGGCCGAAGTCATGGCCAGCGAGCTGCAACGCACCCTGGAAGGCCACGACGTGCTCGGCCGCTTGCAGCGGTCCACCTACGGCCAGGCCTACAACTACACCCTGCCGGGCGACCCTGGCGCGGTCTACAACCTGGAAGAGGCCTACCAGCGCCTGGTCGAGCGGGTCGGCCAGAGTTTCCGCCACGTCTGCCAGCAGGCGACCATGTACGAGCTGGTCAAGCCGGAACGCTCCATTCACCACCGCGTCCGGGAAGGCGAACAAGAACTGGCCCTGCCTGAAGACGACCGGCTGCTGGACGTGGTCCTGCACGGCGTAGACATCGTTCGCCGCGAGCTGGCCAGCCAGGCCCAGGCTGTTCTTAACAGCTCGGCCGCCCAGCGGGTGCGCGGCGCGGTCAACGCCACCAGTGGCGGCGCGGCCGAGCCGGAAGTGGCCCAGGAAGATATTGTCATCAACATTCTCGACGGCAGCCCGGCGGCCGGCGAGGTAGACATCCGGCTGCCCGGCGAATCTGCCCCCGGCGGCTACGGCGACCTGGAAACGAGCTACGCCGAAAAGCTGGACAACATCGCCCTCAAGACCAACAAAATCTTCAGCGAGATCATCAACGACCTGTTCAGCGACGACGAGTTGCTGCCCCGCCTGCGCCGTCTCTTCTGGCTGGAAGCGACCCGGGTGGAGCGGGACTTCAACAACCACCTGGTCAAGCCGATGATCAAGCAGCACGACCGCAACCTGCACAAGGACGAGCTGCGCCAGGCGATGGAAATTGACCTGGAAACCGTCTCCGACGTGGAAGAGTTGATGCGCGTCTGGGATGGCCTGCACAAGCTGGAAGCGAAGTTGCCGGTCTGATGTGAGTTTGCGAGTTAGCGAGTCTGCGAGTTGGCGAGTTGGCGAGTTTGCAAGTGCGCAAGCAGGCAAATGGCAAGAGGATAAACGATTTTCATGACAGAAGATTCTGCTCTTCAAACGATTCAATCGCTGCCGGACAGCCAGCACCTGGCTGCTTTTGCCGGCCGGCTGCGGGAGTGGCTGGTTAGCGACCTGAACAGCGGGGGGGAAAATCCCCCGGAGTTCACCGAGTCGCGGGCCAAAGCGCTGCTGCGCGCCGCCGCGGCCGTTGACGACCCGACCCTGAACGACTTTGCCCGGCTGGTGGAAAACGATTCGGTCGCCCGGGTGGCCCTCTACGATCTGCTCAAGGACAGCGCCCTGGGCGTCGAGCCGCAAGTGGCCGCCCTGGCCGGGCCGAGCCCGGCCGGCTCCGCCGCACTGGCCACGATTCCCTGGCTGTCGCTGGCCGTGGCCGCCTTTGCCTGGAAAAGTGGCTATCTGCTCCACCAGCTCGACCCGGCCTCGCCTCCCGGCGCCCATAGCCCGGCCGGACAACTCCTGAAACGGGCCGCCCATTACCTGCGCCAGCAGGTACAGCGCAGCGCCACCGAGCGCGACAAGCTGGGCCGCAAGCTGAGCCAGGCGCCGGCCGGGGCGCGTAGCCTGGAAGCGTTGCGCCCAGAAGCGCCTATTGCCCCGCTGCCGCCCCACTTCCGGCCGCCCATTCCCGTGCGTTACCCGGAAGTGGCCCGCGAGATGATACAGGTAGACCCGGCCGAATCGCCGCCGGCCACTCCCGCCCGGGGCGAGCCGCTGGTCATTACCAACGAGGATTTGCCGGCCGAGCCGCGGCCGCCTGACGCCCCGGTGCGCATGCCGCCGATCACCATCGGCCAGGAACAGTTGACCCCCGAACGCCGCCGGCCGCCCACTCCCCTGCCCGGTTCGGCCGTGCTCATGCCCAATTCGTCGGTCGAGTCCCGGCCGAGCCTGACCGTGGCCTTGCGGCAAATGTTGGGCCAGGAGGAAATGAAGACAACCAAGCTGCACATCCTGGTCCAGGAATACCCGGACGGCCCCGGCCTGTACGGCCTGCAGGTGCGCGTCACCTGCCACGGCATCAAAAGCTACGTGGCCGGTACCACCGACCGCGAGGGCAAGTTTGTCTGCGAGCTGCCTGTTCGCCTGCATGCCGGCCTGACCTACGACGTGGACGTGACCTGGCCGCGCGACGCCGGCGGCGACGTCGAGCGCAAATCCATCACCCTCAACGCCGACCGGACCTACTTTACTTTGCCCTTCTACCGCCGCTTGAACGCGCAAGGCTAAGGGGCAAGGGGCAAGTATGCAAGGAGGCAAGGGGCAAGTGGCAAGTGCTGTGCATACTCGCAAACTCGCTACCTGACACATGACACGTGATACTTGACACATCCACATGAGTGACGACTGGCTGCAACTGACCGAAGAAGACATTGCCCGCGCCCAGCGGCTGACCCGCGCCCGGCCGGTGATGACCGAGATTATCACCATTACGCGAGACGAGATTCCGGCCGAGCCGCCACCGGCCCCGCCCCGGCGCAATGAAGCCATCTTGACCATTACCCGGGAAGATTTGACGCCCACCCCACCCCAGGCCAGCACGACGGCCGATTTGCGGGAGCTGGAGACGCTGATGTTTGCCCTGGTCAACACCGCCCGGCAGCACAACCTGCCCGGCTGGCTGGGCACGGCCCGCCTGAAGTGGCACGACGGCCTGGCGGCCGTCGCTCGGGGCCACTCGGCCGACATGCTGCGCCGCCAGTACGTGGCCCACGTGACGCCCGAAGGAATCACCGCTGCCCGCCGCATTGAGCGCCACGGCGTTGGCTACGTGGCCTGTGGCGAAAACATCGGCATCGTCTACGGCGAAACGACCAACATGGCCCAGGCCGTCCACGACATCCACAACGCCTTCATGAACCAGCCCCGCAGCCTGACCAACCACCGCGGCAACCTGCTCAACCCCATCTGGACCCACGTCGGCATCGGCGTGGCCTACACCCCCGACGGCTCCCTGGTCGCCACCCAAAACTTCATCTCCGCCCCGGCCGCCCGGCTGCGAGGGCGATAGGGGTGTACTCGCTAAGGAAAGTGTATGACCGAAACCATCATCATTACCGACCCCGACACCGACCGCTACCACACGTTTGGCTACATCAGTTGGTGGCAGCAGGAGGTGGTGCGCCAGGCCACCATCCTGGTGGTTGGCGCCGGCGCGCTCGGCAACGAAGTGATTAAGAACCTGGCCCTCATGGGCATTGGCAACCTGCTCATTGCCGATTTCGACACCATCGAGGACAGCAACCTGAGCCGCTCGGTGCTCTTTCGCACCACGGATCGCGGCCGGCGCAAAGCCGAAGTCGCCGCCGCGGCCGTCAAAGAGCTGAACCCGGACGTTAACGTTAAGGCCTGGCACGGCGACATCAACTACGAGATGGGCCTGGGCGTTTTTCGCCACGTGGACGCCGTCATCGGTTGCCTGGACAACCGCGAGGCGCGCCTGTCGCTGAACCGCTTTAGCTGGGCCACCGGCCGGCCCTGGGTGGACGGCGCCATCCAGGAGCTGATGGGCATTGTCCGCGTCTTCTGGCCTGGCCAGGGGGCCTGCTACGAATGCACCCTCACCGACCAGGACTACCAGTTGATCAGCCTGCGCTACTCCTGCCCGCTGCTGGCCCGCGAAAATATCCTCCAGGGCAAAGTGCCCACCACCCCTACCAGCGCCTCCATCGTCGCCGCCTTCCAGACCCAGGAAGCGCTCAAGCTCATTCATGGCCTGGAGGTCCAGCCGGGCAAGGCGCTGATGATCAACGGCCTGACCAACGACGTCTACACCACTGAGTACCCGGTCAAAGAAGAGTGTCTCAGCCATTCCCGGCTGGAACCCATCGAAGAGCTGCCCGGCGCCACCGCCACCGGCGCCACCCTGTGCGACCTGTTGAACCTGGCCCGGGAGCGCCTGGGACCGGAAAGTGTGCTAGAATTCGACAGCGAAATGGTCGTCGCCATGCGCTGCCCGGAGTGCGGCCGGGAGACGCCCGTTTTCAAACGAATGGCCCGGCTCTACGAGAGCGAGTTCGCCTGCCCGGCCTGCGGCGGCCGGCGCGAGATGCGCCTCACTCACCGCCTCACCGGCGACGAAGAGTACCTGGACCTTTCCCTGGCCGATTTTGACGTGCCGCCGCTGGCCATCATTCGCGCCCGCAACGGCCGGGAGCGGCTCTATCTGGAATTGACCGGCGACAAAGAAATCTTTTTACGCTTTAAGTGAGGTTAGGTTGCAGGTGTCAGAGCGCTCTGACACCTGCAACCTAATAGCCCCAATTCTCGTAATACCTTTCAATACCTGTTATGTAAGCAACAATGGAGGCTTTAGTTAGTAAAAATGGCTAGTGTGAAAGTAATCATCTACGACCCGACTGGCTCGAAGAAAACCCCGGTTGAGCTACCGGATGACGTGCCGATGCGCCGCCTGATCCCGGCCCTGGTCAGCAAGATGGGCCTGCCCACCAACCAGGGGGCCAACCCCATCACCTATCGCCTGGACCACCGGGCCTCCGGCAAGCGCCTGGCCGACGATGATTCCCTGAGCGACGCCGGCGTATCCGAAGACGACATCCTCAGCCTGTTCCCGGAAGTAACGGCCGGCTAACGGAGTTGGAGTTTTGGTAACTGCTCAGGCCGGTCATGAGACCGGCCACAGCTAGAGAGGCTGAGTAGTTACGAGTTTTGAGTTAGAGTTAAACCTATGTCTTTCGACATTCGCGAAACCCGGTTGCGCAACGACCATAACCGCCTGCGTGACCTGGTCAACCGCAGCGATCTCATCCATATCATGGCCACCGAAGGTGAGCCGCCGGAGAAATATCTGATCCGGTTCACCTGCCGGGGTGTGGAAAAGCTGTCTCCGGGCGGAACGCCGGTTTACCGGGAGTTGCACGAAGTCAGCATCTACCTGCACGCCGAGTACCCGCTCAAGCAGCCACAGTTGAAATGGCTCACCCCCATTTTCCATCCCAACATTCACAGCACGGGGGCGGTCTGCATCGGGGCCTGGTGGCCGGCCAAGACGCTGGATGAACTGCTGTTAACCCTGGGCGAGATGGTGCAGTATAAAAACCTCGGCCCCAAGGATCCGATGAACTCCAAGGCGGCCGCCTGGGCGCTACGCAATAAGCACCTCTTCCCCATAGACAGCCGGCCGCTCAAGGGCCAGTCGCTGGAAGACCAGATCGTGATCATGATGGACGAGGAAACGAATGACCTCGGCATCAACATCCTCTGATCTGGCCGCCGCCAGGGAAGCCAACCCCTCGGGAGGGCAACCTGTCACCGCCCAGCCTGTTGTCGGGCAGCAGGCTACGGTGACGGCCGGCCGGCCGGAGCTGGAAGGATTGCCGCAGCGACCGGCCCGGCCCGGCGGGTTGAACGGCGCGGCCGTCCATCTGCACGGCCGTGAGCCGGCCCCTGGCCAGGTACAGGTCACCGTTGGCCAGGCCGCGCTGCGGCAAATTGAGGCCCACGGGGCCAGCAACCTGCGCAGCGAAGTGGGCGGCGTCTTGCTCGGCCACGCCAGCCAGGATAACGGCCGGATTGTAGTCGAAGTCCTGGCCGCCTTGCCGGTCGTCACCGACGACCACGGCCCCGTCCACTTTACCTTCACCGCCGACGCCTGGGCCCAGTTGCACCAGGACCGCACTGCCCGCTACCCGACCTTGCAGATCGTCGGCTGGTTCCACACCCACCCTGACCTGGGCGTCTTTTATTCGTCCGACGATGTGGTCGTCCACTCGGTCGCCTTCGTCCTGCCCTGGCACGTCGGCCTGGTGCTGGACCCGGTGCGCAACGAGGGCTCTTTCTTTGGCTGGCAGCCCGGCCCGGCCGGCGCGCCCGGCGACACGCCGGGCGACGACACGCCGGACAGCGATACATCCGGCGGCGAGCCGGAGTACGAGCTGGCCCCGCTGAATGGTTATTATGAACTCCTGGACGAACAGGCCGGCAGCGTGGCCAACTGGCGGGTGGTCAGGACGACCGTCTGGCGCCAGGGGGCGCCGGATGGCTTCCTGGCCAGCCAGGTCTACCTGCCGTCCACCGGCTGGCCGGCCCTGCCGCCGATCAGCCCCTGGGTGGGCGCGATCCTGGGCGGCCTCAGCCTGCTCATTAGTTTAATTCTGCTGCTGGAGCGGCTGCTTAACTAAGTGTCAGGTGTCAAGTGTCAAGTGTCACGTTCTACTTGGCACTTGACACCTGACACTTGACACGGAACACAAGATGATGACTGAACCAAACGAACCAACCTACGCTGCCGTTATTACCATTTCGCTGCCGGGTGCGGACAAGGCCGTCAATCTGGTCGTGACCCTCACTCCGGCCGCGCCGGTAGCCGTAGGCAACGGCCGGGTCAAGCCGCTGCGTGATTGCACCCTGGCCGAGCTGCAGCAATTTGCCGACGCCGTCGAGGCCGGTATCCTGGCCCAGTACGAAAACGCCCGGCTGGCCGACCTGGCCCGCCAGGAGCCGGCCCAGATCAACGTGACCATCCTGGACGCGGCCGACGCGCCGCAGCCGGTCGAAAGTATGCTGGAGCATGCTATCGTCTTCCCGGAGCCGGCCCAGGAAGCGGCGACTGAGGCCGAGGCCACGCCCCCGGCCGGTGAAACAACGCCTGGGCTGGAAACCCCGGCCGCCCCTGGAGAGGAAGTTCCTGCAGAGGAAACCGCTACAGAGGAAGCGACTTCAAAAGAAGAGGCCGAAGAGTTGGAACCGGAAGTCTCGGTGTCCGAATCAGAGCCGGTCTACCAGGAGCGCGAGGCCCCACCGGTGGCCGAGACGCCAGTGGCTGTCCCCTCACGGGTCCGCATCCTGGGCAAGCGCCGGCCGCTGCACCACCCCACCTGGACGGCCGTGGACATCCTCATGAACGAGCCGGCCTTCCGCGACGCCCAGGCCCACTCGTTGACCAGCCTGGACCGGGAAGTGGCCGGTATCCTGATCGGCCCGCCGCCGGAAAAGCAGCCGGACGGCCGCTACGTCGTCCACGTCAGCGACACCATTATTGCCAGGCACACCAAGATGCAAGGGGCCAGCGTCACCTACACGCCGGAAAGCTGGCGCTACGTCAACGATAAGCTGGCCGAAATGTATCCCGACGAAACGGCCGTCATCGTCGGCTGGTATCACACTCACCCTGGCTTTGGCATCTTCCTGTCCAGCATGGACCAGTTCATTCACCAGAACTTTTTCACCCAGATCTGGCACGTCGCCCTGGTGCTGGACCCCCTGGCCCGGCGCAGCGGCTTCTTCTGCTGGGACCGCTATAAGTCGCGGGTAGACCGTTACGAATTTCCCTGGCCTGAGTGGGCGGGGGATTCGTGGTAAAATGGTAATTGGTTAGTGGTCGTTACCACTAACCAATTACCAATAACAACTATGGACGACGAAGAACAGTTTATCCGCATCACCGCCGACGACATTGCCGAGGCCAACCGGCTGAGTTTGAGCTGCCCGATTTGCGCCAGCGCCGTGGAGAACAACGTGAATGCGCCGGCCCTGGCCCCGGTGGTCTGCGCTAACTGCCAGACCCTCTACCACGCCGCCTGCTGGGAGCAAAACGGCAGCAAGTGCGCCATCCTGGGCTGCGGCCACCGCCAGGCCCGCCCCTATGGCGTGCCGGCCGCCGCCCGCCTGGTCATCCGCCACGCCGACCTGCCTGTCCACGTGCCCCGCGCCCCCGTACCCAACGGCCGCAACCAGCAGCTCAAGGAACAGGAAAAGCGCCTGCAGCAGGAAAGGGCGCGCCGTGACTTCTGGAACAACCTGGTCCAGAATATCTTGCGAGCATTTGGATGGCGGCGCTAAGAGCCATTCTAATTGACAAACGGTCGCCTTTCCTGGGGGAAGCCTGCGCCCTTTGCAAACACCCCTTTTCGCCCGGTGAAGAGATCGTCATCTGCCCGGAGGACGCCACCCGCCATCACGTCCACTGCTGGCGGGCCTACGGCAACCGCTGCACCGCCTACGGCTGCACCGGCCATGGCGAGGTCGTCGAAGCAACGCCGGCCCAACCACGGCCGGCGGCCTCACCCGGCCGCGTCCGCCCGGCCGGCGACGAAGAAACCAAGGTCCGCACGCTGCCAGCCACCGGCTTCCACTGCGCCCAAAGCTGCCTGGTCATCGCCATTGCCGTGGCCATCGTCTTCTTTTCCATCGGCTGCTTTGGCCTGTGGGCTATCGCCGATTACATCATGCTGGAGATGCTCCACTGGAGCTACCGGCCGCCCTTCCCCGGCCTCCTTCCCCCGCTAACTCTCACCCTCTCTCTGCTTCTCACATAGTGCCTGGCACGGGGCAGGACCACTCTGGATAATCTAAGGCCCTTTGCCCCGTGCCAGGCACTGCTGAGGATTTTGTCTTAGGAAATTAGACCCACTTAGCCCGGCCGGACGGCGATCCGCTATTGCAGGGGTGCTTTTTTAGGGTAAACTTTCCGGCTGTTCACTCATGCAAGCGACGAACCAATGGCGACTAAATACCAGGCTTTACTCGAAAAAGTTCACGAAATCTACGACCTCCGCAAAGCAGCCCGCGTCCTGACCTGGGACCGGGAAACGGTCATGCCCAGGGGCGGCGACGCCGACCGGGTAGACCAGATCACCACCCTGCGCAAGCTTAGCCACGCCCTGTTTACCTCCGACGAGATGGGCGAGCTGATTGAAGCGGCCGCCGCCGAGCTGAACGGGGTTGCCTACCACAGCCTGGAAGCCAGCCTGGTCCGTTTTCTTAGCCGCGACTATGCCAGCGCCCGCAAGCTGCCGGCCGCCTTCGTCGCCCAGCAGACGGCCGCCAACAACCAGGCCACGGCCGTCTGGAAGCAGGCCCGCGCCGAGGACAACTTTGCCCTCTTCCAGCCCTGGCTGGAGCGCGTCGTCGAGCTGGCCCGCGAAATGGCCAGGCTGTACGGCTACCAGGACGATTTGTACGACGCCCTGCTCGACAAATATGAGCCGGGGGCCAAAACGGCCGACGTCCGGGCCATCTTCGAGGCCGCCAAAAACGCCCTCATCCCCCTTTACCAGGCCGTCGGCCGGCGCCGCCTGGCGGTGGACAACCGCATCCTCCGCCAGCCCTTCGACGTGGCCCGCCAGGCCCAACTGGCCCACTACCTGGCCACGGCCGTCGGCTACGACTTTGACCGCGGCCACCTGGCCACGGCCGTCCACCCCTTCTCCACCAGCCTGTCGCCCAACGACGTGCGCATTACTACCCGTTACGACCCATACTTCCTGGGTATGGCCATGTTCGCCACCCTCCACGAGTCCGGCCACGCCATGTACGTGCAGAACGTCCACCCCGCGCTGAACCGCACGCCGCTGGCTGAGGAAACGTCGGCCGGGCTGGACGAGTCCCAATCCCGGCTGGTGGAGAACTTCGTCGGCCGCAGCCGGGGCTTCTGGCGGGTCCACCTGCCCCGGGTCCAGGAGTTCTTCCCCAGCCAGTTGGGCCAGGTCAGCGTAGAACAATTCTATCGAGCCGTCAACAAGGTCGAGCCGGGTTTCATTCGCGTCGAGGCCGACGAGCTGACTTATAACATGCACATCATTTTGCGCTTTGAGCTGGAACAGGCCCTGCTGGCCGGCCGCCTGGTCGTGGCCGACCTGCCGGCCGCCTGGAACCAAAAGATGAAGGAGTTCCTGGGTATCGTCCCGCCCACCGACCGCCAGGGCGTGCTCCAGGACATCCACTGGACGATGATGGGCTTTGGCTACTTCCCGACCTATACCCTGGGTAACCTTTACGCGGCCCAGTTCTACGAAGCGGCCGTTGAGCAAAACCCCAGCCTGCTTGAGGAGATGGCCGCCGGCCGTTTCGGCGCTCTGCTCGACTGGATGCGGCAATACGTCCACCAGCACGGCCGCAAGCTGACCCCGGCCGAGATCGTCACCCAGGCCACCGGCCGCCCCCTCAGCCACCACCCCTTCGTCCGCTACGCCACAGCCAAGTACAGCGAAATTTACGGTCTGTAGCCTACAAAAGTCTTGAGAGACTTTTGTAGGCTACAGAGGAGAAACAAATGCCAAGCGAGACCAAATTTAACACCCTTCTGGAAAAGATTTACGAAATTAACGACCTGCAAAAAGCCAGCGCCTTGCTGGGCTGGGACCGGCAGGTGAATATGCCCAAGGCCGGCGTTATGGCCCGCGCCCAGCAACTGGCCACGCTGAACCGGATTGTCCACACCACCTTTACTGCCGACGAAATGGGCGAGCTGATCGAAGCGGCCGCCGCCGAATTGAACGGGGCCAGTTACGACAGCGACCAGGCCAGCCTGATCCGCTACCTGCGCGAGAGCTACGCCGACTCCCGCAAATTGCCGGCCGAGTTCGTCGTCCGCCGGACGATGATCAGCAACCAGGCCCACGCCGCCTGGGAGCAGGCCCGCGAAAAGGACGACTTTGCCTCCTTCCGGCCGTGGCTGGAAAAAATCATCGGCCTGGCCCAGGAAATGGCCGGCTATTACGGTTACGAAGACGAAAAGTACGACGCCCTGCTCGACCAATACGAGCCGGACATGAAAACGGCCGAGGTCCGGGCCATTTTCCAGGCCCTGAAAGAGAGCCTGGCGCCCCTGGTTGAAGCCATTCGGGAGCGGGGCCGGCCGCTGGACGACGCCATCCTTCACCAGGCCTACGTAATTGCCCGGCAAGAGCAATTTGTTCGGGCCATGGCCACGGCCGTCGGCTACGATTTCTCCCGTGGCCACCTGGGCACGGCCGTTCACCCCTTTGCCGCCAGCTTTTCGCGGGACGACGCCCGCATCACCACCCGCTGGTATGCCGATTTTCTCAGCCCGGCCCTCTTCGGTACCCTCCACGAGTCCGGCCACGCCATGTATGAGCAGGGCACGCACCCCGACCTGGCCCGCACCCCGCTGGCCCGGGGCGCCTCGATGGGCATTCACGAGTCGCAGTCGCGGATGATCGAAAACATTGTCGGCCGCAGCCGGGGTTTCTGGCAGGCCCACTTCCCCAAACTGCAAGAGATATTCCCGGAGCAGTTGGGCCAGGCCACGGCCGGCGACTTCTACCGGGCGATTAACAAGGTCCAGCCCTCCTTGATCCGCGTTGACGCCGACGAGCTGAGCTACAACCTGCACATCATCCTGCGCTTTGAGCTGGAGCAGGCCATGCTCAACGGCGACCTGGTCGCTGCGGATGTGCCCGCCGCCTGGAACGACAAAATACGCCAGTTGTTGGGCGTCGTTCCGCCCACCGACCGGGATGGCTGCCTGCAAGACGTTCACTGGTCTACCCCCAGCTTCGGCTACTTCCCCACCTACGCCCTGGGCAACCTTTACGCCGCCCAGTTCTACGAAACCGCCCAGCAGCAAGACCCGGCCGTCGGCCAGGAGCTGGCTGAAGGCAAAACGACGGCGCTCCTGGCCTGGCTGCGCGAAAACATCCACCAGCACGGCCGCAAATTCACCCCGGCCGAACTGGTCCAGCGAGCCACCGGCCGCCCCCTCAGCCACGACCCCTTCCTCCGCTACGCCACCGCCAAATTCAGCGAAGTCTACAACCTCTAGTCGCAGGGAGCCGGTGAGGGTCCTCACCGGCTCCCTGCGATCCCCTAATTGTAGGATTTGTCCGACAGAATATTCAGGCAATTGCCAGTATAATAGTTGCTAATTGTTCGTCGCGCTTTCACTATTCTTGCGTAATGACAGCCTGATACAGGTGAGCCATGGCTAAAGCGACCGCTGAAAGCGGCCCGATTAAGAAAACCCGCCTCTTCGACAGCGCCATTGTGAAGACGGCCCAGGAGGCGGTAGATTTTATTGGCAACATCCTGGAGTCGTCCACCGAATATTCTATTATCGGCAAGGATCTGGACGGTAAAATTCTGCTGTGGAACGAAGGGGCGCGGCGGCTGTACGGCTACGAGCCGGAAGAGGTCGTCGGCCAGGCGTATTCTTCCATCCTCCACACCCCGGAGGATGTCCAGGCCGGCAAGCCGCGCGAAATTATGGACGCAGCTCTGCAGCACGGCAAATGGGAGGGAACGCTTGACCGGGTGCGCAAGGATGGAGAGCGTTTCACTGCCCGCGTCGTCATCACCCCCCGGCGCGACGCCGCCGGCCGGCCGGCCGGCTTTCTGCTCATCTCCAAAGATATCTCCAACGAGATCCGTCTGACGGAGGAGTTGCGGGCGAACCAATCCTATACCCGCTCCTTGACCGAGCGCGCCGAGGAAAAGTTTAGAGGGCTGTTGGAATCCGCGCCGGACGCCATTGTCATCGTGGATAAAGACGGCCGGATCACGCTTGTTAACTCACAAACAGAGCAGCTTTTTGGCTATGGTCGTGATGAAATTCTCGGCGAACCGATTGAAATTCTTGTGCCTTCACGTATGCGGGGCAAACACCCGGCGCACCGCATCCATTACTTCGCCGATCCGCGTGTCCGGCCGATGGGGGCCGGCCTTGAACTGTATGGGCTGCGCCAGGACGGCCACGAATTCCCGGTTGAGATCAGCCTCAGCCCGCTGGAGACCGAAGAAGGCATTCTGGTTACCGCCGCCATTCGCGACGTCACCGAGCGCAGGCGATTCGAGCAGACGCTACAGGAAAAGAACCTGGAGCTGGAAAACGCCAACCGGGCCAAAGACCGCTTCCTGGCCAGCATGTCCCACGAGCTGCGCACCCCGCTCAACGCCATCATCGGCTTCACCGGCACGCTGCTGATGAGACTACCTGGCCCGCTGACGGCCGATCAGGAGAAACAGTTGAAGACGGTCCAGGCCAGCGCCCGCCATTTGCTGTCGCTCATCAACGATTTGCTCGACCTGGCCAAGATTGAATCGGGTAAGATCAAGCTCAACTTTCAGCCGGTCGCCTGCCGGGAAGTGCTGGAAGAAGCGGCCACGACCCTGCGCCCGCTGGCCGAGGCCAAGGGTCTGCAATTTGACTTACGTTTGCCTGAAGGTGACGCCGTCCTGCTGACTGACCGGCGGGCCCTCAGCCAGATCGTCCTTAACCTGGCCAACAACGCCATCAAGTTCACGGAAAAGGGGCGGGTTGGCCTGGCCCTCGGCCGGGGCCAGGCCAACGGCCGTCTGCTCACAACTATCAGCGTCAGCGATACCGGCGTCGGCATTCGGGCCGAAGACCAGGCCCGGCTCTTCCAGGCCTTTACCCAGTTGGAGACCACCAGCGCGCGTCGCCACGAAGGCACCGGGCTGGGCCTGCACCTGTCGCAAAAGCTGGCCGGCCTGCTGGGCGGCTACATCACCTTTGAGAGCGAATATGGCCAGGGCAGCACCTTCACGCTGGTAATCCCGGGCAAAGAAGGTCTGCCATGACCCAGACGGCCATTGAAGGTGGTCTCATTAAAAGAACTCGTCTCTTCGACAGCGCCATTGTCAGCACGGCTCAGGAAGCGGTGGATTTTATTGGCAACATTTTGGAGTCGTCCACCGAGTACTCCGTTATTGGCAAAGACCTGGACGGCAAGATATTGCTGTGGAACGAAGGGGCGCGGCGGCTGTATGGCTACGAACCCGAAGAGGTTATCGGCAAAGCCTATTCTTCCATTCTTCACACCCCGGAGGACGTCGAGGCCGGCAAGCCCCAGGAAATCATGGGCGTTGCCCTACGAGACGGTAAGTGGGAAGGAACGCTCAACCGGCTCCGCAAGAATGGGCAACGCTTTACCGCCCGCGTCGTCATCACCCCCCGGCGCGACGTTTCCGGCCAGGCCATTGGCTTTTTGCTCATTTCCAAGGATATCTCCGACGAGATCCGCCTGACCGAAGAGCTGCAGGCCACCCAGTTCTACACCCGCTCCCTGATTGAATCGAACATTGACGCCCTGATGACCACCGACCTGCTGGGCCTCATCAGCGACGTCAACCGGCAGATGGAAGCCCTGACCGGCTACAGCCGTGAGGAGCTGATCGGCTCGCCGTTCAAGACGTATTTTACCGACCCGCAGCGGGCCGAAGAGGGCATCCGGCTGGTCCTGCGCGAGGGGCGGGTAACCAACTACGAACTGACCGCCCTCTCCAAAGAAGGCCGGATGACCGTCGTTTCCTACAACGCCTCGACCTTCCGCGACGCCGCCGGCCGGCTCCAAGGCGTCTTCGCCGCCGCCCGCGACATCACCGAGCAGAAAAAGCTGGAACAACAGCTCCGTGAGTCCGAGGCCTATAACCGGGGCCTCATCGAAGCCTCGGTAGATGGGCTGATTACGGTAGACCCGTCGGGCATGATCTCGGACGTGAACGAGCAACTATGCCGCATGTCGGGCTACGCCCGCGAGGAACTGATCGGCACGCCCTTCGCCGACTATTTTGTGGACGCGGAACGGGCGGCCGACGGCGTCAGTGAAACGTTTGATAAAGGCATTGTGACCGACTACGTGCTGACCCTGGCCACGCGCGGCGCCCGGCAGTTGGCCGTGTCGTTCAACGCCTCGGTCTTCCGCGATCCTTCCGGCGACATACGCGGCATCTTCGCCAGCGCCCGCGACATCACCGAGCAGGCCCGGCTGCAGACCCAACTGGCCGAAGAGCGGGCCTACAACCGCGGTCTGATCGAAGCCTCGCTGGACGGCCTGATCACCGTAGACCCGATGATCACCATCACCGACGTCAACGAGACGATGTGCCGCATGTCCGGCTATAGCCGCGAAGAACTGATCGGCTCGCCGTTCCAGCAATACTTTACCGACCCCAAGCGCGCCGCCGCGGGCGTGCGGCTAACGCTCGACAAAGGGGCGGCCACCAACTACGAGCTGACGCTGCGGACCAGGGACCGGCGCGAAATCCTGGTCTCTTTCAACGCCGCCATCTTTAAAGACCAGGTTGGCGCCGTGCGCGGCATTTTCGCCAGCGCCCGCGATATCACCGAGCAGGCCCAACTGCAGGCCCAACTGGCCGAAGAGCGGGCCTACAACCGGGGATTGATTGAGGCTTCGGTAGATGGCCTGGTGACCGTAGACGAATCCATGACCATCACCGACGTCAACGAGACGATGTGCCGGATGGTCGGCCGGCGGCGCAACCAGCTTATTGGCTCCCCATTTCCTGAATATTTCACCGAGCGTGAGCGCGCCGTCGAAGGCGTCCGCCTCACCTTCAAAGAGGGCGCCGCCACCAACTACGTCCTCACCCTGCTGGCGGCCGACGGCCGCCAGGTCCCGGTCTCCTTGAACGCCGCCGTCTTTAAGGATACCGCCGGCGCCATACGCGGCATTTTCGCCAGCGCCCGCGACATTACCGCCCAGAAGCAACTGGAAGGCCAGCTCCAGGGCGCCCAGTTCTACACCCGCTCCCTGATTGAATCGAACATTGACGCCCTGATGACCACCGACCCGCTGGGCCTCATCAGCGACGTCAACCAACAGATGGAAGCCCTGACCGGCTACAGCCGTGAGGAGCTGATTGGCTCGCCGTTCAAAACGTACTTTACCGATCCGGCCCGGGCCGAGGCCGGTATCCAGTTGGTGCTGCGCCAGGAAAAGGTCACGAACTACGAGCTGACTGCTCGCAGCAAAGACGGCCGGGAGACGGTCGTCTCCTACAACGCCGCTACCTTCTACGACCAGGAGGGTAAATTACAGGGCGTCTTCGCCGCCGCCCGCGAGGTGACCGAGCAAAAGAAATTGGAGCAGCAGCTACGCGAGCAACAAAATTACCTGCGCGGGCTGATCGAGTCTTCGGTAGACGGACTGGTCACTGTAGACCCCTCCGGAACGATCAGCGACGTCAACGACCGGATATGCCAGATGACCGGCTACACCCGGGTCGAGCTGATCGGCACGCCGTTTGCCGATTACTTCACCGAGCCGGAACGGGCCAGGGCCGGGGTGGAACAGACCTTCCGCGAAGGGGTCGTCACCGAATACGCCCTGACGCTGATTTCCCGGACCCGGCGGTTGCTCCAGGTTTCTTTCAACGCCTCGGTTTTCCGCGACCCGTCCGGGGCCGTGCGCGGCATCTTCGCCAGCGCCCGCGACATCACCGACCGGGTCCGGCTGGAGGAGCAGCTCCGCGAACAACAGACCTACCTGCGCGGCCTGATTGAGTCCTCGGTAGACGGGCTGATCACTGTAGACCCGGAAGGTTTCATTACCGACGTCAACGAGCAGATGTGCCGCCTGTCCGACTACCCTCGTGAGCAGCTCATCGGTTCCCCCTTCAAGCAATATTTCACCGAACCGGAGCGGGCCGATCTGGGCGTCCGGCGGACGCTGGCCGAAGGCGTCGTCACCAACTACGAGCTGGTGCTGAAGAGCCAGTCCGGCCGTAAGATGACCGTCTCCTTCAACGCCTCCGTTTTCCGCGGGGCCGACGGCCGGGTCCAGGGTATCTTTGCCAGCGCCCGCGACATTTCAGAGCAGGCCCGGCTGCAGACCCAACTGGCCGAACAGCAGGCTTACAACCGCTCCCTGATCGAAGCCTCGGCCGACGCCCTCTTTGCCATTGCCCCCGACGGCGTTATCACCGACGTTAACGAGGAAGCGACCCGGCTGACCGGCTACTCGCGCAAGCATTTGATTAACTCGCGCTTTAAGGAGTACTTCACCGAACCGGAGCGGGCCCGCACCGGCGTGGAGCAAACGCTGGCCGAGCGGCGGGTCATCGGTTACGAACTGACCCTCATCACCCGCTACGGCCGGCGTATTACCGTCTCCTTCAACGCCGGCGTTTTCAGCGACGCCGCCGGCCAGCCCCTGGGCATCCTGGCTGCCGCCCGCGACATCACCGCCCAAAAACAACTGGAAATGCAATTGCGCGACCAGCAATTCTACACCCGCTCGCTAATTGAATCGAACATTGACGCCTTGATGACCACCGACCCGCTGGGCATCATCACCGACGTCAACCGGCAAATGGATGCTCTGACCGGTTACAGCCGCGAGGAACTGATCGGCACGCCCTTCAAAACATACTTTACCGACCCGCAGCGGGCCGAGGAAGGCATCCGGCTGGCCCTGCGCGAAGAGCGGGTGACCAACTACGAGCTGACGGCCCGCAGCAAGGCCGGCCGGGAGACAGTCGTTTCTTACAACGCGGCCACCTTCTTTGACCGCGATGGCAAGCTGCAAGGGGTTTTCGCCGCCGCCCGCGACGTGACCGAGCGCAAGCGTTTCGAGCAAACGTTGCAGGAAAAGAACGTCGAGCTGGAAAATGCCAACCTGGCCAAAGACCGCTTCCTGGCCAGCATGTCCCACGAACTGCGCACCCCGCTCAATGCCATCATCGGCTTCACCGGCACGCTGCTGATGAAGCTGGCCGGCCCGCTGACGGCCGATCAGGAAAAACAGTTAAAAACCGTCCAGGCCAGCGCCCGCCATTTGCTGTCGCTGATCAACGATTTGCTCGACCTGGCCAAGATTGAATCGGGCAAGGTCGAACTCAACTTTGAACCCGTCCCCTGCCGGGAGGTGTTGGAAGAAGTGGCCACCACTCTGCGCCCGCTGGCCGAGTCCAAGGGCCTTCGCTTTGAGCTGCGCCTGCCGGAAGATGAGTTCGTTCTGCACACTGACCGGCGCGCCCTCAGCCAGATCGTCATTAACCTGGCCAACAACGCCATTAAATTCACAGAGAAAGGCCAGGTCGGCCTGACCCTCGGCCGGCGCCAGGACAACGGCCGGTCACTAACGGAGGTCAGTATCAGCGACACCGGCGTCGGCATTCGCGCCGAAGATCAGGCCCGGCTGTTCCAGGCTTTCGCCCAGTTGGAAACCACGACGGCGCGTCGCCACGAGGGCACCGGGCTGGGCCTGCACCTGTCGCAAAAGCTGGCCGACCTGCTGGGCGGCTACATCACCTTTGAGAGCGAATATGGCCAGGGCAGCACTTTTACGCTGGTCATACCTGAATGAACGAGCCGCTATGGCTAAAGTCCTTGTTATTGAAGACAACCCTACTAACCTGGAGCTGATGACTTATCTGCTGCAAGCCTTTGGCCACGTGGCGCTGACGGCCGCCGAGGGGGCGGCCGGCCTGGAAATTGCCCGCCGCGAGGCCGTGGACCTGATCATCTGCGACGTACAACTGCCAGGCATAGACGGCTACGAGGTCGTCCGCCAGCTCAAAAACCACCCCGCCCTGCGCCACGTCCCGGTCGTGGCGGTGACGGCCTTTGCCATGGTCGGCGACCGGGACCGGGTATTGGCGGCCGGCTTTGACGGTTACATGGCCAAGCCCATTGAGCCGGAAACCTTCGTCCAACAGGTAGAGGGCTTCCTTCGGAACGCGCGGCGCGGCGCCCCTAAACCGGCCAGCCAACCCCCGCCCGCGCCCCGGGCCGACCGGCGGGCCACCATCCTGGTGGTGGACAACACCGCCGTCAACCTGGAGGTTATTCGTACCACGTTGGAACCGTTCGGCTACGCAGTCGTGGCCGCCCACACCGTGCCCGAGGCGCTGGCCCTGGCCCGCGCCAACCTGCCCGATCTGATCCTGTCCGACGTCCACATGCCGGTTGAAAATGGGTTCGACTTTATCCGGGCGACGCGGGCCGACCCACAGTTGAGCAATATCCCTTTCGTCTTTATCTCCAGCTCGGTCTGGCTGGACTCGGACCGCCGGCAGGGCCTGGAGTTGGGCGCTGCCCGCTTCATCGCCCGCCCCATCGAGCCGCAGCAACTGCTAGAGGAAATCGAGTTGTGTTTACAGCATGGCAACCATTCTGATCGTTGACGATAACCCGATCAACCGGGAAGTCTTTGTGGCGCTCCTGGAGTATACCGGCCATCGCCTCTTGGAGGCGGCCGACGGCGCCGAAGGGCTCCAGATCGTGCGGTCCGCCCGGCCGGACCTGATTATTGCCGACGTCCTCATGCCGACGATGGACGGCTTCGAGTTTGTCCGCCAGGTACGGGCCGACCCGGCCATTGCTCATAGCCGGGTCATTTTTTACACCGCCGCTTATCACGAGAACGAAGCCCGCCGGCTGGCCGAAAAGTGTGGCGTCATAGACATCCTGACCAAGCCAACCGAAGCAGAGGTGGTTCTCGACACAATAAACACCGCGCTTGGACTGGCCGAGCCGCCGGCCGGGCCTCCTTCAGCCGAGGAGTTTGATCGTGAGCATCTGCGGCTGATGACCGACAAGCTGTCCCAGAAAGTGGCCGAGCTGGAAAGCGTGAGCCTGCGCCTGGCAGCGCTGATCGATTTGAGCCGAAACCTGGCCTCCCAACACAACCCGGAGCAGTTGTTGGAAGACGTCACGACGATGGCCCGCCAGCTTATCGGGGCTATGGTGGCAGTGGCCGCTATCGTAGACGAGGAAGAGGAGGCGCTGCGTCACTTTAAAATCAGCGGCCTGGACGACGAGACCAAAGCTCACCTGAGCTGGCCATCCCCAAACGAGGGGGTCAATCAATTCTTGATGACTGAACGGCGGCCGCTACGGCGGCGGAACCCTGGTGGTGACAGTCGTGCCCTGGGTCTTCCCGCCGACCATCCGTCGGTGTACTCCTACCTGGGGGTCCCGATTACCTCGCCAAGCCATTTCTATGGCTGGCTTGGTTTCCGCAACAAGCTGGGTGGAGACGAGTTTAGCGAAGAGGACGAACGGCTGGCCATGAGCCTGGCGGCGCAGGTGGCCGTGGTCTACGAGAACGCCCTGCGCTACGAGGAAATTCAGCGCCACGCCGCCGAATTGGAACAGCGGGTGAAGGAGCGGACAGCCGAGTTGGCCCGTTCCAACGCCGAGCTGGAGCAGTTTGCCTACGTCGCCTCGCACGATTTGCAGGAGCCGCTGCGCAAGATCGTTGGCTTCACTCAACTCCTGGCCCATCGCTACCACGGCCAGTTTGACGCCGAGGCCGACGAGTTCATCACCTACGTCGTGGACGGCGCGTTGCGTATGCAAAATCTTATCCAGGACCTATTAAGCTATTCCCGTGCCGGCCGTTTACCGACCGCCCTCGCTCCCGTGGATTGCCAGGTGGTTTTGGCGCGCGCCCTGAGCAACTTGCAGGCCGCCATTGAAGAGAATAGGGCTGTGGTTACCAGCGATCCGCTGCCAACGGTCACGGCTGAGGCCGGGGCGCTCGTCCAGTTGTTCCAAAACCTGATCGGCAACGCCATTAAGTTTCGCGGCGACAGACAGCCGCTCATCCACGTTTCTGCCCAACCGGCCAGATCCGACGAGCCCACCCCCCCTGAAGAGGTCGTTGCCCCGCCGGCTGGCTGGCTCTTTTCAGTCCGCGACGATGGCATTGGTCTTGACCCACAATTCGCCGACCGCATCTTCGGTATTTTCCAAAGGCTGCACGGCCGGGGCGATTATCCCGGCACCGGCATCGGCCTGGCAATCTGCAAGAGGATCGTCGAGCGCGACGGTGGGCGCATTTGGGTCGAGTCCCAACCCGGCCAGGGGGCAACTTTCTACTTCACCCTCCCGGCCGGAGATGAGTGAGCGGTGGCAGGTGGGAGGTAACAGGTGACAGGTAACAGGTGACAGGTGAGGGAAAGTAGTGATGCCGAACAAATTGGCCCGACATGAAGTCCACGTTCTGCTGGTGGACGACGATCCCGGTGACGTGCGGCTGACGATAGAGGCCCTGCGGGAAAGCAAGCTAAACATCGAACTGAGCGTCGCCAGGGACGGCTTCGAGGCCCTGGCCCGGCTGCGCCAGGAAGGGCACTTCGCCGGCCGGCCCATGCCAGACCTAATCCTCCTCGATCTGAACATGCCCCGCAAGGACGGGCGGGAAGCGCTGGCCGAAATCAAAGCCGACCCAGAATTGCGGCGCATCCCGGTCGTCATCTTGACTACGTCCCAAAGCGAGCAGGACATCCTGGCCAGCTACAACCTGGGCGCTAATTGCTTCATCACCAAGCCGGTTGACCTGGGTCAATTTGTCCAGGTTGTCCAATCCATTGAAGAGTTTTGGTTTACTGTCGTCAAACTGCCGCCATCATCAGGGTAGCGCGTCAATTTGGCGGGTCAGGGGGAAAGACGATGAACAACAATCAGACCATCACCGTTTTGATGGTTGAAGATGATCCCGGCGATGCTCGCCTGGTCCGGGCGCTGCTGGCCGAAGCCCAGCCCGATTCCTTCCAACTTGTCACCGCCGGCCGCCTCTTGGACGGGCTGGCCCGGCTGGCCAGGGGCGGCATTGACGCCATCCTGCTTGACCTCTCCCTGCCGGACAGCCAGGGGGTGCAAACGCTGACCCGGATGTTGTCCTGGGCCGGAAGCGTGCCTGTCATCGTTCTTACTGGTATGGACGATGCCAGGCTGGGGCTGGAAGCGGTTCAGGCCGGCGCACAGGATTACCTGGTCAAAGGGCAGCTTGACGCGTCGCTGCTGGCCCGCGCCCTGCGCTACGCCATCGAGCGGCAACGGCTGGTCATCGAACGTGATCGGCTGATTGAGGACCTGGATGCCTTTGCCCATACGGTGGCCCACGACCTGAAAGCTCCTCTGGGCGTTATGACGACTTATAGCTACCTTCTGAAAAAGCGTTGCGACGCACTTCCGGAAGCCGGGGAGTATACCCGGGTGATTACCCAGACGGCCCGCAGCATGGCTAAGATTATTAGCGACTTGCTCCTGTTGGCCAGCGTGCGCCAGAGCGAGGTGGCCACCCGGCCGCTGGACATGGGCCACGTCGTGGCCGGGGCGTTGGAACGCCTGGAGCACCTGGTAAAAGAATGTGAAGGCCAAGTCGCGCTGCCCGACTGCTGGCCTCCGGCCGTCGGCCACGGTCCCTGGATCGAGGCAGTCTGGGTCAACTACGTGGCCAACGCCCTCAAGTACGGCGGCCGGCCGCCCCAGGTAGAACTGGGAGCGACGGCGGAGGGCGATGGCATGGTCTGCTTCTGGGTCCGGGACAACGGCCCCGGCCTGGAACCGGAGGCCCAGGCCCGTCTCTTCACCCCCTTCACCCGCCTGGATCAGATAGACCTGGAAGGGCCCGGCCTGGGGCTGTCCATCGTCCGCCGCATTGTGGAGAAGCTGGGCGGCCGGGTCGGCGTGGAAAGCGCTCCCGGGCTGGGCAGTCGCTTTTATTTTACCCTGCCTGAACCACCCGTAGACCCCGCAGGTCGGGGCACGGAACGTGCCCGGGGAGACCTGCAGGGTCTGGGGTAACAGAATGGCCACCATCCTCATTATTGACGACAGCCCCACCAACCGGGAATTCCTGGTCACGCTGCTTGGCTACGTTGGCCACCACCTGTTGGAGGCCGCCGACGGGGTCGAAGGGTTGGCAATCGTGCGGTCAACCCGGCCTGACCTGGTCATTGCCGACATTCTTATGCCGACGATGGACGGCTTCGAGTTTGTCCGCCAGTTGCGGGACGAACCGGACGTTGCCGCCACACCGGTCATTTTTTACTCGGCCACCTACCTTCAGGGCGAGGCCCGCGCGCTGGCTGAGGCCTGCGACGTTCACTACGTCCTGACCAAGCCGGCCGAGCCGCAGGTCGTTCTGGAAACGGTCGAAGCGGCGCTGGGGCTGGCGCCCCCCCTGGCTCCGCCCGCGCCTTCGCCTACGGAAACGTTCGACCGCGAACACCTCCGCCTGCTGACCGACAAGCTGGTCGAAAAAGTGGGCGAGCTGGAAAAAGCCAACCAGCGACTGGCAGCGCTGGTCGAGGCCGGCCAGCAACTGGGGTTAGAACATGATCCGGCGCGGCTGCTGGAAAATTTCTGCCGCGCCGCCCGCGACATCATTGGCGCCAGGGTTGCCGCCATTGGCATCCTGGACGATACCGGAGAACAGCTAAGTTGGTTGTACGCCAGCGGCCTGGACCCCCAGGCGGCTGGCCGCCTGGGAAAGTCGCCCGCCGACCAGGGGCTGTTTGGCCTGGTCCTGGCCGAACGCCGGCCGCGCCGTCTGCACGGCCTGAACGGTGGGCCGGCCGCGGCCGGCCCACCGTCCGATTATCCAGCCATTCATTCCCTCCTCGTCGCTCCTGTCGCCTCGCCAGCGCGGGCCTACGGTTGCTTATACCTGGCCGATAAGCTAGGCGCAGAGGAGTTTGGCGACAGCGATGAGCAACTGGCCATCGCATTAGCCGCCCAGGTAGCCCTGGCCTACGAAAATGCAGCCCGGCACGACCAGCTCCAGCGCTGGAACGCCGAGCTGGAAAACGTGATCACCGAGCTGGAATCGTTTTCCTATTCGGTAGCCCACGACCTGCGCGCTCCGCTGCGGGCCGTCATCGGCTTTGCCACGGCCATGCTCGAAGACTTTGGGGCCCAGTTGGATGCCGAAGGGCAGCGCTACCTGGCCGTGATTCGGGATAACGCCCAGAACATGGGCCGGTTAATTGACGACCTGCTGGCCTTCTCGCGGCTAGGCCGCCAGAGTATGAGCAGCGGTAACGTCAATATCGCGACCCTGGCTAACACCGTTTTTGAGGAACTGATCCAGGCCGAGCCTGGGCGAAAGGTTAAACTGAAGCTGGGCAAGCCGCCGCCGGCCCGCGGCGACCGGGCCATGGTCCGCCAGGTGCTGGCTAATTTGCTGGCCAACGCCATTAAATTTACCCGCGGCCGGAAAACGGCCGTCATTGAAGTTGGAGGGTACGAAGGTACGCTTGAGAACGTCTACAGCGTGAAGGATAATGGCGCCGGCTTTGACATGCGCTACGCCGACAAGCTGTTTGGCGTCTTTCAGCGGTTGCACCCGACTGAAGAATTTGAAGGTACGGGGATTGGTTTGTCCATCGTTCGCCGGGTGATCCAGCGGCACGGTGGCCGGGTATGGGCGGAAGGAGAAGTGGGCCGGGGCGCGACCTTTTACTTCACCCTTCCCCCAGGAACAAAGAGTGATGAGCAAGACGGCCGAGATTGAAATTTTGTTGGTCGAAGACAATCCCAACGACGTCGAGTTAACCTTGCGAGCCTTGAAGAAGCACAACCTGGCTAACTGGGTGGTCGTCGTTCGGGACGGCGTCGAGGCGCTGGACTACCTCTTTGCCACCGGCAGCTTCGCCTACCGGCGGGGCGAGCCTAATCCCCGGGTGGTTTTCCTGGACCTGAAGCTGCCGCGCGTCAACGGGATTGAAGTGTTGCGCCGCCTGCGGGCCGACGAGCGCACCCGGACGTTGCCGATTGTGGTCATGACCGCCTCCGAAGAAGAGCGGGACATCGTCGAGGCTTATCAACTGGCCGTCAATAGTTACGTCGTCAAGCCCATGGATTTTGAACAGTTCGCCCGGGTGATTGCCAGCCTGGGTTATTATTGGGTGGCCGTCAATCTGCCGCCTCCAACCTAGTCAGGGGGAGAGCGCTGCGAGGTTTGGTAAACTTCGTAACCCCTGGCCCAAGAGAGTCTATATGAATTCAGATCTACGTATCCTGATGTTGGAAGATGTGCCCACCGACGCCGAGCTGGCCGAGCGAATGCTGCGTAAAAACGGCCTGGTCTTCACCGCCCAACGGGTCGAGAGCGAAGCAGCCTTCGTCCGGGCGCTGGAGAGCTTTGCCCCCCACCTGATCCTGGCCGACTATTCCCTGCCCAGTTTTGACGGCCTGTCGGCCTTGACCATTGCCCGGAGGAAGCGCCCGGACGTCCCTTTCATCTTGATCTCGGCCACGCTGGGCGAGGAGCGAGCCATTGAGGCGCTGAAGCTGGGGGCCACCGATTACGTTGTGAAGCAGCGGCTGGAGCGGCTGCCTTCTGTGGTGGAGCGCGCCTTGCGTGAGGTCGAGGAACGGCGCGAGCGCCAGCAGGCCGAGGAGGCGCTGCAGGAAAGCCAGACCCAGCTCACCGGCATTATCGGCTCGGCCATGGACGCCATTATCAGCGTGGACGCGGATCACAAAATCATCCTTTTCAACCGGGCGGCCGAGCGCCTGTTTGGCTATCCGGCCGCCGATATGATCGGGCAAGCCCTGGATCGCCTTATTCCTGAACGGTTTCGCCAGGCCCACCAGGAACACGTCCAGCGTTTCGGCCAGACCGGCGTCACCAACCGCTCGATGGGAGCCTCGGGAAACCTCTATGGGTTGCGCGCCGACGGCAGCGAGATGCCGTTGGAGACCTCTATTTCCCAGATCGAGATTGGCGGGCAAAAGATTTACACCGTCATCGTTCGTGACATTACCGAGCGCGTCCGGGCCGAGAAAGCGTTGCGCCAATCGGAAGAACGCTTTTCCAGGATCTTCCACGCCAGCCCGGTGGCCATCAGCCTCACTGCCCTGCCGGATGAGCGTTTTCTCGACGTGAACGAGAGTTTTCTCCGCCTGACGGGTTACAGCCGGGAAGAGATCATTGGTCACAGTTCGGCAGAATTGAATCTGTGGCCAGACCCCAAGAAACAGGCCAGGCTGGCCAGGTCGCTGGTGGGGAAACAGGCTGTCTACGGTGTTGAACTTTCCTTTCGGCGAAAAACGGGGGAGATCGTCTACACGCTGACCGCTCTGGAATTGATTGAGCTGGCCAGCCAGCAGTGCGTGCTCACCCTGGCCCACGACATTACCGAGCGCAAGCAGCGGGAGCAACAACTGGAGGCCATTGCCACGGTAAGCGCCGCCCTGCGGGTAGCCCAGACCAGGAGCGAAATGTTCCCGGTCATTCTGGAGGAAGTGAGCAAGCTGCTCAAAGCCGACGGCGCCGCCCTGGCCATGCGCGACCCGGCCACCGGCGAGGCAGTGATTGTGCAGGGATACGGCGCCTGGACGATTCTGACCGGGGACCGCGTCACGGCCGGCACCGGCCTGAGCGGCCACGTACTCGCCACCGGCCAGCCCTACTGGAACAACGACATCAGCACCGAGCCGCGCTTCACCAGGCCGGACGTGATTGGCGAGCTGCGCGCTGTGGCCTGCGTCCCACTCACTGCCCGCGAGCAGACGATCGGCGCGTTGTGGATTGCCTGCAGAAATGACATCACCCCGGAAGAAATCCGCCTGTTGACGGCCGTCAGCGACATCGCCGCCATCGCCATCTACCGGGTGACACTGAACGAACAGACCAGGTCGCAGGCCAGGCAGGTCCAGCAAATTATAGACACGATACCCGAGGGGGTGCTGTTTCTGGATACGGCCCAGCGCGTGGTCATGGCCAACCCGGCGGCGCGCAGCCACCTGGCCCTGCTATCTGGGGCAGACGTGGGCGACGCGGTGATCGCCCTCGGCGACCGGCCGTTGGCCGAGTTGCTGAAACCGGTGGGGCCGGGCATCCCCTGGCAAGAGGTGCTCATTCCCGACGCGCGGCGGGTCTTCGAGGTCGCCGCCCAGCCGCTGACGGCCGGGGCGCAGGTCGAAGGCTGGGTCGTGGTCTTGCGTGACACGACCGAGGAGCGAGAGCATGAGCGGTATCTCCAGGCGCAGCAACGGCTGGCCACCGTCGGCCAGTTGGCGGCCGGCGTGGCCCACGACCTCAATAACGTCATGGCCTCCATCGTCCTTTATGCCCAGATGCTTGGCTATACCCCGGAGCTAACCGGCAAGCAGCGCGATCGGCTGGCGGTCATTGCCAGCCAGGCCCAACACGCCTCGCACCTTATCCATCAAATCCTGGACTTCAGCCGGAGTTCGGTTATGGCTCGCAGCCCGGTAGACCTGCTGCCGTTTCTCCGGGAGTTAGTGAAGCTCCTGGAGCGAACGCTGCCGGAAAACATTCAGGTTTCCTTGAACTTCGGCCGGGGAGAGTACGTTGTCAGCGCCGACCTGACGCGCTTGCAGCAAGTCGTCATGAACCTGGGGGTCAACGCCCGCGACGCCATGCCTGACGGCGGTAAATTACGGGTCAGGTTGCAAACATTGGCCTTGCTACCAGGGGAGAAGCCCCCTCTGCCCGATATGGTCCCTGGCCAGTGGATTCAAATAGAGGTTTCTGATACCGGCAGTGGCATCAGGCCGCAAGATTTGTCCCATATCTTTGAGCCATTTTTCACCACCAAGCCACCTGGCCAGGGTACGGGGTTGGGCCTGGCCCAGGTCTACGGTATCGTCAAACAACACGACGGCTACATCCACGTCACCAGCGAAGTTGGCCTGGGCACCACCTTCACCATTTATCTACCAGCCCTAACCTTGCCTGGTCTGATCGCGCCGGCCCAGGCCAGAGAAGCGCCGGCCCAGGGGGCGGGTGAAACGATCCTGGTTGTCGAAGATGAACGGCAGGTGCGGGAAGCAGTTGTGGAAATACTGGAAACGCTGAGTTACCGTGTCCTTTCGGCCGCCAACGGTGAACAGGCCCTGGCGCTCTTTGAAAAGCACGCCAGAGAGATTGCCCTGGTCTTTAGCGACCTGGTCATGCCCGATATGAGAGGAGACGCTCTCTACAAGCAGTTAAAAGTACAAAACCCGGCCGTCAAAATGGTCATTGCTACCGGCTACCCCCTCGAAGAAGTCGGCCGGGAATTGCTCAACCAGGGTATTGTCGCCAGCGTCCAGAAGCCCTTTGAAATAGATCAAATAGCCAAGGTCGTCCAGGAAGCGCTGGCGGGCTAATTACGTGTCAGGTGTCACGTACTTGATACTTGACACTTGACACTTACTCCTGTTCTCTCTCGGCTTCCTCCACGTGAACGGGAAACTCAACTTTGGCCCGGGCCACGGCCAGCCCATCCACGTCCAGCACCGTCATAGTTACGGCCGGGTTATGTCGCGGTTTCACCCGGTCTCCCACCTTCGGCGGCCGGCCCAGCCAGGTATGAATGAGGCCACCCACCGTTTCCACGTCTGGCAACTCTTCTTCCTCGCCCAGGAAAACGAATTCAGACAGGTCGTCTACCAGGAAATTGCCGGCCACTTCCAGGACGCCCGGGGCCAGCTCCACAACCGGCTCTTTTTCCTGGTCGAATTCGTCCCTTACCTCGCCGACAATCTCTTCCACCAGGTCTTCCAGGGTGACAATGCCGGCCACGCCGCCAAACTCGTCCAGGACAATGGCCATGTGAATGCGCTGGCGCTTAAAAGCGGCCAGCAGCCGTTCTACCGACTGGTTCTCCGGCACGGCCGGGGCCGGGCGGAGAAGTAGCCGGAGGTCAAAACTGCCCCGGCTGCGCAATTGCTGGCGAACCAGGTCTTTCAGGTGCAGGATGCCAATCACGTGGTCAAGGTCGCCTTCATAAACGGGAAAACGAGTCTGCCTGCTTTCCGTCACCAGCTCCAGCAGCTCTTCGTGAGGCATGTCGTAGGGAATGGCCTGGACCCTGGTCCGAGGCGTCATCACCTGGCCTACCTGCCGGTCGCTGAAGTCGAAGATGTTGCGAATCATCTCCTCCTCTTCCTCGTGCAGCAACCCGCCCTCGGCGCTTTCGGAGACGATCAGCTCCAACTCCTCGGGTGAGTGAAGGCGGGCTTCGCCTTCAGCCGGTGGAATCTTGAAGAGGTGCAGCAGCAGGCGGCCGACCCAGTTCAGCGCCCGGACCGGAACCGCAAAGATAAGTTCTGACAGGCGCATCGGCCGGGCAACCCACAGGACCGAGCGGTCGGCCGAAGCTAGAGACAGCGACTTTGGCACCATTTCGCCAATCACAATGTGCAAATAGGTCAACAGCCCCAACCCCACCACCGAGCCGGCCGTCTGGATGACGGCCGCGTGGGGTGGGAGTTCGGTAAACTCAGCCAGGTAAGCCTCGACAAAATGGGCGATTTGCGGCTCGCCGTACATCCCCAGCCCCAACGAGGCAATGGTAATACCCAGTTGGGCCGTGGCAATGTAGCGGTCCTGCCGGGCCGGCGAGTCCAACACGGCCAGCACCTGCCGGGCCGGCCGGTTGCCCTCCTGAACCATTTGTTCCACCTGGCTGGGGCGAACGCCGATAATGGCGAACTCGGCGGCCACGTAAAACCCGTTGAGCAGCACCAGGATGATAATGACGATAAAAGGCAACAGCAACGTGCCCAACCCGGGCAGTTCTTCGGCCGCCTGGGTGGCCGACCACACCGCCAGCGCCGGGAAGACGAGCAGCAACAACAACAGCCTACTCATGGCGGGCCACCTCCCATTCGCCGACCTGGGCTGAAACTTCGGCCGGGACTTTTTGCAAGGAAATTTCTGTTACCCCCAGGTCGGCCATGGCCTCGACACGAATGGCCGTATTGCCGATGGTCATCTCATCCCCGACTTCCGGCGGCCGGCCGAGGGCATTCAAAACCAGCCCGCCCAGGGTATCAGCCTCCTCATCGGGCAGTTCCAGGCCCAGGTACTCGTTGACGTCCGTCACCAGCAAGTCGCCGCGCAGATAAATACGCCCTTCGGCATCCAGGGAGATCAGCGCCGTCTCTTCGTCAAACTCATCCTGCAACTCGCCAAAAATCTCCTCAATCAGGTCTTCAAAGGTAATTAGCCCGGCCGTCCCGCCAAACTCGTCAAAGACGATGGCCATATACTGGCGCTTATTTTCTAACGTGGCCCACACGTCCACCACCGGCAGCGTCTCCGGGACGTAGAGGACCTCCCGCAAAATCTCGGCCAGGTTCTCCTTGCCCTGGATATACAGCCGGAAGACATCCTTGACGTGGACGAAACCGATAATGTGGTCAATATCGTCCTGGTAGAGCGGGATGCGGGTGTGGCCCGCGTCCAGCACCTTGTTCATGAGTTCCAGGACAGTGCTGCCGGCCGGGGCGGCGATGATCCGCGTCCGGTGAACCATCACCTGGCGAGCGGTCAGGTCCCGCAGGCGAAAAGCGTTGCGCAGCATCTGCCGCTTTTCGTCGTTCAGCAACCCCCCTTCGTGGCTCTCAGTGACCAGGATTTCAATCTCTTCCGGCGAATGGACGCCCCGGCCGTGGCCGCGCTTCAAATCTACCCCCAACAGGCGTAAGATCAGTTCGCCGCTGCCGTTGAAGAACCAGATGAACGGCCGGAAAATGGCCAGCGACCACTTCATCGGCAAGACCGTAAACATGGCTACCCGCTCCGGATACTGGATGGCGACTGACTTGGGGAACAGCTCGCCAAAAACTACCTGCAACACGGTCAGCAGGATCAGAACAGCGGTCACAGAGATCGAGACGGCAATGGCCGCAGCCGCCTGTTCGGAAGAAATATCCAGCCACGGCCGCAACAAAAGAAGCAACCGGGTAATCGGTCCGGCCAATTGGCCGGCGATCACATTCTGGCCGTAAGCGCCAAGAACCAGCGAAGAAACGGTAATACCTAACTGGCAGGCGGCGACGTAGCGATCCAAAGCGCGGGGATCTTCCATGAACGGCGCGAGCGCTTTGGCCAGCGGGTTACCCGTGGCTGCCAGGTGGCTGATCCGGGTGCGCCGCGCCGCAACCGTGGCAAACTCGGCCGCCACGTAGAGGCCGGTAAAAAAGATCATCACGGCGGTGAGGGCGACTATCGCAATCAGTGTGGACATGATTTAGAGGTGCAGGCAGCATGGGTGCGTGACGGTGTCCACCGGTGGCGGCGGGTCACTACACAACAAGGATTTGAAAGCGCGAAAGGGTCGTCGGCTAGGGCCAGGCGGCTCTAGACTGGGCTCTGTCACCGCACTTGCTCCCCCTGCTGCCCAGACATTGCAAGTGCAACTTTCCGTTTTCGATAGGTGGTCATTAACTCGTAATTTATCTGCTTCTCCCCTGTTCGGCAGCCCACTGCCAGGCGGGCTCCCGATACTCACGGTAAGGGCACGATAGTTCATGTCCCTACGCCACTTATTTGTGACCAGAGGATAACCAGATTATAGTTTAGCCAGGGGGATTGGTCAAACCACTCTAACTCTAACTCCCCACCCTAACTCTGCACCGGTATCGTAAAAGTAAAGCGCGTCCCCCGGCCCGCGGCGCTCTCCGCCCAGATACGTCCCCCGTGGGCCTCGACGGCCAGGCGGCAAAAGGCCAGCCCCAGGCCGCTGCCCCGGTTGATCAGGTCGCCGGTCACAAATTTTTGAAAAAGGCGGCTGTGGACGTCCGGGGGAATGCCCGGCCCGGTGTCGCTCACCGTGATAGACAGCGCCGGCGCCTCACCGTCCAATAGGGCGGCCGTCACGCCGATGACGCCGTCGGCCGGGGTAAACTTGAGGGCGTTGCCGACCAGGTTTTGCAGCACCCGCTGCAGCAACCGGGCATCAACCCAGGCCGGCGGCAGCCCGGCCGGCACCCGGTTTTCCAGGTGGACCTGCCTCTCGGCCGCCACCGGGGCCTGCAATTCTAACAACCGTGAGACCAGCTCCGCCAGCGCCACCGGCTCCCGCTCCAGCGGCATTTGCCCGCTCTCCAGGCGGTTGATGTCCAGAATGGCGTTGACCAGGTTCAACATCTGGTCTATGCCGCTGCGGGCAATGGCCAGGGCCTTCTGCTGCACCTCCGTCAACGATTGCCCTTTGCCCCTGGTCAGTAACTCCAGCGCGCCAAAAATGGACGTCAGGGGATTCCTCAAGTCGTGGACCGTGGTATGGATCAGGTCGTCTCGCAGCCTGGCCACGGCCCGCTCCCCGGTCACGTCCCGCAGCACCACCAGCCGCCCCATCGGCAGGCCCTCGGCCATCACCGGCAGGTTGATCCAGCGGATCGCCCGGGGCGGGATTTCATATTCTCCCTCGCCAGGCGGCTCATCCCCCCGCTGAGTGCGCTGCAATTCGGTGCGGACCAGCGCCACGACCCTGGGGGCCTGGGCCTCCATCACTTGCAGCGCTTCATCAATCGGCCGGTTGGTCCACGTTTCCGGCTCTCCCGGCAGGCTCAGGTAAGTCAGGGCCGCTACATTAATCACCGTCAGGCGACGCTCCAGGTCAACCAGGATGATGCCGTCGCGGCTGGCGCTAATGGTGGCCTCCAGACGGCTGCGCTCGTCGGCAATACTCTTGTGCAGTTGGGCGTTGTTCAGCGCCAGGGAAACGGCGTCGGCCAGCGATTCGGCCAGCAGGCGCTCTTCGCCGTCAAAGCCATCGGCCTGGTCACTCTCGACGTTCAACACCCCGACCACCTCGCCGCCGTGGACCAGGGGAATGGCCAGCTCGCTGCGCGTGGTTGGCAGCCTGGCAACGTAATCCGGGTCCTGGCTCACGTCGGGTACGTATTGGGTCTGGGCTGTGCGGATGGCCCGGCCGATTACCCCTCTGTCCACCGGGAAGACGAGCCGCTGTCCCTCGGCCGGACCTGCGGCCGGCGCGTCCAACACCCACTCTTGCCGTTCCTCGTTCAACAAAGCAATGGCCGTATCCGGCCAGCCCGCGTAGCGGCTAATCGCCGTCCGGGCCACCTGCGCCACCCCGTCCCGGTCAAGCTGTTCGCTGGTCACTCGCAGGACCTCATAAAGCGTCACCTGCCGCTCGGTTAGCCGGCGCTGCTCGTCAAAAATTTGGGCGTTGCGCACCGCCAGGGCCATCTGGTCGGCCGCGGCCTGCATCAGGCGCAGGTGGTCGTCGCTAAAATGGCCCGGCTGCCGGTGCGTGAGCGTCAACACCCCCAGCACCAACGTTCCGCTCAAGATCGGCACCCCCAGCGCCGATCCCGTGCTGGGACGCCGGCCCGGCGCCGCCAGCCAGCGCTCGTCATGGCGCGTGTCGGCAATAAACGCCGCCTGCCGGTTGCGGATCACCCAGCCCAGCAGCCCTTTGCTCGTGTCGTAGCCAATGGCCACCCGGCCCGGTTCATCCTTCCCACCATCCCGGGTCAAAAGGCGATGCGTCAGCCCGCCGGCTTCGTCCAACAGGAACAGGCTACCGTGTTCAGCGTCGGTAATTTCCTTGGCTACCTGCAGCACATTTTGCAGCGTCGTTTCCAGCTCCGGCCGCCTAGCCGTGGCCCGCGCCACCGCCACCAGGTTTTCAAACAACTCCTTTTGGGTCCGCAGTTCTGCCTCGGCCCGCTGGCGCTCGGCCAGTTCCAGTTGCAACTGGTCGTTGGCCTGCCGTAGCTCGGCCGTACGCTCGGCCACCCTCAGTTCCAGGCTTTCCTTGGCCCGGCGCAACGCTTCCACATAGCGGCGCTCTGCTTCGTGCAGGCGTACCTTTTCAATGGCCGTGGCCAGTTGGCCGGCCAGTGTCAGTAATAACTGCTTATCGCTCTCGGTGAAGGCGTTCGGCCGGGCGCTTTCGACGTTAATTACCCCCAGAACACGCTCGCCGGCTCGCAGCGGCACACAAATTTCGGAGCGCGTGCGAGAAACACCGGCCACGTAATCCGGTTCCTGGGTCACGTCGCCCACCAGCCGGGCCTGGCCGGTGAGGGCCACCTGGCCGGTAATACCCTTGCCCAGTGGGACGCCGGCTGGGCCGGCCGCTTTTAGCCGGCTGCGCGAAGCCGGGTGCGGCCACAACAGGCCGGCCGCTTCGTCCAGCAGCAGCACGCCCAGGTTCTCCGAGTACAGCGTCCAGATCGCCTCGGTAGCCCGTTCAATCAACTCGTCCTCGGTGGCGGCCTCGGCTCCAGCGGCGGCAATGGCGTGCAAAACACTTAGCTCTTCTACCTGGCGCTGAGTGGCCCGGAACAACTGCGCCCGTTCGATGGCCACGGCCGTCTGGTCGGCCATCGCCTGGGCCAGCCGCAGCTCCTCGGCCGAAAATTGCCGCTCTGCCTCCTGGGCGTACAGTTCCAACAGCCCCACGTTCCACTTGCCAATGCGCAGCGGCAGCAACAACACCGCTCCCAGGCCAAGCTGGCGCAAAATAGCTACTTCTACTGCGTCCCCATCGGCGTCTGACACCCGGACGTGGGCCAGGTCGCCGGCCCGGAGCACCCGCGCCCGCGTCGGGTAATCGGCCAGTCCATACAACTCCAGTCCACTATCGGCCGGCGTTTCTGGGGCTGGATAGCGAGCCACTGTCTGCAGCGCATCCAGCTCTCCCTGGTAAACCGACAAAGCCCCATAGGCCAGCTTCATGGCCTGGACCACAGCGCTGGCCACGCGCGGCAGCACCTCTTCCAGTTTCAGGCTGACCGAAACACTCTGGGCCGCGTCCAGCAAGGTGGTCAGTTCCTGTTGCCGTTCCGTCAGTTCCCGCAGCGTCTCTTCGGCAATAGCCTCGGCTTCTAGCCGGGCCTGCCGTTCCTGCTCCAGGCACTGCTGCAGGCGCTCTATTTCCTGGTTGCTCACTGCGGCCGTCACCGCCATCCTTCCCTTCTTTTCTGGCCTAAGGAGACTAGAGGTTGGAGATTAGAGGTTCAATCTCCAATCTCCAATCTCTAATCTCCTATCCTCTATTATCCCAACCTCCCGAAGGTTAGCAACCTCCCGAAGGTTTGGTTAAAATAGAGTCATGGTTTCAGCTCGTGTCATTGACGGCCGGTATCAAATTGAAGATTTCACCAGAGACTTGCTTGGCCAGGGGGGCATGGGTGCCGTTTACCGGGGCCTGGACGTAAAGGTCAACCAGCCAGTAGCCATTAAACACCTCAAGCCCGACATCGTTGCCGGCGATCCCGAGCAGGTCGAGCGCTTCGGCCGCGAAGGTGAAGCCCTGCGCCAGCTCAACCACCCCAACATTGTCAAAGTCCTGGCCACCGTGGAGGAGGACGGCCAGCACTACATCGTCATGGAATACGTCGGCGGCGGCTCGCTGCGCAGCCTGATGGACGCTCAGCCCCAATTACCTGTGGACCGGGTCATCCAGATTGGCCTGGAGCTGGCCGACGCGCTGACCCGCGCCCACCACCTGCACATCATCCATCGCGACATCAAGCCGGCTAACGTCTTGCTGGCCGAGGATGGGACGCCGCGCCTGACCGATTTCGGCATTGCCCACATGGGCGACTACAGCCGCATCACCCAGGCCGGCGCGTTGACCGGCACCTACACCTACCTCAGCCCGGAGGCCTGCAACGGCGAGGCGCTGGACGCCCGCACCGACATCTGGTCTTTTGGCGTCATGCTGTTCGAGATGCTGGCTGGCCGCCATCCCTTCGAGGAAAAGCAACTGGCCGCCACCCTGATCGCCATTCTCAACAAACCGACCCCCAACCTGCTGGTCTACCGACCGGACGCGCCGGCCGACCTGACCAACCTGATCAATCACATGCTGATCAAAGAACGGGACAATCGCCTGGCCAGCGCCCGCCTGGTAGGGGCCGAGCTGGAAGCTATCCAGCAGGGCGTGGACACCGCTTCTTTCCGCGCCACCGGCCACACTTCCCGGTTTGCCACGCCCACGCCGGGCAGTCTCCCGCTCCCCCGGCACAACCTGCCAGCCCAGCCCACACCCTTCGTCGGCCGGGCCGAAGAGCTAAGCGAAATTGCCGGCCGGCTGGCTAACCCCAACTGCCGGCTGTTGACCCTGGTCGGCCCCGGCGGCATCGGCAAGACCCGGCTGGCCGTCGAGGCCGCCACGGCCGAGCTGGCCCACTACGGCCATGGCGTCTACTTCGTCGCCCTGGCCCCGCTCAGCTCGGCCGATTCGCTGGTGCCCACGATTGCCGAAGCTCTCGACTTCACCTTTTACCGCAGCGACGACCCCAGCCACGTCGGCCCCGGCCCGCGCGCCCAGCTTCTGGATTATCTACGCGAAAAACAGGTCCTGCTGGTCATGGACAACTTTGAACACCTGTTGGCTGGTACAGAGCTGTTGGCAGACGTTCTGGCCAACGCCCCGGCGGCCAAGCTCCTGGTCACTTCGCGGGAGCGGCTAAACGTCCAGGGCGAGTGGGTGCTGCCGGTCGAGGGCATGCCCTTCCCGGCCGAGGCCGCACCCGATTATCCCGGCTCCGGGAGCACCGCCTATAGCGCCGTTCAACTGTTCTTGCAGCACGCCCAGCGGTTGGACGCCACTTTTAGCCTGGACACAAATAACGAATCGGCCGTGGTCCGTATCTGCCAGTTGGTGGCCGGCATGCCCCTGGGCATCGAGCTGGCCGCCTCCTGGCTGCAAATGCTCTCGCCCCAGGAAATTGTCCAGGAGATTGAAAACAGCTTCGACTTCCTGGAAACGTCCTGGCGCGACGTGCCGGCCCGCCATCGCAGTTTGCGGGCTGTCTTTGAATATTCCTGGAACCTGCTCCAACCGGCCGAGCGCGATTTTCTGATCCGGCTGTCGGTGTTCCGGGGTGGCTTCAGCCGCGAGGCCGCCACCCAGGTCGCCGGCGGCGGCCGTCCGGCGGCTACCCTGTCTCTGTTGTCCTCCCTGGTCAATAAATCGCTGCTGCGCCGCACCCCGGCCAGCCGCTACGAAATCCACGAACTGCTGCGCCAGTTTGCCGCCGAAAAGCTGGCCGCGCCGCCGGCCGGTGGCCAGCAGAGTATTCAGGACGAGGCCCACGATCGGCACTGCGCCTACACCCTCGACTTCCTGGCAACCAGGCAGGCGGCCCTCAACAGCAACCGGCAACGGGCCACCCTGGGCGAAATTGAAGCGGAAATTGAAAACGTCCGCGCCGCCTGGCAGTGGGCCATCGGCCAGGGCCGGGTGGCCGACATTGAAGCTGCCCGGACGGCCCTGGAGAACTTTTGCTGGCTGCGCAACTGGCAGGAAGAAGGGGTCGAGGTATTTAGCCGCGCCGTCGCCGGCTTGCGGGGTAACCCGGCCGCCGGCGAACAGCTTCTAGCCCGGCTTGGCAACCAGGAGGCCGGTTTCCGCAGCGCCCTGGGACAGTTGGACACGGCCGCCCGGTTGCTGGAAGAAAACCTGGCTGCGTTCCGCCGGCTAGAAACAGTCAAAGATGAAGCCGACGCCCTGGTCCGGCTGGGCTGGGTGGCCAGCAACCGGGGCCAACTGATCGTCGCCCAACGCTTCTTCGAGGAGGGCCTGGCCCTCTTCCGCCAGATTGGCGACCAGAAAGGGATCGCCGATCAAATTTTTCAGCTCGGCCGGATTGCCAACGAGCATGGCCGCTACGACGACGCCCAGGCGCTGCTAGAAGAGACCATCTCCCTTTACCGCCAAATTGGCGACCAGTTGGCCCTGGGTAACGCTCTTAACTTCCTCGCCTTCCTCGCCTATCGCCGGGGCGAGCAGGAAAAGGTAGAGCGTTTGGGCCAGGAAAGCCGGCTGATTGCCGAAGCCTTTAACAACCCGGCCGGCGTGGCCCAGGCTATCCGCCTGTTAGGCACGGCCGCCAACCTGGCCAACGATCACGAGCGGGCGCAAAAACTGAACCGGGAATTTCTGGCCATCCACCAGTCAATTGGCAACCGCAACGGTGTGCTCCTGGCCCACATCAACATGAGCCACACCGCCCTGCTGATGGGCGACTACCAGGCGGCGCGGGAACATGCCCAGGAGGCCCTGCGGCTAGGCCAGGCGATCAACAACCGCTGGAACCAGATTTACGCTTACAATAACCTGGGCCACGCGCTGCTTAAGCTAGGCCAGCTTGCCGAAGCCGGGCAGGCGCTGCGCCAGGCGCTGGCCATTGCCCGGGAAATGGGCGCCGTCCCCCTGGCGCTGGAAATCCTGACCGGTCTGGCCGAGGTCCTCGCTTCCCAGGGCGATCCAGAGCGCGCCCTGGAAGCGCTGGCTTTCGCCAGCCGCCACCCGGCCCTCATCAAAGAGACTGGCAAGCTCATCCAACCCCTTTGGCAAAAGCTGGTAGACGGCTTACCGGCGGAGAGTATCGCCGCCGCCGAAGCCCGCGCCCAGGCTCGCACTTTGGAGGAGCTATTTGAAGAGATGGCGGGCGTGGCGTAGAACAATTCTGGAAAATTGTCCTACCTGGAACAATTTTGGAAAATTGCTCTACTTAGGGGTTATGCAAGGATCCATCCAGGACTGGCTCGCCGGTTGGATAGGGACTGCCTTCGGCCGGCTCGATAGTGACGCGGACGGCCGAGTATTCTAGTAAGGAATCAGGCGCTTCGATCCGTAGCCCCCTATAACCGCTCTCATCCACGGCGAAGAGCCCGCCACTGGTAGTCTCCCCATTGCGGACCAGCCACACCTGGTATTGCTGCTCCGGCTCCAATAATGGCATGGCATCCACGACCATGGCCCCGTTGGCGCCGTCGGCGCTGATGATGACGAACCCGCTGGCCTGGGGGGCCACGTCGGTACTGTGCAGGGCAATCGCCCGCATCCCTTGAGGTCCGATGAGGAGTTCTAAGCGATCGATCCGCTGCCAGAGCAGCAGATTGGCAACGGCCAGGGCCACGATTAACAGGAGCGCGACCATGGCCCAGCCCGGCCGGAGACGTTGTTGGAAGGGCCATCGGGCGGCTTGAGGGCCAGCAAGGCTCGCCGGCCGCAACTCCTGGACCCGGTCCATCAATTGGCGCTTCAAATCGGGTGGCGGGGCCGCATCCGGCGCGGTCAGCGCCAGTTGTTCCACAACCGCCTGGAAGAGGTTCAGCTCACTCCGGCAGAGGGTACAACTGGCCAGATGTTCGGCCACGCGCCGGGTCTCAGCTTCATCGAGGCAGCCGAGGGCATAAGCCGGCAGCGATTCAAGAATGTGGGTCTCGTCTGGCATACAAAGTCCTTATCACTTCTTATTATGATAGTACGCAGTCAAAGCGCTTTCAGATTCATCGAGTGACGGCTATTCCTCTGGCAACATCTTCCTGAGTTTCTGCATGGCCAGCCGGATACGCGTTTTGATGGTTCCCAGCGGCTGCTTTAACGCTTCGGCGATCTGGTGGTGGGTATAGCCCTTGAAGTAAGCCAGGGCCAGGGCCTGCTGCTGTTCGGCCGGCAATTGGGCGACCGCTGCCCGAACGCGTTGGTACTTCAAAGAAAGTTCCACGCGTTCTTCCAGTTCACGGGCGGCCGGCCCGGCCGGCAGTGCTATCTCATCCCAACTCACGCTATGGGCTTCTGATCGCGAGTTTTGCCGGCGCAGGACATCAATCGCATGATGGCGGGTAATGGCCGTCAGCCAGGTACTTACCCTGGCTTGCTCCGCACGATACGTCCCGGCCCGTTGCCAGACATGGACAAATACGTCCAGCGTGATCTCGCCGGCCGTCGCCCGGTCGCCAATAATTGCTAATGCTACACTGAACACAACACGATTGTACCGGTCATACAATTCACCCAATGCGTTAGTTTGGGCCTGGGCGATCAACCTTATTAAGGTCGCATCATCTTGCATCGAGTAATTCATTTAAATCCCGTTAAAGCCAAGCCAACGAATTCTGTCTCCGTCGGGCTATGGCCGGTCTCTGACCGCGCCACCCCTACCTTTCGCCACCCTTCTCCCGCCTGGTTGCGCCAGCAACCCATTATAGCAGCAATAGCGACTTTTGAATCCCTCTCGTTTCCATTGCCCATAGCCGAGGCTTCTTTCCACTGCTAAAATATTCGTTGTCTGGCAAGAGGTGGAGAGAAGAAAAGGCAAGGTGACGACCGTGGACCAGGTGGTGGACATTTTGGTGGTAGAAGATGAGCCGGCCATTGCCGACGTGGTCAGCCTCTATTTGCAGCGTGAGGGCTGGTCGGTGCGGGTGGCGCGGGACGGGCAGGAGGCATTGGAGGCCATTGACCTGCGCCGGCCGGACCTGGCTATCCTCGACCTGAACCTGCCCCGGGTGCATGGACTGGAGATTTTGCGCCGGCTGCGTAACCATCCGCCCCGCGACATGTCGCGGGGCGACGTGCTGGTGGTCATTCTCACCGACCGGAGCGAGGAGCGGGACCGCATCCAGGGGTTGGAAATGGGGGCGGACGACTACGTGGCCAAGCCTTTCTCCACGGCCGAGCTGGTGTCGCGGGTAAAAGCGCTGCTGCGCCGGGCCAGGTGGGGGCCGGCAGCCGGCGCGCCGGAAAAGCGGCCGTTGCAATTTGGCCAACTGATGATTGATCCCCTGACGCGAACGGTGCGGGTAGAGGGGCAAGAAGTCAGCCTGACGGTGACGGAATTTGAACTGCTCCACTTCCTGGCCCGCCATCCCCGGCAGGTCTTCACCCGTGAACAGCTCCTGGAGAGCGTTTGGGGCTACAACGAGCCGCTGGACGCCAGGACGGTGTACGTCCACGTTCGCCGCCTACGGCAGAAGATTGAGAGCGACCCCAGCCGGCCGGCCTGGCTGCAGACGGTCTGGGGAACGGGGTATAAGTTTGAGCCAAGTGACAGCGCACCCTGACCAGGGCGCGCTGTCACCCTAGCTGCGGCCGTAAACGGGGATGGCCGCGCCGTGGATGTCGCGGGCTGCAGCGGAGGCCAGGAAGAGAATGACGCCAGCCAGCGACTCTGGCTGGACCCAACGGCCGAAGTCGGCCTTGGGCGAAGCCTGGCGGTTCTGGGGCGTGTCTATCGTCCCCGGCAAGATGCAGTTGACGTTGATGCCGCTGTCCTTGAGTTCGGCCGCCATGCTTTCCGTCAGGCGAAGGACGGCGGCTTTGCTGGCGCTATAGAAGGCGGCGTTCGCGTCGCCGTGCAGCCCCGGCCGGGCAGAGATGGAGACAATTTTGCCAGCCTGGCGTTTGAGCATGGTCGGGATCACGGCCCGGCAGGCAGTAATGACCGAGCGGGCGTTGAGGTTGAAGAGGAAGTCCAACGTTTCCAACGGCGTTTCGTGGAGGGGCGTCCCGGCGCGGTAGCCGCCGGCCGTGTTGACCAATACGTCTATGCGGCCGAAACGGTCAAAGGCCGCAGCGGCCATCGCTTCCACGGCGGCTACGTCGGTCAAATCGGTGGAGTGGGCCAGCAGGTGATCGGGCGATCCGGCCAGTTCCGGGAAGGCGCGTTCCAGCCGGTCTGGAGTGCCCCGGTCTACCAGGACCAGCCTGGCCCCGGCAACGTGGAAGGCGCTGGTCACGGCGCTGCCCAGGTTTCCCACTGCGCCGGTGATGACGACGACCTGGTTCGAGAAATCAAACATAGTGTCTCTCCTTATGGGACGCTGATTCAGGCAGATGGCGCTGATTTAAGATCGCGAATAACGCAAATAGGCGAATGGCGCGAATATTTTAAATATCATAAGGATTATAGGGGAGAGTTCTTACGGCCGGTAGAATTAATTTTTACAGTTCGCTTACGGTAGAGACGTTGCAATGCAACGTCTCTACAATGGAAGATTGCGTTGCGCTTTTCTCTTGCCGTATAATCATCTGTAATGTCACTCCCTGTATCTTCGTCTGACGATTGGTTGTCCCTGATCCACGAACTTGAACTCCTCTCGGCTGGAAAGGAGCTGGACCTGCTGCTGCGAAAGGCACTGGCGCTGTTGGAGAAGGCCGGCGAAATGCAAGAGGCCGAGGAGATGCTGCGGACAATTTCGGCCGGGACGGCCGCCGTAACCGGCGCCGATTTCTTCCGCTTGCTGGTCCGCCACCTGGCCGACGTGATGCGGGTCAATTCGGCTTTTATCACCGAATGCACCGACAAGACGATGACGCGGGTCCGCACCCTGGCCTTCCTGGAAGACAACGATTTTCTCGACAATATGGAATATGACCTGGAGGGGACGGCCTGCGAAGGGGTGATCGCCGGCTCGATCTGCTACTATTCGGCCCGCGTCCACGAAATGTTCCCCAAGGAAGAGGGAGTGGAATCTTACCTGGGAGTACCGGTCCACAACACCACCGGAGAAATCCTGGGCCACCTGGCCATTATTGATATTAAACCGATGCCCCCCGTCCTGGAGCCACACCGCCTGGCCATTTTGCAGATTTTTGCCGCCCGGGCCGGGGCAGAGCTGGACCGCCTGCGGACCCTGGCGGCACTGCAGCGGGCTAAGGACGATCTCGAGGTGCGGGTGGTCGAGCGGACGGCCGAGCTATCCCAGGCCAACAGGGCACTGCGGCAGGAAATTACTGAGCGGCAGCGGATGGAAGCTGAACGAGAAAGGCTGATTGACGAACTGGACGCCTTTGCCCACACCGTGGCCCACGACCTGAAAAACCCGCTGACCGGCATCCTGGCTTACGGCGAGCTGCTGCAAACCGATTGGGCGACTGAGACCGACCGGCAGCGGGCGGCGGCCGGTATCCTAAAAAATGGCCAGAAGATGAGCGCGATTATTAAGGAACTGCTGACGCTGGCCGAAATGCGGCAGGTCGAAGAAGTTGCCTGGCAGCCCCTGGATATGGACCGCATCGTTCGTGAGGCGCAGCAGCGGCTGGAGCACGCCATTGAGGCCGGCCAGGCCAGGATTGTCCGGCCGGCCGCCTGGCCGGCTGCCCTGGGATACGCGCCCTGGGTGGAGGAAGTGTGGGCCAATTACCTGAGCAACGGCCTGAAGTACGGCGGCCGGCCGCCCAGGCTGGAGCTGGGCGGAACGGCCCAGCCGGACGGGATGGTCCGTTTTTGGGTGCGAGACAACGGCCAGGGCCTGGCGGCCGAGGAGCAGGCTCGCCGCTTTAGGCCCTTTACCCGGCTGAACCAGGTCCAGGTGACCGGCCACGGCCTGGGCCTGTCTATCGTCCAGCGGATTGTCTCCCGCCTGGGCGGCCAGGTCGGCGTGGAGAGCGAGCCGGGGCAGGGTAGCGTTTTTTATTTTACCTTGCCGGCCGCCGGGAGGTAGGACGACGGACGACAGACGCGTGTCCAGGGCGAAGCCTGGACCAGCGATAGGTGGTGATAGTCAGGCGATGATCTGTCCAGCTTGTCGCCAGGAGAGAGCTGCCGGGGATTTTTTGCCCGGGGCCGTGCTGCCGGAGGGCGCGGCCGCGGCTGTGGCCCAAAAACACCCGCACTGGTCGCGGCAGGAGGTCGTGTGCCGGGTGTGCGCCAACGAAGGTAAGGCCGATTACCTGCAAGGGCGGCTGGAAGCGGCAATGGGGCCGCTGTCGGCTGACGAGATGACGGTGGTAGAGAGTATTCGCCAGGAAATGCCGCTGGCGACTAACGAAAACGTCCTGGCTGAAAAGCGGCTGCACTGGAACGAGCGGGTGGCCGACCGGGTGGCGGCGGTGGTTGGAAGCTGGTACTTCTCCGGGGGAATCATCCTTTTCCTGGTGTCCTGGATTGGCGCCAATGTCCTCTGGCGGCCGTTTGAGCCATACCCGGTCATTATCCTGGCGGTTATCAGCGCCGTTCTAGGCTCGCTGGCGGCTATCCAGGGGCCGATTATCCTGATGAGCCAGCGCCGCCAGCTCAAGCGCGACCGGCTGCGGGCGGACAACGATTACCAGGTGAACCTGAAGGCCGAGCTGGAAATCGAGTACCTGCATGAGAAGCTAGACCGGCTCGCGGCTTACCAGCAGGCGCGGTCAGGAGACCGGCCTGAGCGGTTAAACTCTTAAGCATTTTGTAAAAAGTCACCAAGAGTTCTGTAAAAACCGTGGCCTATACTCCCGTTCATGCCTGAGCCGACGAAGACGATCCTGGCTGTCTATCTGAGTAGGAGACACGAATGCCCAAAAACGGATGGCCCGCGCCTTATGGGGCCGATGATCAGATTGGAACGTTGAACGAAATAACGCCGGCGCGGGTGGCAGCCGCGGCGCGGCTGGTGCGCCAGGGGCAGATCTACGACCTGGGCCGTATCCTGGACGAACACGTGCCGGCTTTTCCCGGCCGCAGCTTTCGCCAGCACCTGGTCAGCAACGCCCACTTGATTAACCGCCGCCGCCCGGACGCCGGGCCGGCCGGCTGGGGGGAGAACAACGTCAACTGGATCGTGGACGTAATTTATGGCACGTCGCAAATGGGCACGCACCTCGACGCCTTGAACCATTTGCAAAGTGGCGATTGCTTTTACAACGGTTACAGGCTGGGCGACATTGCCGAGGAGTGGGGGACCAGCCGGCTGGGGATGGAGACAGTGCCGCAGATTATTACCCGTGGCCTGCTCCTGGACGTGGCCGGTCTGTTGCGCGCGGACTTCCTGCCGAGGGGGTACGTGATCACGGTAGACGACGCCGAAAGGTGCCTGGCCCGACACGGCCTGCAGATTCAACGAGGCGACGCCGTCCTTTTTCACACCGGTTGGGGCCGCTTCTGGATGAAAGATAATGACACCTACCTCTCAGGCCAGCCGGGGCCAGGGCTGGCGCTGGGCCGGTGGTTGGTGGAGCAAGGCGCAGTGCTGTCAGGGTGCGATACCTGGAGCTATGGCCCGGTGCCGCCCGAAGACCCCAGCCGGCCGTTCGCCGTGCCCCAGACCTTGAATGTCGAGCATGGCTTTTTCATCGTCGAGAACCTGGCCACGGCCGAGCTGGCCCGCGACCAGGTCTACGAATTTATGTTTGTCCTGACTCACGCCCGCGTGCGCGGCGCCACCGGGGCCTGGGTTGCTCCCCTGGCTGTCACCTGAGGAAACACGATGATTTCTGAAACTCTCAAACAACAATTGATCGATCTGTTCTGTGAAAGCGCTGAGGCCCACCACCGCACTTATATTGCTACCAATGGCCATAACCCGGAGTGGCCGCTGTGGTACGCCGGCAATCTCTGCCAGCCATTGAGCCGGCTGCTTGGCGCGGCTATCGGCCGGGAGGAACTGGCGGGATTGTTGGAACTGGTCGAGGAGCGCCGCCTGGAGGAGAATATATCCACTTACTGGCCAGAGTACTACGCCCGCTTCTTTATGCAGCGCTACCTCTCGGCCGAGCCTGCTAATTAAGACTCTTTCTGGAGTTCAGTCCTCAGTCCTATTTTTGGAGGTTTAAATAATGAAAGGGTTAACTGGTAAGAATGTGTTGGTGACGGGGGGTAGCTCCGGGATTGGCCAGGCGATTGCCGTTCGCTTTGGCCAGGAGGGGGCTAACGTGGCCATTAATTACCGTAAGGGCCTGGAGGAAGCGAAGCAGACGGAGGCGATGATTGCCCAGTCGCGGATAGAAGAAGAGGCGGTGCAAAGCTGCATGAACCAGGTGCGGGCGGCCGGCGGCCGGACGGTGCTGGTCCAGGCAGACGTATCCAGGGAAGAAGACGTGCTGCGCATGATAGAGGAGGTCATCACTGAGTTGGGCGGCCTGGACATTCTCATCAACAACGCCGGCTTCCAGATTTCCGGCCCGTCGCACGAGATTTCTACCGAGAGTTTTGACCGGGTGCTGGCCACCAACCTGCGCGGGGCCTACCTGTGCGCCCGCGAGGCAATCAAACATTTCCTGGGCGCGGACAAGCCGGGAGTGGTCATCAACATTTCCAGCGTCCACCAGATTATCCCCAAGCCCAGGTACGTCGGCTACTCCGTCAGCAAGGGCGGGATGCAGAACCTGACCCACACCCTGGCCCTGGAGTACGCCGGCCAGAACATTCGGGTCAACGCCATCGGGCCGGGGGCGACGATTACGCCTATCAACCGGGCCTGGGTGGATGACCCGGAAAAGCGGGCGATGGTCGAGAGCCACATTCCGATGGGCCGGGCCGGCACGTCGGAGGAAATGGCTGCGGCCGTGGCTTTCCTCTGTTCCGACGAAGCCGCTTACATCACCGGCCAGACGCTCTACGTGGACGGCGGCCTGACGCTCTATCCCGACTTCCGCACGGCGTGGTCGTCTGAGTAACGAGTTTGCGAGTGGGTGTGTGGACGAGTCGACGAGTAGGCAGGTGACTCGCAAACTCGCAGACTCAGTCCTCATTACTATTCAGGAGTTGCTAATGACTGATTACAAGAGTATTGAACACCAGCGGCTGGCGGATTCGGAGGGGCGGCAAGCGGATTGGAAGAATTGGGGGCCGTACGTCAGCGACCGGGCCTGGGGGACGGTGCGGGAGGATTATAGCCCTTACGGCGAGGCCTGGGACTCCTTCCCCCACGACCACGCCCGCAGCCGGGCCTATCGCTGGAACGAGGACGGCCTGGGTGGTTTTTGCAACCGTTTCCAGAACGTTTGCCTGGCGGTGGCCTTGTGGAATGAAAAGGACCCGATTCTTAAGGAGCGTCTCTTCGGCCTGACCGGCTCGGAGGGCAACCACGGCGAGGACGTGAAGGAGTATTACTTCTACCTGGACGGCACGCCAACCCATTCTTATATGAAGATGCTGTACAAATACCCCCAGGTCGAGTACCCCTATGGCCAACTGGCGGAGGAAAACCGGCGCCGCGGCCGGCACGCACCCGAATTTGAATTGGTAGACATCCTGCACAGCGCGTTGGCCGAGGGACGTTACTTCGAGGTCTTCGTCGAGTACGCTAAGGCCAGCGAGGAAGACATCCTCTGCCGGGTTACGGCCGTTAACCGGGGCCCGGAGCCGGCGGCCATTCACCTGCTGCCCCACCTGTGGTTTCGCAACACCTGGTCGTGGGGGTACGACCGGCCCAAGCCCCAGTTGCAGGCGATCAAGTCGCCCCGGCGGGGCGTGGCAGCGGTCAAGCTCCAGGACCGCCACCTGGGCGAGCGGTGGTGGTACGTCAACGCCGGGGAGAAGGAAATGCCGCTGCTCTTTACGGAGAACGACAGCAACAGCGAGCGGCTGTGGGGCGTGCCCAACGGCTCCCCCTACGTCAAGGACGGCATCCACGAGGCAGTGGTCCACGGCCGGCTGGACCGGGTCAATCCCGAGGGGACCGGCACGAAGGTGGCGGCCCACTACCAGGCGGTCGTGCCGCCAGGTGAATCGGTGACAATCCAGATGCGCTTCAGCGACCGGCCGAACAGCAAGCCTTTGGCCAATTTCGACGCCATTTTTGCCCAACGGTTGCAGGAAGCAGACGAATTTTACGCTACCGTCCATGCCCCCCATTTGAACGAGGACGAACGGCAGGTCCAGCGCCAATCGCTGGCCGGGCTACTGTGGTCCAAGCAGTTCTACCACTACGGGGTCCAGCTCTGGCTGGATGGCGACGCGGCCGGGCCGCCCCCGCCGGAGTCGCGCAAGCACGGTCGCAACAGCGACTGGACGCACCTCTACAACCTGGACGTCATCTCCATGCCCGACAAATGGGAATATCCCTGGTACGCCGCCTGGGACCTGGCCTTCCACATGCTGCCCGTGGCCCTGGTGGACCCGGAATGGGCCAAGCGCCAGCTTGTCTTGATGCTGCGGGAGTGGTACATGCACCCCAACGGCCAGATCCCGGCTTACGAGTGGGCCTTTGGCGACGTCAACCCGCCGGTCCACGCCTGGGCGGCCTGGCGGGTGTACAAGATCACCCGCAACGTCACCGGCACGGCCGACGTGGCTTTCCTCGAACGAGCTTTCCAGAAGCTGCTGCTGAACTTTACCTGGTGGGTTAACCGCAAGGACGCCGAGGGGAATAACATCTTCCAGGGTGGTTTCCTGGGGCTGGACAATATTGGTGTTTTTGACCGCAGCGCAGCCCTGCCAACCGGCGGGCACGTGGAGCAGGCCGACGGGACGGCCTGGATGGGGATGTATTGCCTGAATATGCTGGCCATCGCCCTGGAGCTGGCCCGCCACAACCCGGCCTACGAGGACATGGCCACCAAGTTCTTCGAGCATTTCATTTACATCGCCGACGCCATCAATGATACCTGCGGCAAGGATGGGCTGTGGGACGAGGCCGACGGCTTTTACTACGACAAGCTGCACCTGCCCGACGGCCGCTACACCCCCCTGCGCACCCGCTCCTTCGTCGGTCTGATTCCCCTGTTTGCCGTGGAGACGCTGGAGCCGGACCTGCTGGCCAGGCTGCCCCGCTTCCAACGGCGAATGGAATGGTTCATCAAGTACCGGCCGCACCTGGTGGATAACATCGCTTCGCTGACCGAGCCGGGCGAAGGCGGCCGGCGGTTGCTCTCTCTGGTCGGCCGGCGGCAACTGGAGCAGGTAGCGGCGCGGATGTTTAACCCCGGCCAGTTCCTATCGGATTACGGCTTGCGCTCGGTCTCCAAGGAGCACGAGGCTAATCCCTATACCTTTAACGTCGGCGGCCAGGTCCACACCGTGCAATACGAGCCGGCCGAATCGTCGAGCGGGTTGTTTGGCGGCAACTCCAACTGGCGCGGCCCGATCTGGTTCCCGGTCAACTACCTGATGATCGAGTCGCTGCAAAAGTACCACCACTACTACGGCGACCGGCTGCAAGTCGAACTGCCAACCGGCTCCGGCCAACTGGCTAACCTGGATCAGGCCGCGGCCGAGCTATCGCGCCGCCTGTCCCGCATTTTCCTGCGTGACGAGAACGGCCGGCGGGCCTTTTACGGCGGCGTGGAGCTGTTCCAGAACGACCCCCACTGGCGCGATTACATTCTCTTTTACGAATACTTCCACGGCGACAACGGCGCCGGCATTGGCGCCAGCCACCAGACCGGCTGGACGGCGCTGGTGGCCAAGTTGATTCAGCAGAGTGGGGGACAGGGATGAAAGGTAATTAAGCGATTGGTAATTACCAATTACTTTATTACCAATTACTTTATTACCAGAAGTTGAGGAACAATGACGACTTTACCAACGCTTGAAAATCTAGATCGCACGGCCCGCAACCTGCACCAGGCCGGCCGGTTGCTGGCGGCGCTGCGGAAGTTGCTGCTGGAACCGATGGCCAATTACCTGGAGCTGGCGCTGGAAATCCGGCCGGAGGGGGTGTCTACCGGCCGGCTGCCCTTTGGCGGCGAGTTGACGAGCGAAGTATCGCTGGATTTCACCCAGGCGGCACTGGTCTTTAAGCCCTCCGAAGGGGCGGCGCTGTCGTTGCCCGTGGCCGGCCGCAGCCAACGTTCTTTGTTTGAGGATCTGCTGGCCATCCTGGCCGCCGGCGGGCACGACGTGGCCCCCCGGACGGCCCAATACCCCAGCCACACCGATGCCTTCCTGGCTGTCTTTGCCGCTAAAGGTTACCAATTGGGGCACAGCCTCCAGCTAGCGGGGGAGACGCCGCTGGAAGTGGACCGGAGGGTGGCGGCCGATTACGCCCAGGCCCTGTACCGCATTTTTACGGCCGTGGCCCGCTTTCGGGCGCGCCTGGCCGGCCCGATGACGCCGATCATTGTCTGGCCAGGCGGATTCGACCTGTCCACGCTGTGGTTTGCCACGCCGGCGGCCACGGAACGACACCCGCACCTGAACTTTGGTTTTGCGCCGTACAGCGCGGGCTTTGACCGGCCGTACTTCTACAGCTACGTCTACCCGCTGCCGGAAGGCTTCGTCCCGGCCGGCCTGCCGGCCCTGGCCTATTGGAACCGCAAACATTGGACCGGCGTCATCCTGCCCTACGACGACGTGGCCCGCGCCGGCGATCCCGAAGCGTTGATTGAGGAGAGTTTCACAGCTATTTACCAGGCCCTCCTGCCGGCGCTTCAGCAAAGCAATGAGCGATGAGCGATGAGCAATGAGCAATGAGTGGGTGGTTGGTGGTTGATAGTTAGTGGCTTATAGCTAATAGCTGACAGCTTATAGCTAATAGCTGAGAGCTAATGATGGTCGAATTGATTGAGGTAGTTGGGAAGGGGGTGGATGTGGCCGGGGTGGCGGTGATCGTGCTGGGGATTCTCCTGGCCACGGCGCTCTTTTTGCGCGGCCGGTGGCCGGGCGGCGCGGGGATGGCCGGGTTTCAGAGTTACCGCCACAACATCGGCCGGGCCATCCTTCTGGGGTTGGAAATCCTGGTGGCGGCCGACATTATCCAGACGGTGGCCGTGGAACCGACCTTTCAGAGCGTCGGCGTGCTGGCCATCATTGTCCTGGTGCGGACCTTCCTCAGCTTTACCCTGGAGCTGGAACTGGAGGGGCGCTGGCCGTGGCAGAGAAGAAGGACTGAGGACGTGTTCAGGGCGAAGCCTGAACCAGGGACTGAGCGATGAGCAATGAGCAATGAGTGATGAGAACACTTGCAAACTTGCAGACTCGCACACTCGCACACTCGCACACTCGCACACTCGCAGACTTGCAAACTCGCAGACTTGCAAACTCGCAAACTCGTTAGTGAGGTAAATAGATGGCTAAGCATTATGACGTGATCATTATTGGCAGTGGGGCCGGTGGGGGAACGATGGCGCGGGCGCTGGCCCCAACCGGTAAGGAGATTTTGATTTTAGAGCGGGGTGGTTTTGTACCTCGCGAACGGGAGAATTCAAGCAGCCAGGCCGTGGCTGTGGAAAAACGGTACGCGCCCCAGGAAACCTGGTACTTTGATGACCGGCCGTTCCGGCCGTCGCACCCGCACTATTACGTCGGCGGCAGCACCAAGCTGTACGGGGCGGCGATGATCCGGCTGCGGGAGCGGGACTTTGAACAGGTCGAGCACGCGGGCGGCATCTCTCCGGCCTGGCCGATCAGTTACGCCGACCTGGAGCCGTATTATTTGGAGGCGGAGAAGTGGTATTACGTCCACGGCGAGGCCGGGATCGATCCGACCGAGCCGCAGCGCAGCCAGTCCTTTCCCTATCCACCACTGGAATACGAACCGCGCATCCAGCAGCTCCACGACGACCTGAAAAGGCTTGGTTACCACCCCTTTCCCTTGCCGATGGGCGTTAAGCTGGGCTACGAGGATGGCGAGCCGGGGCCGGTAACGAGCCTGAATCTGATCAGCCAGTTCGACGGTTATCCCGACCCGACCGAATCGAAGGCGGACGCTCACGTAGTCGGCATTAAATACGCCCTCAAGCACGATAATGTCACACTGAAGACACACAGCTACGTGGAACGGCTGGAAACGGACAATAGCGGCCGCCGGGTGACGGGCGTCGTCGTCAAAAAAGAGGATGGCGCCAACGAAATCTACACGGCCGATTGGGTTATTGTCGCCGCCGGAGCGATTAATTCGGCGGCGCTGTTTCTACGCTCGAAAAATGACAAACATCCCAACGGCCTGGCCAATAGCTCCGGTCTGGTCGGCCGCAACTACATGAGCCACAATAACGCCACTTTCCTGGCCATTAGCAAGGAAGTCAACGATTCGCTATTCCAGAAAACGCTGGCCCTGGCCGATTTTTACTGGGGAGACGACGAGTGGCGCTATCCGATGGGCTTTATCCAGATGTTGGGCAAGGTGGACGAAGTGCTGATGAAGTATGAGTCACCCCAACCGCTAGAGGGAATGAGTTACGCGGAGATGGCGCAACATTCACTGGATTTCTGGTTACAGTCGGAAGATTTACCTGACCCAAACAACCGGATCACACTGAACGCCGACAACCAGATTGTGTTCCATTACACTCGCAATAACGACGAGGCCCCCCAACGATTGACGGCTAAACTGAAATCGCTGTTGAGCTATATCGGCTGCCACGAGCACCTGATCCCGGTGGACTACTATCTGGGGACGCAGTTTGCCTTTAACCTGGCGCACGAGATGGGAACGATGAAGTTCGGCGCGGACGCGCGCACCTCGGTTCTGGATGTTTATTGCCGGCCGCACGAGCTGGAGAACGTCTTTGTGACCGACGGTAGTTTCTTCGTCTCGGCCGGGGCGGTGAATCCGACGTTGACGATTGTGGCCCAGACGTTGCGGGTGGCCGATTTTATCAAGCGAGAGGTGTGGTAATTGAGTAATTGGGTAAGTACTGAATTACCTAATTACCCAATTACCCCCGGTTATCTGCCACTTGGGGAATAATCCGATGACGCACTTGACCCCCTGCCCCGGTTGCCAGACGCCGACGGATCCGGCCGTGCTGGCCGAGGCGAGCCAGTACGCTTTTTGGCGCAAACCGGACGGGGCCTGTCCGGCTTGTGTTCAACAGCAGCTTCTCCAGGAACTGCTCAAGAAAGGTGACGAAGCGCTGCACCAGGGAGTCCAGGCGGCCTGGCCGTTGGACGCCGGGGCGGCCTTCGGCGTGTTGCCCACGCCGTTGCGGCTGCACGCCGACCCGCGCTTCGCCGGCCGGGGAGTGACGCTGGCCCTGGTGGACTCCGGTTTTTATCCTCACCCCGATCTGGTGCAGCCACGCAACCGCATCCGGGCCTGGGTGGACGCCGGCCGAGAGCCAGTACGCGTGCGGCGCTTTACGCCGGAGAAAACGCCCCGGTGGCCGGGTTGGGATAGCCGGCGTGGCTGGCAGTGGCACGGGTTAATGACCAGCGTAGTGGCGGCGGGGAATGGCTTTCTCAGCCACAGTCTCTATCGCGGCCTGGCCAGCGAAGCGGACGTGGTGCTGGTTCAGGCGCGGGATAGCAGCGGGGCGATTACCAACGAGACGATTAGCCGGGCCTTGCGCTGGCTGCTGGCCCACGCCTCCGAATTAGACCTGCGGGTCGCCAGCCTGTCGGTGGCCGGCGACCTGGTCTGGCCGCCGGCGCTCAATCCGGTGGATCGGGCGGTAGCCGACCTGGTGGCGGCCGGGGTGGTCGTGGTCGCCGCGGCCGGCAACGACGGTGTTCGCCGCCTGGTTCCCCCGGCCACAGCGCCCCAGGCGTTGACGATTGGCGGCATTGACGACCACAACCTGCTGGACCACGAACAAATCGCCTTATGGCACAGCAACTATGGGCTAAGTAGCGGTGGCAGGCTGAAGCCGGAACTGGTTGCCCCCAGTATTTGGCTGGCCGCCCCAGTGCTGCCAGGCACGGCCGTGGCCGCCGAAGCGCAGCGGCTCTTTGCCACCCGAACCGGGGCCGGCCGGGCCAGCAGCGGGGCCATTGCCGAAGACCGGATTGCCGAGCTGAAGCTGATTACGCCCTATTACCAACACGTGGACGGAACCAGTTTTGCCGCGCCGTTGGTGGCCAGCACGGTGGCCTGCCTGCTGGAGGCCCGGCCCTCGCTGGCTCCCCAACTGGTGCGGGATGTGCTCCAGGCGTCGGCCCATCCGGTGCCGGGGGTCGGGCGTGAACGCCAGGGGGCCGGCGCGTTGGAGGCCGGCCGGGCCGTGGCCCTGGCGCTGCGCGAGATGCACCGCCAGGTGCAGCCGTCGCCCCAGGTCAGTCCGGCCGGGGTATCTTTTTCCCTCCACGACCACCAGGCCCACCAGGTCCAGGTCTTTGGGGAATGGGACGGGTGGCGCGCGCCTGGCCTGGTAGCCCGGCAGATGGACAAAGGGGTCTGGCAAACCGAGGAGCGGCCGATTCCACCCGGCCGTTATGGGTATAAGTTTTTGCTGGATGGGACGCGCTGGTTGGACGACCCGGACAACCCGGTGAAGGCTCCGGATGGCTTTGGTGGTCTGAATGCGCTGCTCAACGTGCCGGCCGGTTGAGGGGAGAGGGGCGCTCTCGAGCGGGGTGAGGAGGAGACAAGAAGAGGGAACGACAGGCAGACACGGAGAAAGATTGTTCAGCATACATGGCGGCTGCCCTCCTTTGGTTCCTCCACCGGCCGGTACGTCGTGGGCAATTCGACGAAGAAGGTAGCGCCCTGGCCGGGGATACCGGCGCTTTCGACCCACAGCCGGCCGCCGTGCATTTCCACCAGGCGGCGGCTAATAGGCAGCCCCAGACCGGTTCCCGGAGCGTTGCGGGTGTGGGCATTGTTTAAGCGGCGGAAGGCTTCAAAGATGACCTCGCTTTGTTCCGGGCTAATTCCCGGTCCGGTGTCCTGAACGCTCAGGCAGAGGGCGCCATTCTGGTGGGTAGCGTCTATGGTCACGCCGCCCACGCTGGTAAATTTGATGGCGTTGCCGACCAGGTTGAGCAATACCTGGCGGATGCGCGTCCGATCCGCCTCCACGGCCAGGACCTGGTTAGCCCCGGGACCGAGCTGAAGAGCAAGGGATTTTTCCTGGGCCAGCGGCGTGGCAATGCCGACGACTTCAGTTAAGACCTCGTGCAGGTCGAAGAGCACCGGAGCCAGGTGCAACTTGCCGGCCTCGATCTTGGCCATATCTAGCACGTCGTTGATCAGGCTCAGCAAGTGCTCGCTGCTGGTGTGGATCACTTCCAGGTCAGAGCGGACCTTGGGCGGCAAGGGGCCGTCTAACTCCATCAACAACAGGTCGGTGAAACCCAGGATGGAGTTGAGCGGCGTGCGTAGTTCGTGGCTCATGCTGGCCAGAAAGGCCGATTTAAGCTGCTCCAGCTCGCGCAGGCGGGCGACCAGGGCGGCCTGTTCGGCGTACAGCCGGGCGTTTTGCAGGGCCACGGCCGCCTGGGCGGCCAGGATGGAGTGGACGCGCAGGTCGTCGTCGGTGAAATAATCACGTGTGTCGGCCTGGACGTCCAGCACCCCCAGCAACTGGCCGGCCACGGTGAGGGGGATGGCCATTTCGGCCCGGGTGTTGGGCAGCAGGGCGTTGGGCAGGTACTCCGGCGCGCTCCTGACGTCGTTGGCGATGATGCCTTGCTGCTTGCGGGCAGCGCTGGCCACCAGGGACCGCTCCTGGGCCAGGGGGATGGACCAGCCCCGGCCCACCATTTGCCGGCCGATCTCGCCGGCTCCGGCAGCCAGAATGAGTTCGCTCTCGCTTTCGTCCAGCAGGTAAATGTGGGTGTGGTAGAGGTTGAAGTGGCGCCTGGTCAGGTCTACGACGGCCTGGAGCAGGGCCTGGCTGTCCAGGATAGTGGCCGTGGCCAGGCTGACCTGGGCCACCGTTTCCAGCTCGGTCGCCCGGCGGGCCAGGGCTTCTTCGGCGTGTTTCCGCTCCAGCTCAGCCGCGGCCCGGGCGGCAAAAATTTGCAAAATGGAGTTTCTTTTGACCTGGTCCATGTCCTCCATCGGCTTGTCGTCGAGCACGGCCAGGTGGCCCAGGATAGCGCCGGCCGAATCGTACAGGGGGATACCGACGTAGCTTTGGGCGTCGAGGGTAACCAGATCTTTGTCTTCCGGGAAAAGGGCCTGGACCTCCTGCGGGTAATAACAGACGTTGCCGTCTATGACCCCCTCGCAAGGGGTGCCGGCCAGGGCATATTCAAAATCTTCGCCGAATTCCTTGCCCAGCCACAGGGCCAGCGTTCGTACCCGCGTCCGACTCTGGTCGGTGCATTCGCTGACAAAGGCGAAGCGCACCCCCAGGGTGGCGGCCATATTGCAGGTGAGGGAACGGAAAAAATTGCCGCCGGTCACCGGGGCGGTGGCCGAAACGAGCGATTGCAGCACCTCGATGGACCCTTTCTGGTCGGTGACGTCACGGGCGTGGGCATAGACGTAATGTTCGTCGAGAAAGGAGGCAAGCTGCCACTGCAGCCAGCGGTAAGAGCCATCGTCGTGGCGGTAGCGAATCTCCAGGGGAATGGTGACGGCTTCCAGGGCCAGCCGGAAAAAGGCGTTGAGTAGTAGATCGTAATCGTCGGGGTGAACCAGCTCCAGGAAGGAGTGAGACAGAATTTCGGCTTTGCTGAAGCCAAGCGTTTCCTCCCAGGCAGCGTTCAGGTAGGCAAAGCGGCCGTCGAAGCGAATAACGGCCAGCATGTTAGAAGACAACGTCAGCAAGCGTTTCCAATCGCTGTTCTTGATTCGGAAAGGGTAGGTTTTGGCCTGGTTCATACAATAAGCATACGGTATTTGCCCGGCCGGGAGGCATAGGGTTGTGTGGAGATTTATTGGGGAAAGTTAGGAGTGGGGTTGGTGGCAGGTAGCAGGGGGCAGGGGCGGGTGGCAGCTACCAACTATCAACCATCAACTATCAACCGGTAGCCAACCCCCCGGGCATTAAAGATATAGCGCGGTTGTTTGGGGTCTGGCTCCAGGAGTTCGCGCAGGCTGTGGATGTGCCAGCGGGCCAGTTCGCGGGCCGGCAGGAGGTCGGCCTGGTAGCCCTGGGCCTCGGCTACCAGGGTTTGATAGGTGACAACCTCGGGTGAGTGGCGAGCCAGAACGACCAGGTAGTCGAAGGCGGTCGGGGTGATGGCCAGGGCCTGGTCGCCCAGCGTGACGCGCTGGGCCAGCAAGTCGAGACAGAGGGGACCCCGGCGCAAAAAACGATCGTCGTCGGGCGCGGGCGCCGGCAGCACGGCCGGTGAGACAGCGTCCAGGCTGGTAAGTTCGGCTTGCAGGGCAGCGATTTGCTCGTAAATTTTTTGCCGCCGGCGCCGTTTGGCTCGTTCGACCAGGATGGCTTGGGTCCGTTGAATGAGGGCGGCCGGTTTGATTGGTTTCAGCAGGTAATCCACTGCCCCCAGGCGAATGGCGTCCAACGCCGTTTGTAGCGAGGCGTGAGCGGTGAGCAGAACGACGGGCAGGTCTTCGTACAGGTGGTTGATCATCCCCAGCAGTTCCAGACCATCCATGCCCGGCAGGCGAATATCCAGGAAGACCAGGTCAAAGTGGTCGCCGGCCAGCCGGCGCAACCCCTCGGGGCCATCGGCCGCCGTCGTCACCTGCCAGCCAGCCTGGCGCAATATCTGCGTAAAAGTCTGGCGCAGGCTGGGCTCGTCGTCTACGAGCAGAATGGAGCCTGAGGTGGGATTGGCTAACATCATTGTTGTACTGTTGGTATCCATATGGTAAACGTCGTTCCCTGGTCCGGGTTGCTGTCTACTTCGATCCGGCCCTGGTGGCGGTGGACGATGTCGTAGGCAATGGCCAGCCCCAGGCCCGTCCCGGCGTCCTTGGTGGTGAAGAAGGGCTCGTAAATATGGGCCAGGTGTGCCCCGGCAATGCCCGGACCGGTGTCGCTAATGGCCAGCCACACCTGGCCGGCGGCCGGCTGGTGGCCGGTACGTATGGCCAGCCGGCCGCCGCCGGGCATGGCCTCGATGGCGTTCATGCTCAGGTTAATGAGCACTTGCTTGAGCTGGTCGCGGATGGCCGGCGCAGCCGGCAGCGCAGGCGCCAGCGCCAGAGCCAGTTCGACCCGGTTGTGGCGCAGGTGGGGGGCCAGGAGCTGCTGCACTTCCCGGATCAATTCGTTAACGTCCTCTGGTTGAAAATCGCCGGCTACGGCCGGCCGGTACGTTTCCCGCAGCCGGTTGATCAAGGTGGCCATCCGTTCGGTTTCGGCCTGGGCCAGGGCCAGGTTTTCGTGGCCCTGCCGGCTGAGCGCCGGCCGTTCCTGGCCGACCAGGTACAGGGCGTTTTCGATGGCCTGGAGCGGGTTGTTCAGTTCGTGCGTGACCGAGGCGACCAGACGGCCGATGGCGGCCAGCTTGCCGGCCTGGATGAGCTGGCAGCGCATGGCCTGTTCCTGGCGGAGGGCGTTGTTCAGCGCCGTTTCCATGCGCAGCCGTTCCAGCTCGGCCCCGGCGCGAGCGGCAAAGAGTTGCAGAATAGAGAGGGCCAGCGGTTCCGGGGGCTGCGGCCGCTTATCCATTACGGCCAGGTGGCCCAGGACGTTACCGGCCGAATCGAACAGAGGCGTGCCCAGGTAGCTTTCCGCGCCGACCATAGCCAGAAATTGGTTGAAGGGAAAGCTCGCCTGCACTCCCTGGGGCTGGTAAAAGACCTGGCCCCGGGCCACGATCTCGCAGGGCGTGTCCTCTAACGGAAACTCCTGGGCCGACTCGACCCCGTCGCTGGACCAGGAGGCCAGGACGTGGACGCTGCTTTTGTCCTCTTCCGGGCACTCGCCCACCTCGACGTAGGACGCTTCCAGAGCCAGGCCCAGGCAACGGACGAGCGAATGGAAGAAGCGGTCGCCAGTGGCGCCGGCCGTTCCTTCCAGGATAATGCGCAGCAGGGCGTCAGCCGGCCGTTGGTCACCTGGGGCAGCCTGGATTGAAGGAGACGGTGACGTGGCCGGCCGTTGCCGCCTTATTTCGTCTGGTTGGCGATGGGTATTGGGTTGTTTTCCTAAACCATCTGGCCCAGGGGCCTGGCGCATCGGGCGTTACCTCTTCTTCCAGTCACGGAATAGCTGGAGAAGTTCGTCCTTGGCCGGCGGGGCCACGTGTTCCTCGGTCAGGCAACCCAGCGCGTGGATGGTCTGCCGCATTTGTTCCACGTAAGCGTGGCAGCCACTGCACCCAAGCAGGTGGGCCTCAAAGCGAGTGCGTTCAGTAGGGGAGAGCGTTCCTTCCAGGTATTCCGTGATCAATTCCACGAGTTCTTTACAATTTAATTCATTTTCAACCATTGATCACTCTAACTTTCAAAGTACTGTTCCAAAGCCTGGCGAACCCGGGAACGGGCGCGGTGGAGCAGCACTCGCTGATTAGTCTCACTAACGCCCAAAATATTACAAATTTCTTCAGAACTCCAACCTTCAACGTCGCGCAGGGTAATGACTGCCAGCATGCCGGCCGGCAGGCCAGCAATGGCCTGGCTGATGTAACGCTGGGCTTCGGCCGATAACAACCAGTTTTCCATTTCTTCCCCCCAGGGGGCCGGCATCTTTTCCCAGTGGTGGGGCCACTCCGGATGGCCGGCCGGCCAGAAACGGCCGGGGTCAACGGCCGGCTCGCCGGTATCTTCCAATTCCTCCAGCCAGGAAAAAGGTACTGTACGCCCCTCGCGCTGGCCCCGCGTTTTGGCGTTGTTGGTCAGAATGCGGAAGAGCCACGTTTTTAACGACGAGCGGCCCTCGAAGCGGCCGATGCCATTCAATACGTCCAGCCACGTTTCCTGGGCCACTTCTTCGGCCGTGTTCCAATCGCGCACGTAGAGGGTGGCTAGGCGGACCAGAGCCTGGTGGTAGCGGCCGACCAGGGCCAGGAAAGCCTCTTCGTCGCCCTGGCGCAAGGCTGTTACCAGGGGCCAATCGGCGCTCTGGCCGGCCGGGTCATCCGGCAGGGCAGCAAGCGGAGATTCTTCAAGTGGGGACGGCGAAAGGTCCATTCCGTTCTTATCTGGCTGGCCAGGGCTACCCGGCCGGCCGGCGGCTCTGGCACAGGATAGCCCGTATGATAAATCATGACCGCGCCGAAGGCTAGTTTACAGAAAACCCCGCAGGTTGGGGCACAGAACGTGCCCGGGGCACGTTCTGTGCCCGAGGAAACCTGCGGGGTTTGTCTGATGTAACAAAACGGCGGCAAGTGAGACTAAAGGAGTAAAGGCACGAACTGTCGTGCCCTTACTGACCACGGAGGCATTTGGCAATGATCCAATCTTCTATTTCCGCCCGGCAAGAAGGGCCAGGCCTGCATACTGTCTTAGGCGTCGGGCACGGCAAGTTCGTGAGCCTGGTAGATATCGTTTTCGGCCTGTACTGCCTGGTTTTGGTCGCGGCGGCGCTGCTGGCCTGGTCTCGCGGCCAGGCAAGCTGGACCGGCGCAGCAGCCTTCTTCTTTTACTTGCTGACCAACATTGTCTTAAGCGAGCTTTCCCGGCGCAGCACCCGGCCCCAACGAGTTGAACTCGTCCGGGTGGCGGCCGGCGCGCTGGTTGCGCCACTGGCCTATGTGCTGGCCGGCGGGCCGCTCAGCAATTGGTGGCCTGGCTTTCTGATCATGTGCCTGGGCGGCAACGTGCTGTGGGGTCTATTAACCGGCTCCCCCCGCATAGGACGCCGGCTGGTTGCCTATTACCTGGCTCTATTTTTCCTGGCCGAACTGCTGTTTAAGCCCGTCCACGACTGGTACGCCTTCGTCGTCGAAGCAGGGGTGGTGGCCATGGTCGGGTTAATATTTGCCGAGGTGGTTTCCCAACTGGGCAAGGCCCTGGCCGCCGAGCGAGAGCAGCGGCGGCAACTGGCCCTGGAGAAGTCCCACTCAGAAAGCCTTTTACAGAAAGAAGCGGAAGAAACGCTGCGGCAAAGTGAAGCCCGCTTCCGGTCGCTGGTCGAAATCAGCCCTGATGGCGTTGTTATCGTTGACCAACAGGGATTTCTCTGCTATGTCAGCCCGGCTTACGAGCGGCTGGCCGGACAGCCGGCGGCTGAGTTGCTTGGCCAGCACTTCCAGGTCTTAATCCATCCGGACGATTTACCCTGGGTGTTCGAAAAATTTGCGACGGTTATTCAGAACCCCGGCCAGGCGGTTGCGGCCGAGTACCGCCACCTGCGAAAGGGCAGCCTGGTAAGAATTGCCTCAGCGACGGCCACGCTCCTGCCGGGCGGCGAGGTGGTGGCCTACGTTCGGGATGTGACCGAGCAGAAGCAGACCGAGCTAGAACGCCGCCGGGCTGAAGAAGCGCTGCGCCGGCTAAACGCCGAGCTGGAAGACCGGGTGGCCGAACGGACCGCCCGGTTGGAACAGGCTTTGGCAGAGAGCAAGCGGCTGGTAGCAATTATTGAAGCCACCAGCGATTACGTGGGGATCATTGATTTAGCGGGTCACGGCGTTTATTTGAACCAGGCCGGCCGGCGGCTAATTGGCGTGGATGAGAGTCTCGTGCCGGGCCAGGTACACGTCAGTGAAGTTTTCCCGGCGCGTGTGGTGGAAACGGACCTCCAGCAGAGCCTGGCGGCCGCTTTGAACGGTGAAATCTGGTCAGCCGAGACATTTTTGCGCCACCGGGACGGCCACGAGATTCCTGTTTCCCAGGTAGCCTTCCCGCTATACGACACCGAAGGCAAGATAGAGTACCTGGCTACGATTATCCGGGACATCAGCGAACGCAAACAAATTGAAGAGGCGCTGAGAAATTCTGTGGAAACCTTCCGGGCGCTTTCTGAGGCGGCCGAGGCGGCCAACCGGGCCAAGAGCACCTTCCTGGCCAACATGAGCCACGAGATCCGCACGCCCATGAACGCCGTCATTGGCATGACCGGGCTGCTGCTCAACACGTCGTTAAGCCCCAAGCAGCGCGACCTGGTGGAAACGATCAGGAATAGTGGCGACGCCCTGTTGACGATCATTAACGACATCCTGGACTTCTCCAAGATTGAGGCCGGCAAGCTGGAACTGGAAAAGCAGCCCTTTGACATACGGGCCTGCGTGGAGTCAGCGCTGGATTTGCTGGCCCCCAGGGCGGCCGAAAAGGGCCTGGACCTGGCTTACGTCGTAGCCGACGGCACCCCTAATGCCATTGTCGGCGACGTTACCCGGCTGCGCCAGATATTGGTCAACCTGGTCAGCAATGC
>JAKEFB010000290.1 GCA_022616275.1 Chloroflexota bacterium
ACTCTTAATCAATTGGTTCCAGGTTCGAGTCCTGGGTGGGTCACCTTTAATCTAACGGGGGATCGTTCCATGAAAGCGCAAACCAACGGTAAGAATCGTTGGTCCTGTCAAAATAGGCCTAATGTTCACGGCAACTCAATAGCCAGGTAAAGCCGTCGTGGGCAACCAGGGCGTCGCCTTCGGCCGGGCCCCAACTGCCGCGCTCGTAAGTAATCAGCGGCGGGGCGGCGTCTGATTGCCAGCCGGCCAGGATGTTATCTACCAGCTCCCAGGACAGCTCAATCGTGTCGGCGCGGGTGAAGAGGGCGGCGTCGCCTTTGATGGCGTCCAGTAGCAACCGCTCGTAGGCTTCGGGGATGGGGGTCTCGCCAAAGTAATCGGCGTAGTGGAAGCTCATGTCTACGTTGCGCATTCCGGCGGCGGTGTCGGGCACTTTGGCCTGGAAGGTAAAGTGGATGCCTTCGTCGGGCTGGATGCAGATGGACAGGTCGTTGGCCTCCAGGCGAGCGCCGGGCGGCAGGGGAAACATGAGGTGGGGCGGCCGTTTGAAGAAGATGGAGATTTCGGTCGTCTTTTCGGCCAGCGCCTTGCCGGAACGCAGGTAAAATGGGACGCCCTGCCAGCGCCAGTTGTCAATGTACAGGCGCATGGCGGCGTAGGTGGCCGTCTGGGAGTCAGGGGCGACCCCTTCGGCTTCACAGTAACCACGATACTGGCCGCGAACGGTGTGCCGGGCCACGTTTTCCACCTTGACCGGCCGAATGGAGGCCAGCACCTTGACCCGCTCGTTGCGCAGGGCGTCGGCAGCAAAGGAGGCCGGCGGCTCCATGGCTACCAGGGAAAGCAGTTGGAGCATGTGGTTCTGGACCATGTCGCGCATCACGCCGACGCCGTCGTAGTAGCCGGCGCGGTGGCCGACGTCTACCTTCTCGGCGGCGGTAATCTGGACGTGGTCAATGTAGTTGCGGTTCCAGACCGGTTCAAAGAGGGAGTTGGCGAAGCGGAAGACGAGGAGGTTCTGGACGGTCTCTTTGCCGAGGTAATGGTCAATGCGGTAAATCTGGGCTTCGTCCAGCACTTTGTGAACGGCGGCGTTCAAGGCTTTGGCCGAGGGCAGGTCGTGGCCAAACGGCTTCTCGATGACCACCCGCCGCCAGCCGTGGCTTTCGTCTATCATGCCGGCCGCGCCCAGGTTGGCGACGGTGGCTTCGTAGAGGCGGGGGGCAATGGCCAGGTAGTAGAGGCGGTTGGCCGGCCCATCCGCCTCGGCCTCCATTTTTGCCAGGCGAGCGTCGAGGTCCTGGAAGTCCTCGACGTTGTTGAGGTTGCCCGGCTCGTAGGCCAGGTGAGGGGCAAATTCGGCCCAGGCCTGGGCCTCAAATTGCTCCGGCATAAATTCCTTGACGGCCGCTTCCATCCTGGCCTGGAACTCTTCATTGGTGAACGGCGTGCGTGACAATCCCAACACCCGCCACTGCCTGGGCAGTCGCCCCTTGCAGTAAAGACTAAACAGCGAGGGAATTAGCTTGCGGCCGGTCAAATCGCCCGATGCCCCAAAAATGACGATGCTCGTTAAACCTTCCATCTTGTGCCTTCCTCTACTCTAACTCTAACTCCAACTCCAACTCTAACTCTAACTCCTAACTCCGCGCTATAATCCAACCCATGCGCCAACCCAACATTATTTTGACCGGTTTTATGGGGACAGGCAAGAGCACGGCCGGGCGGTTGCTGGCCGAACAGCTTGGCCGGCCGTTGGTGGACACGGATGAGCTGATCGCGGCCCGCGCCGGCCGCCCCATCGCCGACATCTTTGCCGAGGAGGGCGAGGCGGCCTTCCGGGCGCTGGAAGCGGCCGTGGCCCGGGAGCTGGCCGGGCAGGAGGGATTGATCATTGCCAGCGGCGGCCGGCTGATGCTCGACCCGCTAAACGCGCTGCTCCTGGCGGCCGGTGGGGTGGTCGTTTGCCTGACGGCCGGGCCGGAGGAGATCCTGGCCCGGCTGGGGCCGGAGGTCAGTAGCCGGCCGCTGCTGGCCGGGCCTGACCCGGCCGGGCGCGTCCGGGCCTTGCTGGCCGAGCGCCAGGAAGGGTACGACCAGTTCCCCCAGGTCAACACCAGCGGCAAAAGCCCGGAAGCAGTGGCCGAAGAAGTGCTGGCGCTGGTCGAGGAGCTGGCCCGGGGCGGCCATTGGCCTCAGGAACTCACCAGCCGGATCGCCGTTCACTACCCGGAAGCGTACACGATCAGCGCCGGCCGGGGGCTGCTGGCCCGGCTGGCGGAGGTAGCGCCGCTGCCCGGCCCGGCGGCCGTCGTCACCGATAGCCAGGTGGGGCCATTGGTCGCCGGTCAATTGGGATCGTTTGATTGCCGGGCATTTATTACGATTCCGGCCGGCGAGCAGTATAAAACGTTGGAGACCGTCCGGGCGATTTACGACCAGTTGCTGGCCGCCGGGCTGGACCGCCAGGGAACGGTGGTGGCCCTGGGCGGCGGGGTGGTGGGCGACATCGCCGGTTTTGCCGCGGCCACTTACCTGCGCGGCGTCCGGCTGGTGCAGTGCCCGACGACGCTGCTGGCCATGGTGGATGCCAGCGTCGGCGGCAAGACGGCGGTGGACCTGCCCCAGGGCAAGAACCTGATCGGGGCCTTTAAGCAGCCGACGGCGGTGGTGGCCGACCTGGCAGCGTTGCAGACGCTGCCACCGGCCGAGTTTGCTGCTGGGATGGCCGAGGTGGTCAAGTCCGGCCTGATTGCCAGCCCGCAATTGCTGGAGCGGATCGAGCAGGAGGAGTGGCAGACCCCGGAAAGGTCCGGCGACTGGCCAGGGCTGGCGCTACAGGCCATCGTGGTGGAAACGATCCTGATTAAACGGGACGTGGTGGAGGCCGACCCGTTTGAGCGCGGCCGGCGGGCGGTGCTGAACCTGGGCCACACCTTCGGCCACGCCATCGAGCAGGCCAGCGGCTATACCATCGGCCACGGGCAGGCGGTGGCCATGGGGCTGGTGGCGGCGGCGCGCCTCTCGGCCGGGCTGGGCTACTGCCCGCCGGAGTTGCCGCCGCGTGTCGAAGCCGTCCTGGCCAAGGCCGGCCTGCCAACCCGGATACCGGCCGGAATTCCGGCCGGAGCCATCATTCAGGCCATGGGCAGCGACAAGAAGCGGGCCAGCGGCCGGCTCCGCTTCGTCCTGCTGCGCGATGTGGGGGATGTTTTTGTGACGGGTGACGTGCCGGAGGCGGCCGTACGCGAGGTGCTAATGGAGGTGACAGGGGACAGGTGACAGGGAACAGGTGGCAGGTCTGCAAGTGTGCAAGTGGCAAGTGGCAAGTTTGCAGGTAGCGGCGTTAGTTATCAGTGGTGAGAAACGGCCGTTTCTGGCAACACGTAGCGGCGTATAATTAGCCCATGAGTCTTCAACCACCGGAACGAGTGCAACAAATACGGTGACGTAGTGATATTTTGATTCGCGTCATTCGCACCATTTGCGCCATTCGCGTTTTATATCTGCGCCATCAGCGTGAATCAGCGTCCTATTGAAGGAGCGTCTACCATGGCCAATATTTTGGTTCTGCATGGTCCGAATTTGAATTTGCTGGGGACGCGGGAGCCGGAGGTGTATGGGCGGCAGACGTTGGAAGAGATCAACGAGGTGCTCAACGAACTGGCGGCCGGGCGGCAAGCGGCGTTGCGCTTTTTTCAGTCGAACCACGAGGGGGCGCTGATTGACGCCATGCACGAGGCGCGTGGCTGGGCCAATGGGCTGTTGATCAACCCCGGCGCGCTGACTCACACCAGCATCGCCCTGCGCGACGCTATCGCCGCCGTTGGGCTGCCGGCCGTGGAAGTCCACCTGTCTAACATTTACGCCCGCGAACCGTTCCGCCACCACTCGGTGCTGGCCCCGGTGTGCCTGGGGCAGATCAGCGGTTTCGGCCGGCGGAGCTACACCCTGGGGCTGCTGGCCTTGCTGGACCATTTGCAGGAGAACAAATAAGGAGACTCAAGCCCTCTTACAAGTTTGGCAACCTCCCGGAGGGTTGATAGTAAGAGCAGGCAATAGGCAAAACCCTCCGGGAGGTTATTTCAAATGGATGCCATCGCGGAAAAACTAGAAGCCAGCCGGCGCAATTTACTGGACCTGGGGCTGCGGAACCCGTTGATCAATTACCGCCCCCTGAAAGCGGCCGGGGTGGAAATTGCCGGCGAGAAGCCGGAGGAACTCTTCCGCATCCTCACGACGGCCGGCATGTCCATGTCCTTTCTCGCCGCGCCGGAAAAAGAACAAAATGACCTCCGGCCGATGCTGGAAGAGTGGGCTGCTGAAGACCCCTCTTTAGAGGTTTTGCTAAAACAACCTGAAGAAGACGAAACTTTAGCCGCCCTGCGCTACTTTGACTCCAAGCTACAAACCCCATACAGCTCCGTCGAGCTGCAGAAAAGGCTGCTGAATACGTTTTACACGGCCCGCACTTATCTCGAGGAACGGGGCATTAATGCGCTCTACCTGGCCTTAGGCATGTTGCAATGGGTTGAGTCAAATAGCAACCCACTCATGCGCCGGGCGCCCTTGATCCTGGTGCCAATGGCCTTGGAGCGGACTGACGTCAACACCCGCTTTCGCGCTCGTTATACGGAGGCCGGCGTCGAAGGCAATTTGTCGCTGCAAGTTAAGCTGAAGACAGAGTTTAACCTGGATTTACCGCCGCTCCCCGAGGAGGACGAACTGGACGTGCCGGCCTATTTCCAGGAAGTGGCCAACGCCATCCGGGCTTTGCCCCGCTGGTCGGTGGATCCATCGGCCGTTGCCCTGGGCTTTTTCTCCTTTGGCGCCTTCCTGATGTATCGTGACTTGCAGCCGGACCTCTGGCCGGCAAACGGACAACCGACCAGACACCCGGTGCTGCGCGCCTTACTAAGCGACGGCTTCCGCGAGCCACCTTCAACCCTCGACAATGAGATGAATCTTGACGGCTATATGGCCCCGCCCCAAAGCTTCCAGGTGGTGGACGCCGATAGTTCCCAACTGCTGGCCCTGCTGGATGTGATGCACGGCCGTAACCTGGTTATCCAGGGCCCGCCAGGCACAGGCAAATCGCAGACCATCACTAACATCATTGCCGGGGCTATTGGCCAGGGCAAAACGGTGCTCTTCGTTGCCGAAAAGATGGCCGCCCTGGAAGTGGTCAAGCGCCGCCTGGATCATATTGGCCTGGGAGATGCCTGCCTGGAATTGCACAGCCATAAGACCAGCAAGAAAGTGCTGCTTGACGAATTGCAGCGCACGCTGGAATTGGGCCGGCCAAAGGTGGAAAACGTCCTCTCCGATGACAAGGCCACCCTGGCTTACTACCAGGAGCACCTGAGCGCCTATAGCGCGGCCGTCAACACGCCCATCGGCCGGAGTGGGGTGACCCCTTACCGGGCCTACGGTGCATTGCTGGCATTGACCGAAAAGCTTCAAAACGTCCAGGCGCCGCAGCTTGACTTCCGGGGAACAAGCCAGTTGTCAGGCGAGGAATTCCGGCAACGGCTAGAATCCGTGGCGGCGTTGCAGACCTTGCTGGGTCGCATGGGCTTACCTGTTCGCCACCCATTCTGGGGCAGCCGATACACGGTCTATTCGCCAGCCAACCAGCGCCAGTTGCAACAGGCTGCCCAATCGGGGTTGCAGGCCATAGCCGCCGTCCAGCGGTCGGCGGCCGTGCTGGCCGGCCACCTGGGCCGGCCGGCGCCGCAAACGCCAACGGAAACGGAGGAACTGCTCCGGGCAGCCCAGCACGTTTTAAACGTTCCGTTCCTTGAGGGCGTCCACTTTCGGGCCAACGCCTGGCTGGCCCAGGCCGAAGATATCCTGGCAGCGGTACAGGCGGGCGCACGTATCCGGGAACACCATTACTACTTTGATGAACAACTCCTTCCCGAGGCCTGGCAGCAGAACGTCTTAGCCATCCGGCAGGCGCTGGCCGCCTACGGCCGCCGCTGGTGGCGGCGGTTGTCCGGCCCCTACCGCCAGGCGCGTGATCAGTTGGCCGGCCTGTGCCGCTACCGGCCTCCGCGAACAGTGCCGGAACAACTGGAGCTGGTGGAAGCCATCCTGGAAGTCCAACACCTCCAGCCCACCCTGGCCCGTCATGGGCCGCTG
>JAKEFB010000291.1 GCA_022616275.1 Chloroflexota bacterium
CGCATCGTCACCTGGCCGCCTAGCCGGGTGAGGACATCGGCCGTTTCCTGCACCCGCTCTTTGGGAATGTGCGGGTCTACGTCGCTGCAGCCCAGGAAGACCGGCGTGCCGGCCAGTGAGCCCTGGTAGTCGCGCGGCGTGCCCGGCGGGCCGATCAGCCCGCCGCTGTAGTCCAGGACGCCACCGTAGCGCCGGGCGTTGCGGGCCACGAACTCCGTCGCCAGGCAGGCCCCCTGCGAGAAGCCGCCCAGCACGATCCGCTCGTAGGGAATGCCGGCCACCACCACCCGTTCCAGCAGTGCCGCCAGCGCCGCCAGCCCGGAGGAAATGCCCGGCTCGTTCTGCGGGATAGGCGACAGGAAGGAGTAGGGATACCAGGTGTTGCCGGCCGCCTGGGGGGCCAGGTAGGCAACGTCCGGGTGGTATAACTCCTCGGCCAGTTCCAGAATGCTCTCGGCCGTCGCCCCCCGGCCGTGGACCAGGATCACGGCCGCGCGGGCCTGGGCTAATGGTTTGCCGGCCGCCACCACCGGCTGGTTCTGATGCGGGCCAGTGATCGTCATGCCGCCTCCAACGCCGGGGCTTTCACCGTCAGGGGCGCCAGCGCCTGCTCAATCTCCGCCCGGTGCGGCTCCAGCCACGACGGCAGCGCCAACCCCCGGCCCAGCGATTCCCTGTCCTCGTCCACCAGGAAGCCGGGGCCGGCCGTGGCTAGCTCGACGATGTGGCCGTCGGGGTCGTTGGTGTAAATGCTCTTGAAGTAGACCCGCTCCATCACCGGCGACACCCGGTAGCCGGCCCGGATGAGCCGGTCGCGGAACTGCAACTGGGTCGCCTCGTCCGGCACGCCAAAGGCGAAGTGATGCGTCTGGCCGGTGCCCATTTGCACCCGATGATAGCGGGCCCTGGCCGGGTCGTGCTCGAAGTAAGTAATCACTGTCCCCGGCCGGCCGTCGCCGCTGCCCCAGTACCAGTGGGCCGAAGAGGGATCGTCAAAGTTGGCGCTCATCTTCACCCGCCGTAGCTCCAGGACGCCACTTAGAAAGTCGTGGGTGCGCTGGATGTTGCTGCTGATGGCGCTGATGTGGTGCATCCCCTGGCTCAGGGCCATCTCCGGCGTAATCGCCGGCACCGGCTCCGGCCACGTCTCGGCCTGGATGCGGGCCTCGTCGCGGTGGTTGATGGTCAACCCGGCCGGCGGTGGGCGGTGCTCCGTGCCCAGCTTATCCGGCGCTTCGTCAATCGTCCAGCCCGGCCCCTGCGTGGCAATCTCCAGGATCACCCCATCCGGGTCGCGGAAGTAAATGGACTGGAAATAGTGGCGGTCGTAAGGGCCAGTCACGGCCAAGCCCAGGTCGGTCAGCCGCCGCTTCCATTTCAGCAAGCCGTCGCTGTCCTTGACGATCAGGGCAAAGTGGTGCGTGCCGCCAATGCCCGGCCGCCCCTTAGGCGCGTGCGGCCACTCAAAAAACGTCACTGCCGTGCCCGGCCGGCCGATTTCGTCGCCAAAGTAGAGGTGGTAGCTGCCCGGGTCGTCAAAATTGACTGTCTTCTTCACCAGCCGCAGCCCCAACACGCCGGTGTAAAAGTCCACCGTCCGCTGGGCGTCGGCCGAAACCAACGTAATGTGGTGTAGACCTTGAACTGTCATTTTTCTCCTATTTTCTGGCTTTGTTCCAGCGCAAAGCGTATGAATGCCAATGTTCCGTTCACATCGTCTGGTGATGCTTCTAATCCTGGATGATGCCGTCCTGTCCACGTTCGCTCAATCAAAGGCATCCACTGATTATCCAAAGTCTCCTGTGCCCAGCGTGCCGCGACTGGCTTGGAAACGATGGTGCCATATTGAAGTGTATAGAGAATGCGGCATAGCGAGAGAACGAGGTAGGACTGGCCACCGCGATGCTTTAGTTGAGCGGGGTCTTCAAGAATTTGTGATGCCAACCGATTGAGTATGGCCAACATCGCCTGCCGCAAATCGTTTGGCGAGATGGGATCAATGAGGGTTTGTGGGGCAGGTCCGGCTAAAGTGATTCCTCGTTCCCGTAAGACGTAACGTTGAACGATCCAGGACTCGTTGTGTTGCATCATAAAAAATGTCTCACTGCCTCTATCAATGTGTGGATGCAGGGCATTGGCCGGATCGTAGCGACAGAGGGCGTGTTGCGGGATGTAAGAGACTTCCAATTGATTAGCCCACGGTGAATCACTGTCATAAATTCGCGCGTGCATTGCCTCTAATGCTGAAAAGAGATCACCTGAGATCTCGTCCTTGGTGACGACGACAACGTCAATATCACTATCCTGGTCAAAATCACCGCCTGCCAGGGAACCAAATAAGTACATGCCCACAAATTGACCATTCAAAATAGCTTGCGCCTTCTTCAATAGCTTTTGGAGCAAATGATTTACTTCGGGGTGATGGGCAAGAATATCCATATTTTAAGATAGGTTTATTTCCGCCAATGCCCTCGCCAAAAGATCAACAACGCCGAGCGACTGCGCCCACTCATGCATGTAAGCAGTATCCATTTGCGCCTGCTGAGTCTTCAATACGCCCAGAATATCCCGCCAATACCTTTCGGAAACCTCACCTCCTAGCCGAAACCAATCAGCTTGGCCAGGACAATATCCTCGGCGCTCAACACCCAGACTATTTTGTCCCCATTAGTCGTAATCTTCTGGGCAACCCGGCGCTTTAACTGCTGGCGGTCAAACGGCCGGTCCTGGGGAATAAAAACGTCCACCTTGTACATCGTCGCCAGGTGAATAAGACTGAAACTGCTGCGCCGTTCAATTGCCTGTTGGATGCTATGGGCGTCTACGTAAAAGCTGCCTTTCAAACTGGTGACAAAGGGAACGACGTGCTCCAGTTTCAGCTCGGCAACCAGGTCTATGTCTATAGTATTGCGGATCAGGCCGTGAACGATGCTGGCTACTGAACCACCAATCACGTAGGGGACGTGAAGCGCGTCAAGGATGTCCGTTACCGTGATCGCAATGTCGGGCCACTCAGGATCGGTCACGTTGTCTCATTTCCCGTCAGCCCGGCCGGGGACCGTAGACCTTCTCGGCCAGCTCAGGCCCAAGCAGCAAATCGGCCAGCAGACGCTGCAATTCGGCCGGGCTAGCGTCCGGATGGCGGCTGCGCAGACCGGACAGGGCCAGCTTGCGGGCCGACCGGTTCAGGTTGGCCATACGCTCCAGCTTTTCCCAGGCCGGTGCTTCCCGCCAGTAGGCGAAGAGCATCTCCTCCACTTCCGGGGACGTATCCATGTGCATCTCCCGCCACGTGGGCAGCCGCCGCTGGTTTGCCGTCACGTTACGCTGTCCTCAGGCGGGAACTCCCGTTCTTTTTGGCCGATAAAAATGAGGGATTCCAGGTCGCCAACATCCTCGGGGCTATAGCGAGCTACAACCTGGTAGACCTGGGCCAAATCGCTCTCACTGGCCCACCCCAATATCGTCGTCAGGTCGCCAATGTCCCGGCCGCGATTCGCCGCCAGCTTCAGAAGGACAAGATAGGGTAGGGCGATGACCGAGTAGCCGGCCGGATCGCTGTGCTGCACGCGCCGCCGGGCCATCTCAATGAGGGAGTGGCGTCTCTGGCGCGGCGTCATCTCGCCTTCTTCGGCAATCTCGGCAATAGCCGGCGGTATCCGGGTAGGTTGGCCCATGCCGCAATTATAGACCTGGTTTGGCCTGGCTGCTATAACCCCTCACTCCCGCCCAGTAACAGACAACCCCACCAATTCGGCGCTCACCTCCCACAGCCGGCCGGCCACAGCCGCGTCGTACGAAGCCGGCGCGGAAGGGACGGCTTTTTGCCTGACGAAGTACTGGCCCGTCACTCCTTCTACCTCCGGCGAGGCCGCCAGGTAAATGACCGTCTGCGCGCCCTCTTTCGGGCTGAGGGCCACCAGACGGGCCAGCGACCAGAAGAGACGGACCAGCCGGCCGTTGTTGGTGGCAAAGTTGCTGGCCACAAAGCCAGGGTGCAGCGCGTTCGCCGTCACCCCGCTACCCGCCAGCCGCCGGGCCAGCTCGTAAGTAAAGAGGACGTTAGCCAGCTTGCTCTGGGCGTAGGCCCGCCGGCCGCTGTAGCCCCGCCGGCCCTGGAGGTCGTCAAAATCAATCCGCCCTCCTGCGTGGGCGTC
>JAKEFB010000292.1 GCA_022616275.1 Chloroflexota bacterium
GCCTGTAACATCCCGATGCAGGTTCATAATTGTTACTCCCCGCCCCAGGTCACGCCCCGGTCCCGGCTGCGATACACTTCCCCGCCGCTCGTCACCAGTAACATGGTTGTCCCGTCTGGACCGAGGGCTAGCGCAGCTACATCGCTGCTGAAGGGTCGCCGCGTCCAGCCCGAACCGGTGCTCGTCGTAAAGGACAGGCCGCGGTCTGTCCCGGCATATAGCATCTCCGTCGTTGGGTCGTAGGCCAACGCCCGCACCCGCGGGCTGTCGAGCGCACCGTTGACAATCCCGTTCCCACTGGCCCAGGTCGCGCCGCCGTCGTCGCTGCGCAATATACCCGCCCCATCTGTGCCGACATAAATTGTCCTCGGGGTGAGGGCCAGCGTGGTCACGTTCTCGGAGAGGGTTGTATCCACCGGCCGCCAATTCATGCCGCCGTTTTCACTGCGCCATAATCCCTGCCCAGCGATGAAAGCATAAAGGGTCTCCGGATCATCCGGGGCTACAGCCAGCGCCTGGATGTCGCGCCCCGGCAAATCAGTCGCCACCTCGGCCCAGTTACGCCCACCATCATCGCTGCGCAGAAATAGATCGGAACCGGTCGCATAAACGCGCAGGGGGTCGGCAGGATGGACGGCCAGCGCCAGCACCTCGCCGCTCACCGAGGCCGGCTGCCAATTTATGCCACCGTCGCTGCTCCACATCAACCCCCCGCCATGGCCGAGGAAAGCAAAGTTGGGGTCGGCGGGCAGAATGACCATGGCATGATAGTCGGCGGCAGCCAGGGTGGTGATGGGCTGTTGGGACTCAATGGCAGTGCGGGCCCGGAAGTAGAAGATACCGACCACGCCCGCCCACACCGCGGCGACAACCCCGGCGGCGAGGAGCCACTTCGAGCCAGACGACCGGCTGGCGGAGCGGGTCGACGCGGTTTTTGGCGCCGCCGTTGACGAAGCTTCACATGGGAAGAGGGCTGCCAACTCCGGGTCATAGCGTAGGAGCTCCACCAATCTTGGGCTGGTTTCGGCTACCTGTTCGGGTACCTCGCAGCCGCACTGCGGACAAAACCGGGCGTTGGCGGGCAGTACCGCCGCACAATTAGGGCAGGCCAGGGGCAGAGCCGCGCCACAGGCGACGCAGAAACGGTCGTCCGGCTCCACAGCCTGGCCACAGGCCGGGCAGGCGCTTTGTCGTTTGCCTGTCCCTGCGGGCTGAATCGCAGGGGGGAGCCCATTGGGGAGGCTGGAGTCAGCCACTGGCTGCCGCCATGCCCGGCGTAGATTCGCTATCTCCTGCTCGATGAGTTCGTCAAGTTCCCGCGCCCCCTTCGTCTCGTGAGCCGCCTCTACAGCTTTAAGCGCGGCCACGGCCCGGCGGGCCAGTTGAGTACGCAATTCACGGTAATCCTCCGCCGCCAGTTTGCCGAGGCGCTGGTCGAATTCCAGATCGCGCAGTTCGGCCAGCGCAGCCGCCTCTCGTTCTGCGAACGAGGCGCGCTCGTTCTCACCCCAGGGCCTCTCGTTCGACCGGTTGAGCAGCGGCCACATAATGGCGGCCAGAGCGATAACCCCGAAAACGATGAGCATCGTCACGATCGGAGGTCCTCCTTATCTTTGGATTCCCAAATAGCCGCAACCAGGCGAGCTTCATAAGCTGCTACTTCCTCGTCGGACACCGAGGGTAGATCGTCAGGTGGGGGTGGCGGGGGGGTGCGCGTCCAACTTCTCAGCAGCCAGTACAGACCTATAGCGCCTACCAGAACAACCAGGAACGGCCCGCGCCAGGCGACCAGGTTGAAGCCGCGTTTGGGCGGCTCCAGCAAAATAGTTTCGCCATAGCGATCCACGAAATACTGGATGATCTGCTCCCGCGACTCGCCCGCTTCAAGCTTCTGGCGGATGACCTGGCGCATCTGCCCGGCCAACTGCGCCGGCGAAAAGGCCACCGGTAAGTTCTGGCAGACCGGGCAGCGGAGCATCGCCCCAATTTCCAGGGCCTCATCGTCCAGATTGCGCGGGGCCGCAGGCTGCGCCGCACGGGCGAAGGCCCACCAGGCCAGGCCGAGGAGAAGAACGATGGCCGCCAGCGCCGGCCACTTGAGATTAAGCTTCACTGGTCAGTCCCTCTGTTGCAGTCCGGAAAGCCCGCGCCGGCGCAGCCGCCCGGAACGGCCACCAGGCTATGAACCCACCGCATACAAGTGTCGCCCCACCAAGCCAGAGCCAGGCCACCATCGGGTTGATGAAAATATAGAAGGTCGCCGTGCCATCATCAGCCCAGGAGTTCAGCACGACGTACAGGTCCTCCAACAGCGTCGTGCGAATGACGATTTCGCTGGCAGGTTGGTTATCGTAGTTTGGATAAAAGGCTTTGCCGGGTTGAATTTCACCAAGGTCATGGCCATCTTTGGCTATGAACAGCCGGGCGAAGGTGATGTTCTTACCGGGCTCCCGGCGCTGATAAAGATTGTCGTAGGTCAGCGCATAGCGGCCTACGTTCACCGTCTGGCCGGGCCAGAGGGTGAAGGCTTTGGAGATCTGAAAGAAGGATGAGGCCACCACGCCTATCATCACCATGACCAGCCCAAGATGAACCAGATAACCGCCGTAGCGTTGGCGATTGCGGGTAATCAGGTTGACCAGGGCAGTCAGCGGCGGCTCGCTGGTGGCCTGCTCGCGGGCGCGGACGCCGGTGTAGAACTCTTGCAAATGGGTTGCCAGCACAAAAGTAGCCACCGCAAAACCGGCCAGGGGGCCAAGGCTACGGACGCCGCCGGCCAGCAGGCCAATCAGAGTCACGGCCAGTGCGGCCAGGGGCCAGCGAAAAGCGCGGCTTAAAGCCGGGAGCGAGGCGCGCCGCCACGGCAGCAGCGGGCCAATGCCCATCAAGGCCATGAGAGCCAGCAAAAGCGGGCCGTTGACCTGTTGGTAATAGGGTGGGCCGACGCTGATCTTCTCGTTTCGGACCGCCTCGGTCAGGATGGGAAAGATCACACCCAGGAAGGTGGCGACGACAACCCCCACCAGCAGCAAGTTGTTGTAGAGGAACCCCGACTCGCGTGAGAGCAGCCCATCCAGATGGCGTTCATCGCGCAGCAGCGAGAGGCGGCTGAATAACGCGCCCAGGGAGAACAATACAGCCACACCCAGGAAGGCGAAGAACAACGCTCCCAACGATGATTGGGCAAAGGAATGGACCGACGAAATGACGCCGCTACGCACCACAAAGGTGCCGAAGATGGAGAGATTGAACGTCAGGATGATCAAGGCGAAGTTCCAGACTTTGAGCATGCCCCGCTTTTCCTGCATAATGACCGAGTGGAGATAAGCCGAGGCTGCCAGCCACGGCATCAGGGCTACATTTTCGACCGGATCCCAACCCCAGTAACCACCCCAACCCAAAACGTGATAGGCCCACCACGCACCGAGCAGGTTGCCTATAGTCAGGAGCCCCCAGGCCGTGAGCGTCCAACGCCGGGTGGCCTTCAGCCAGCTCAGGTCCAATTTACCGGTGAGCAGCGCCGCCATCGCAAAGGCATAGGGGATTGAGACGCTCATGTAGCCCATGAGCAGCATCGGCGGGTGGACCATCATCCCGCGATCCCAGAGCAACGGATTGAGACCCTGTCCGTCGCCAGGCAGGTAAGGGAAGAACCCCACCGGTTGAAACAGCGCCGCCGTCACCTCGCCGGCGCTCGTCTGCCATAATCGCTCAAAGGGATTGGAGATGAAGTTCAGCAAGGCCAGGAAGAAGACCTCGATGCCCATTAATACGGCCATCACGTAGGGCATCAGGTCGCGGTAGCTGCGCCAGTTGAGCTGGACGGCCAGGGCGGCAAAAAGCGTTAGCATCCAGGCCCAGAATAGCAGTGAGCCGGGCTGCCCGCCCCAAAATGCGGCCAGTACATAATACCAGGGCATCGCCCGGTTAGAGTTTTCGGCCACATAGAGGATGTTGAAGTCATGGATCAGAAAGGCTAAGGCTAACGCGCCGGCAGCCACCGTCACCAGTCCGGCTACGACTATGAGACCATTGCGCGCGCTGGTCACCAACTCAGGATAGTGGCGCCGCGCCCCAACGATGCCGATGACGGCTACATAGGCCGCGGTGACCAGGGCAATCAACAGGGCAGCATTTCCGATTTCAGCCATGGTTCAACTCCTCTTTGATTTGAGCGCTCCCAAGCTCACCATGCACCCACTGAGATAGCCCAGGTAGGCTGGGACGAGCGGGAAGACGCAGAGAGATAGGAAAGAAAGCAGCCCGGCGGCGACGGCGACCAAGTACGTCGGCGCGGCCGCGTCGCCCAGGTCGACGTCCAGGTAAAGGCCATTGTTAAGCGCCCACAGCGCCATCTGGGGCATTTGGTTAGAGAACAGCAGTAGTCCCATTCCCATCAGCAACAACCCGTTGACGATTTGAACTTGGCGTCTATGTTGCCGGAGATGGCGCATGATTCCGATCGCCTGGTCAAATAGCAGCCCCAAGGCCAGGAAGGGCGTGGCCAGGCCAAGAGTGTAGCTGGTGAGCAGGAACAGGCCATATCCAGCCGTTTCCTCGTCGAAACCGAGGGTAAGGGATCGCCCCCAGAGTTGTATCCACACACGGGGTCCAACCGACAGCGAGAAACGCGCCCAGGAGCAGGGACGAAATGAAGGCTGAACCTCGGTAGACATCCCAATGCAGCCAGAGGAGACCCATTGTGGCCAGGCCGAAAAGGATCACGACCAGCCCACCTATCCTGGCGAGTAGCGGGCGGTACAAAAAGAACAGCTCTCCCATCGGTCTGGCTACGCCACTCCAACCGACGATGAAGACCGTGCAGAAGCCGAGCACAAACAGGACAGCGTGAGTAAACATGGTAAAGCGTTGCGCCGGAACTGTCGCCATGCTTGAAGTCGTTGAACTGATGACACCGTTTTCCATATTTATCTCATCTCACGGCGGCAGCAGCGCTTCGATGGTCTGCGCCAAGGTCTCTTCCTGTACAATGCCTATCGCCTTGTGCGCGATCATGCCATCGGGGGTGATGAAGTAGGTTTCGGGTATCCCGGTCAGGCCGTAGTCAATAGCAATCTCACCGGTGGGGTCCGGGCCGGTAGGATAGGTGATCCCAAATTCTTGCAAGAATTTGACCGCTTCCTGGTCCGTGTCCCAGATATCCACCCCCACAAAAACCACGCCCTGATCTTTGTAAGCTTGCCAGACCTGCTCAAAGGCCGGCGCTTCCTGGCGGCAGGGTGGGCACCAGGAGGCCCAGAAATTCAACACGACTACTTTTCCTCGTAAATCGGACAGGCGCAGCGTTTCACCTGTATTGAACAGGGCCAGGCTGAAATCGGGCGCAGGCTGGTCGAGCAGGGCCAGGGTAGCAGCCTGGTTGTTGACTACTACTCCACTGGGCCGGCCTGGCTGACCCGCGCCGGTCAGCAGGGCATACCCCAACAGCCCCAGAATCGCTAACGCGCCGAGCCAGACGGCCCAGGTAATAAGGCGTCCGGTGACAGATTGAGGTCGAGTAATCGCCGGCGCCGGCCCGGTTTGGTTGACATCGTTCATCAGATAAACCAATATAGCAACGTTTCGTTAAGCCCAATCAATACGAAGACGATCCCCACCAGGCGCTGCAACCAGACATCGGCTGCCTTAAACCGCTTCACAAACTGCTGCACGTTCGCTGCGCCGGAGGCCAGCAGGCCGGCCAGCCCCAACACCGGCAGGGCCGTACCAACGGCAAAGACTCCCGGAAAAAGGATCCCGCCGGTGGAGGCAATGGCCAAGGGGATGGTCAAGCCAAAGAAGAGCCAGAACAGCGTCGGGCAGAAAGTAAAAGAGAAAGCCACGCCCAATAGATAAGCCGGGAGGAGGCCTTGTCGCTCCCCTACTCTGGCCTGTAGCCAGGTCGAGATCCGGCCCCCAAAAGATAGGCGAGCCTGGAACAGGCCTAGCATGAGCAGGCCGACCCCAATCAATAACGGGCCCAGGGCACGCCGGGCGACGATCACAACTGGAATGGCCGTCTGGCTAAGTTGATTGAGCTGGAGGCCGAGCAAAACGATGGTCCCGCCGACCAGCAGGTAGACGGTGACCTTGCCGGCTACGAAAGCCAGGGCCTGCGTCCAGACTCGCCGTGAGTCAGCCACGTCACGCGATAGGAAGGCCAGCGTCGCCACACTACCACTCAATTGGCAGGGTGCAGTCGCGCCGATCAGGCCAAACAGCAAGGCCGAGACCAGGGGGATATTGATCGAGTCGGCCAGGTTGCTGAGCGGGAAAGTAAGCCAACCGGTCAGGCTGCTGAGCCAGGTATAATATTGGCTGATGATTTCTCCCATCGCTCGCGCTCTACGACTGTTTAGTCGCTACCTTGTCCCTCGAAACACCGTCTGTGCCAGGCGACGGGGTTTGGTTGGCCAGCAGCACGTCGCGTTGAGCCTCCAGTTCGGCCAGGCGGGTCACTTCGGCGATCTCAGCCTCCAACGCCTGTTGCTGGGTGCGGAGCGCGGCCAGCCGTTCTTTGGAGCTGGCCGACTGGCGCTGGCCGGGGCTTGAGTGGCCTGACTGACCGCCCATCTGTTTGTTCATCATCCACATCATTACACCCATCCCAATGGGACAGGCCAAAGCTGCGACGAAAAGTAGAATCGTACTGGGTTCCATTGTAATCTCTCCTTGTTATAGAATAACTTTATAGTTTATAGTTTTAGGCAACCCGCAACAGTTAGGCTA
>JAKEFB010000047.1 GCA_022616275.1 Chloroflexota bacterium
AAGAGTAAGAGTTAGAGTAAAGAGTTAGAGTGAATGGGTAAAACTCTAGCACTAACTCAGGACTCTAACTTTCAGGAGGATGGTGATGCCAGAAATTACGCTCCAATGGCAGCAGCATGACCAGACGCACTCGTACACCGTCAGGGCTACCGACCGGGTGACCATCGGCCGGGGCGACACGTGTACGGTGGTCCTTCTCCAGCCAACCGTCTCCCGCCAGCACGCCCTTATTTTTGCCGAGGGAGAAACTTTCTACGTCCGTAATCTCAGCCAGACCAACTCCATTCGGGTCAATGATGAGCAGCGTCTGAAATTTGACCAGGCCGCCCCGTTGCAGCCTGGTGACGTGTTTCAGCTCGGCCCGGTAGCCTTCCAGGTGAAGGGCCAGGAAGAACTGCAGCCCCTCAAGATGAAGTGCTCCAATTGTGGCCGGGTGACAGATTACACGCCGCATGCCTATTGCCCCTGGTGCGGCATGTCCCTGGCCGGCGCTGAGACCCTCATTGGTATTGAATAATGAATGAAACAGTTTTAGAGGATGCCCAATACGTTCGCCTGTTGTGGGATGACCCCAGCACCGGCGAGCCCCGGGAGCAAATTGAACCGCTGCCGGTGACTATCGGCCGTTCGGAAAGCAACAGCCTGATGCTCAGCAGCGACCGGGTCTCCCGCCAGCACGCCCGTTTGGAAGTGGAGAACGACCAGGTCATCGTGGTGGACCTGCAGAGCAGCAACGGAACCTTTGTCAATCACGAGCGCGTGACGCGACAAACCGTTCAGGACGGCGACGTTCTCCGAATAGGTCCTTTCCTGATTACCATAGATACGGAGCCGTTGCAACAAGAAGCGCCGGTTCTGCCCCAATTGTCGCTGCGCTGGACCGAGCCGGGTAGCGGGCAGAGCCGCGACGTGACCGCCGCCCCGCCGATTACCCTGGGACGCGACCCCGGCAACACCGTCGTCCTGGTCGGGGAGAAAATCTCCCGCCACCACGCCGTCGTTGAGGCGGCCGGGGACGGGTTTGTCATCAAGGATAACAACTCGGCCAACGGCGTCTACGTCAACGGCGTCCGCCAGAAAGAAGCTCCTCTCCAGCCGGGCGATACGCTGCGCATCGGCGACTTTACGATCACCGTACGAGCGCCCGTTACGGCTGCCACCATCATGGAAGCTGCGCCCGACAGCACCCGGCTTGACGCTTCCAGCCAGGCCACCCTGATCTTTAGCGCGGATAGCGACGCCTTGTTACCCTTGGTCCAGGCGGCCGCGCCGCGCCGGCCGGAATTCCCGCCAGCCATCTTTGCCCTGGACCAGGTTCCGGTGGCCGAGCTGAAAAAGAGCGGCCTGCCCCTGGACGAGACCACTTACCTGGCCGTGGGCGGTGGGCTGGGCAGCTTTGCCTGGGTGGACCACCTGGTCATTTTTGGCGCCGACCCGGCCCAGGTGATGGCCATTGGCCTGGAGTCCAAGCCACACGGCCGGTACGAGCGGCTGTGCCGGAATTCGCAAATCCCACCTCACGAGCGCCTGCGCAGCGACTCCGGCTCTACGCCGGACAACATTTGGGGCTGGCCGGGCTACGCTGTCCGCGAGATCTGGGGCTCCCTGCTGCACGGCCGGGTCATTCACGCCGGCCAGATGGCCTGGCGCATTTTCGGCGAGCCGGCGCTGGACCAGACCTACACGCCCCGTTCTGGCGACGTCTTTGCCGCCATTGATCGCGAGGCGGCTCGGATTGGTTGGGGACGTATCTCGCGACTCGGCCACGTCAAGGCCATCCGCAAGACAGACGACGGCCGCTACGTCGTCGCCTATAGCCAGTCCGGGAAGGATGGCTACCGCCAATGCCTGGCGCTGGCCCGCTACGTCCACATTGGCGTCGGCTACCCGGGCGTGCGTTTCCTGCCCGACCTGCAAAAGTACCGCGAAGAGACCGGCGACTTTAAATCGGTCGTTAATGCTTACGAAGAACACGAGCACGCCTACGAACATCTCCGTAAAGAAGGCGGCACTGTCCTGATACGCGGCCGGGGTATCGTCGCCTCGCGCATCGTCCAACGCCTCTACGAACTCCGCCAGCAAAATCCCAACATCAACGTCCTTCACCTGATGCGTACCCCACTGGTCACTGGCAACCGCTTTGGCTGGTCGCGGCGTCTTGTTCACAATCACTGGGAATTCCAGCCTTTCAACTGGCCGAAGGCCTGTTGGACAGGCGAGTATCTGACCATGCTGGATCGGGCCAACGACCAGCAGCGGGAGCGGCTGCTCAACGACTGGGGCGGCACGACGACGGCCGACCGCCGGGACTGGCGGCGAATGGTCGCGGAAGGGTTGCGGGAGGAGTGGTACCAGATCCGTTTTGGCGCAGTCCGAGAGGTAGCCCGTGACGAAGACGGCCAGTTAGTAACCATTATTCGCGGCGGCGGCAAGCTTGAGGAGGAACTCCGTTTGGTGGCCGATTACATCATTGACTGCACCGGCATGGAGGCGAGCATAGATACCAATCCCTTGCTCAAAGACCTGCTGGAGCATCACCGGCTGGAAAAAAACGTCAAGGGCCGGCTGCGGGTGGCCAGCGACTTTGAAATTGTGGGCATGCGCAACGAACCCGGTCGGATATATGCCAACGGGGTCATGACCCTGGGCGGCCCCCTGGCGGCCGTGGACAGCTTCCTGGGGCTGCAATACGCCGCCCAACGCTCGGTGGACAGCCTGGCCAAAGGGCGCGCACCGGGCCTGCGTTACCTGAATGGCCTGCGTTCCGTCTACCAATGGCTGCGCTGGGCGCGAGGAGTGGCCCCATGACCCCCACCCTGTTCGGCCGCTGGCAGACTCGCGTATTCCTGCTGGGGACGGTGGGCCTGTTTATCACTTTCTTTATCTCGCTGCTGGCCTGGATTATCGGCCAGTTCTTCTGGGACTTTTTCAAGCCGCCGTTTCTACTCTTCCTGGTGATTGTCTTTGGCTTCTTGTGGGATGTGCTTTACAATTTCGCCCAGAAGTTCCGCTGGGACCGGGACTGGCCGCCGGCTTTCCAATTTATTGCCGGTTTCCTGGAGATGTTCCCGGTCCTGGTGGTCGCGTTGTTTCTTGACGTGCCAGTGTGGTTGTTCCTGTTGCACTACTGGTCCGTGTGGTTGGCAACTTTTATCATGAGCCAGGGACCCATGCGCATTCTCTTCCCGCGCTGGCGTTACCGTGGCGGTCAGTGGCTGTAGCGGCGACCTGGCTCCGATCATGGGGCAAACAACTCTGTGACTTCAAAAATCCTCATCGTTGACGACGAGGAAAGCAACGGCGCGCTGCTAGAGCTGGTTTTAAGCTCGGCCGGCTTCGAGGTGGTCGTGGCCGGGACCGGGCAAAAAGCCCTTTCCCTGGTAGACAACACCTTCAACATTGCTTTTGTGGACATGCACCTGCCGGATATAAGCGGCACGGACGTGGTCGCCCGTTTGCGACAGGCGGTGCCGGAGTTGTTTATTGCTATCGCCACCATGGACGACAGCGCCTCTACTATTAGAGCGGCTTACGCCGCCGGGGCCGACATGTTCCTGGCCAAGCCCTACGAAGTCGCCACCCTGGCCGAGCTGGTTCGCGGCGCCAAACGCGGCCGGCGCTGGTTAGTGGATCGGCTGGGGATACGGGAGTATCGGGGCGCGCCAAATTCCCTGTTATAAATTTCTCCCCTACAACGACAATATAGACAGAAGACAACAAGTGACGGCTATCTAGAGCTGTTTCGCGGCCCTGCGCGGCCGGCAAGAGCAACTGGACGCGGCTTGGAAGGAAAGAACATGAAAAAGAGAGAGGAACAACTGGCACGAGAGTTGGATGCTTTCCTGACAGCCCGCTTAAGGGGCCGGCCATTGCCGCCGATTGACGACGAGATTGCCGCCGAAGCGCAACTGGCCAGCGAATTGATCCACCTGGCTGCCACGACGAAAACGGGTCCCGTTTTTTTATCACTTTTGGAGGCGCAGCCGGCCGCTGCCGCCTCCAGAGAAGCTTTAAGAAAAAGACGGCCGGAGCGAACCTCGCTCTGGCTACACTTTGTAACGACGATCAAGGAAGGATTAACCATGAAACGCACATTGTTTGCTGTGGGCACGTTGATTGCCCTTTTTGTTATCGCTTATTTTGCCTGGTCTGCCCTGCCGGGCGCCGCCCCCATTGAGCCGGAAGCTGTTGCCGGCGCGGCCACGGCCACGCCCCAGGCTACGTCAGAACCGGCCGTTCTGCCGCCGCTGCCTTTGCTGGGCAACGCCAGCGGCCTGGGCAGCGGCCAGGGCGGCGGTGGCGGCAGTGAAGGTGAGACCCCGGTGATTGAAGATACCCGGATGACGATCTGGAACCCGCTGGCCGAGGCCGAATTGATCCTGAACGCCATTCTGCCCACCGAGCCGGCCGTTGCCCCGGTCTACGAGGAACCCGGTACGGGTCTGTTGACCCTGGAAGACGCCTACCGGTTTGCCGGCCTGTTTGGAATGTCCGGCCCGGTTTACACTGAGGTCTACCCGGCCCCGGCCGAAGGCGAGGTTGGGGCGTGGACGCCCCCAACCGTTTACCGTAGCTTCGACGGTACCCGCGAACTGTCTGTCGGCGATACCTACCTTTACTACTACGACCGCGCTGCAGTGCCGGTTAACGAAATTGAAATGATGCCCTTTGCCCAGGCTGGTCCCCTGGCAGAGAGTTTCCTGAGAGACCGCGGTCTGCTGGACTTTCCTTACCAAATGATTACCCAAAACGGCTACGACGTGGAGTTTCGCCGGCTGATTGACGGCCGGGTGGTCTACTACCCGGAATTCCAGGTCTCGGTGAACGCCGCCGGGCAACCCTGGTCGGTGGCTTACAACCCGCTCAGCAGGCTGGCTTCCCTGGGTGACTACCCGCTGCGTTCGGCCGAAGAAGCCTGGCAACTGGTTCTGTCTGAAGGCTTTGACTACCAGCGCGTGACCTTTAACATCTTGATGGACCCGAACGCTGCGCCGCAGCAGCCGGTCGAGAACCCGGTGGACGAAGAACTGTACCGTTACTGGCAGCGGACGTTCGTGGACGGCGAGAGTATCAGCCTTTACCCCTACCCGATGGTTTTCCGGCCGGTCAATGACGCCACCGCGGGCGACGCAGCCCCCCGGATCATGGTCGAACAATTCGAACTGGTCGGGACGGCGGAACAGTTGCAGGCCCTGGCCGCCTACGCCGGCAAACAGGTCCGCATTAGCGGCACAGTCCGCCAATACGAATTCGGCCAGGTGATTGAACTGGTCGAGTGGCAGCCAGTTGAGTTCCAGGAATATACCTTCCGCGAAGGCAACATCCGGCACGAGGGTGATCAGACTCTACTGGTGACGGATGAGGGCGAGACGATCCTGATCCCCGGCGCCCCGGCTGAACTGGCCGATGGTGAGCGAATCTACGTCAGTGGCTGGTCCATCGAACAGGTCGAAGGTGCGACCCCGGTCTTCAACTGGCAAGGGTTGGGCCGCGTGGTTGAGGTAGAAGAACAACCGCTGCCTGATGTGATTGATCCCGTCGAAGTGGCGCCTGAGTTCCAGATTCACCAGGTGAGCATTGACCAGGTGGACCTGGTGTATGCCTTCACCCCGGTCTACGAGGAGGACGGCAGCAACCCCCGCTTCCTGGTCCAGCCGGCCTGGCGGTTCCGGGGCACGACTGACACCAACCAGGTGATCGAGATCTACGTCCAGGCCACGGCCGACGCCTACGTCGAAGCCTCGGCCCGGTAAGCAGAGGTAGAGTTAGCGTGTTTCCGCTGGACCTCCTACTCTAACTCCAACTCCCCACTCTAACTTCCCACCCCCGGGTAGGGCCTGAAAAAAGCCCTACCCGGGGGTGTAACAATTTCAAAAATTGTTTGACGGTGCTATGATTGGCCCCGACAGGCCGGACCGGCTGGGGTCTGGCCTGCGAACGAGGCGCCAGTGGAAGAGGAATCAATCAACCTGACCGGCCGGGTCTTCAAGGGCTACGAGTTTCGCCAACAAATTAGCGCCGGGGGGTTTGGCGTCATTTACCGGGCCTTCCAGCCGGCGGTCAACCGGGAGGTAGCCATTAAGGTCATCCGGCCGAAGTTTGCCAACCAGCCAGAGTTTATCCGCCGCTTCGAGAGCGAGGCCCAACTGGTGGCCCGGCTGGAGCACCCCTTCATCGTCCCCCTCTACGACTATTGGCGTGACCCGGCCGGGGCGTACCTGGTCATGCGTTTTCTGCGGGGCGGCAGCCTGCGGAAAGCCCTGGAGCGCGGCCCGTTGCCGCCGGAAATGGCCGCCCGGTTTACCGAGCAAATCGGCGCGGCGCTGGCCGCTGCCCATCGCCAGGGGGTGGTCCATCGCGACGTGAAGCCGGAGAATATCCTCCTGGACCGGGAAGACAACGCCTACCTGAGCGACTTTGGCATTGCCCAGGAAGGAGAGGAGGAGAACAACCCGGAAGCGGCGGCCATGACCGGCTCGCCGGCCTACGCCTCGCCGGAACAGGTGCGTGGGGTGACCGTCGGGCCACGCAGCGACATCTACGGGCTGGGGATGGTGTTGTACGAGATGCTGACCGGGGCGCACCCCTTTGACGACGACCTGGCCAGCAGCATCTTCCTCAAGCAACTGATGGACCCCGTACCCGACCTGGCGCTGCGCCGGCCGGAGCTGCCCCCGGCCGTCAACGCCGTCATCCAGAAAGCCACGGCCAAAACGGCCGAAGAGCGGTACGCCAGCGCCCTGGAGTTGGCCCACGAGCTGAAAGAGGCGTTAGGCCAGGAAACCCCGCCGGCCGTCCCGGAGCTGGTTATCATCCGCAACCCATACAAAGGGCTGCGCCCGTTCGAGGAGGCCGACGCGGCCGACTTCTTTGGCCGGGAGGCGCTGGCCGGCCACCTGGTCGGCCGGCTGGCGGAAGAGACGCCGCTGGCCCGCTTCCTGGCTGTGGTCGGGCCGAGCGGCAGCGGCAAGTCGAGCGTGGTCAAGGCCGGCGTTCTGCCGGCCCTGCGCCAGGGCACGCTGCCGGGCGCGGCCGGCTGGTTTGTGGCCGAGATGGTCCCGGGAATAGAGCCGCTGGCGGCGCTGGAGGCGGCCCTGTTGAGCGTGGCCCTCCGGCCGACGGACGGGCTGGCGGAACAGTTGCGGAGCGGCCGGGAAGGGCTGGCCCGGGCGCTGCCGGGGCTGCTGGGGGAAGAGCCGGCCGAACTGCTACTGGTGATTGACCAGTTGGAAGAGTTGTTTACGCTGGCCGCCGATGAAGTGGAACAAAACCATTTCCTGGACTTGCTGCATACCGCCGTTACCGTGCCGGGCAGCCGGTTGCGGCTGATGGTCACGCTGCGGGCCGATTTCACCGACCGGCCGCTGCACCACCCGGGCTTCGGGGCGCTGATGCGCAGCCGGACAGAGTTTGTCCTGCCGCTAACAACGCAAGAGATTGAGCTGGCCATCACCGGCCCGGCCGGACCGGTCGGGCTGGAGGTGGAGCCGGAATTGGTGAGGGCGATGGTCAACGCCGTCCACGCCGAGCCGGGCGGGCTGCCGCTGCTGCAATATACGTTGACTGAGCTGTTTGAGCGGCGGAGCGGCCGGCGGCTGACGCTGCAAGCCTACCGGGAAAGCGGTGGGGTCTTTGGCGCGCTGGCCCGGCGGGCCGAGGAGGTCTACACCGCCCTGCCGGCCGGGCAGCAGGCAGCGACGCGGCAGATCTTCTTGCGGCTGGTAACGTTGGGCGAAGGCACGGAGGACACCCGCCGCCGGGTGGCCCGGACGGAACTTGCCGCCGTCGCCGGGGACGAGGCCACGCTGGCCGGGGTGTTGGAGCTGTTCGGCCGCTACCGGCTGCTGACTTTTGACCACGACCCGGAAACGCGGGAGCCGACGGTGGAAGTGGCCCACGAAGCGTTGCTACGTGCCTGGCAACGGCTGCGTGGCTGGCTGGACGAAAGCCGGGACGCAATTCGGCAGCAGCGGCTGCTGGCCACGGCGGCGGCCGAGTGGAAGGCGGCCGGGCGGGAGGCCAGCTTCCTGCTGCGGGGAGCGCGGCTGGCCCAATTTGAAGAGTGGCAGACTGGCAGCGATTTAATCCTGACGGCCGGGGAGCAGACCTACCTGGCAGCCAGCGTTGCCGAGCGAGACCGGCGGGCGGCCGAGGAGGAGGCCCGCCAGGCGCGGGAGTTGGCCCTGGAAAGGCGGTCGCGTCGGGTGCTGTGGGCGCTGGTGGTCGTCGCCCTACTGGCGGCAATTGGCGGCCTGGCCCTGGCCGGGCTGGCCTTTCGCCAGCGGCAGCAGGCCCAGGCCAATTTTGCCCACTCGGAGAGCCAGCGGCTGGCGGCCGAAGCCAACGGCCTGCTGCAAAGCGGGCGCAGCCCGGAGCTGGCTGCCCTGCTGGCCATCCAGGCCCTGGCCGTTAACCCAACCCACCAGGCCGACCTGGCGCTGCAGCGGGCTTCCCGCTTTTACTATGGTGAGCGGGTGCTGGCCGCGCCGGTGGGCTTGCAGTCGGTGACCTTCTCGCCGGATGGCCGGCTGGTGGCGGCCGGCGGCAACGACGGCTCGGTCCGGGTCTGGGCGGTGGACGGCGGCGAACTGCTGGCGGAATGGCCGGCCGGGGAGGGGCAGCCAATCTACGGGCTGGCTTTTTCGCCCGATGGCCAATACCTGCTGACCAGCGGGGATAACCTGGCCCAACTGTGGGCAGCCCAGGCGTGGCCGGAGACGGGCGGCAAGGCGTTGTTCCGGTTCGAGGAGCTGGGCGGCGCGATTTATAGCGCGGCTTTCTCGCCGGACGGCCGCTATGCCTTGACGGCCGGCGGCCAGGCGGCGCGGCTCTGGTCGGTGGCCGCCGGCCGGGAGGCAGCCCGCTTCGCCCCGGCCGGCGACGTGGTGACCATCGCTCGCTTTGCGCCGGACAACCGCCACGTGGCCGTGGGTGGTTACAACGGGCTGGTCTATCTGTGGGATAGCCAGACCGATGCCGTCATCCAGACCTACAGCGGCCACAGCGACATCATTGATTCGCTGGCCTTTTCGCCAGACGGCCGGCTCCTGGTGACCAGCGCCGAGGACAACACCGCCCGGCTATGGGACGTGGCCACCGGGGAGACGTGGCACGTGCTGGCCAATCACAGCGACCTGGCCTACAGCGTCGCCTTCGCCCCCGACGGGAAGATGGTATTGACCGGTAGTTGGGACACCACCGCCCGGCTGTGGGACGTGGCCACGGGTGAAGAAGCGGCCGTTCTGAGAGGGCACGCGGCCGCCGTTTACCAGGTGGCGCTTTCGCCCGACGGCCGGCTGGCGGCCACGGCCAGCCAGGATGGGACGGTGCGGCTGTGGGACGTGACGGCGGCCGCGCCACCGGATACGCTGGCCGGGCACGAGGACTGGATTAACGGCGCTGCTTTCTCGCCCGACGGCCGGCTGGCGGCCACGGCCAGCGACGACGGGACGGTGCGCCTCTGGGACGTGGCCGGGCAACAGCTTTTGCAAACGCTGGCCCACGATAACCAGGCCATCAGCGTGGGCTTTACGCCGGACGGCCGGGGGGTGTGGAGCAGCAGCCGGGACGGGACGACGCGGCTGTGGGACGTGGCCAGCGGGGCAGAATTACAGCGTTATCCCCTGGGTGGGGCGGCCAGCCTGTCGCCGGACGGCCGGTTCCTGTTGGTGAGCCACCTGGCCGACCAGACCGCCTATTTGCTGGACGCGGCCACCGGCGAACCGGTGGCCGGCTTTGCGCAGCTGCCCGGCGTGCTACTGATCAATGCTTACGCCCCCGATGGGGAAACGGTTTTGCTAGGGACGGCCGGCGGCGCGGTCCAACTGGCCGTTTCCAGCGGCCAGGAGGTGCGCCGCTTTGAACACCCGGACTTGGCCGGCGTGGCCGTTTCGCCCGACGGCCGGTACGTCCTGACCGCCGGGCAGAACGGCTCGGCCATCCTGTGGTCGGCCGGGAGCGGGGAGATCGTCCAGCGCCTGGCCGGGCACTCGGCCCGCATCTGGGCGGCGGCCTTCTCGCCAGATGGCCAGCATGTGCTGACGGCCGGGGAGGATGGGCTGGCCCGGCTGTGGGCGGTGGCGGACGGACAGGAATTACGCCGCCTGACCATTGACGGGGGGGCCATTGGGGCGGTGGCCTTTGCTCCGGACCGGCCGCTGCTCTTGCTGGGCGGCGCGGCGGGGGCGGCCGTGCTCACGCCGCAAGCTTACCCCGACCTGATCGCCGCCGTCTGCGGGCGCGTCCTGCGGGAGCTGGCGGCCGGGGAGCGAGCGTTGTATGGGATAGAGGGTGAGGGGGGATGTCCATAGAGGGTGTCATGTGTCAGGTGTCAGGTTGGCTGCGCTTGGGGCGTTTAGGGAGACGCCGGAGCGGCTACTGCCAGGGCTGTTTGCGGGCGAGCGGCGTGACGGTAGTGGGTTTTGAGTTCCTGGACGCGCTGCTCGAAGTGGTCGGGCGCGTAGTTCACGTCTACCACTACTGGCGAGAAAAAGTCCATCAGTTCTTCAGGATGGGTGGCGGCACGGCCGGTAGCCAGGCTGACGAAGGTGAACTCGATCCAGGCCACGGCTTTGACGCGCCGGCCGGCCTGGTCCAGCATGACGCCCTCGACGACCAGGCTGTTGTCGGTCAGGTGAATGAGCCGGGTGCGGATGCGGACCTCCTCCATCAGACCGGCCGGAGCCAGGTAGGCCAGGTGGCTACGGGTGACCAGCCAACTCATATTGAGCTGCCGGCCGACGTCGAAGATGCGGAAGTCATAAAACTCGGCCAGTTGGTCTTGCCGGGCGTTCATGAAGTAGTCCACGTAGCGGGCGTTGTTGAGATGGCCGAAGGGGTCACAGTCCTGGAAACGGACCGTCAAGGTACTTTCCAGTTCTTTCAGAAGGGGTTGGTCGGTAATCATAGGTTTCTCCTTAAATAAGACCGAATGGTCGGTTTTTAAGTCAAAAAAAGACCTGGCGCGGCTAGGGCTGCCTCACGGTTGTTTCCAGGTGGTTGGCCAGGTGGTCGAGGGCCTGGTTCATATAGACAGGGTCGTCGTAGAGGCGGGTGAGCATGATGGCGCCTTCGAGCGTGGCTATGAAAAGGGTGGCCAGGGCGTCAGGGTTGATTTCAGGCCGGACCTCACCCCGCTCAATGCCGCGTTGGACGATGCGGCGGATGACGTTGTGCCACTCGGTCATCGTCTGCCGGGCGCGGTCGCGCAGCAGAGGGTGGGCCTCGTCGGCTTTGACGGCCGTGTTATGGACGGGGCAGCCGCCGGGCACGGGAAAGCCTTTGGGCATATCGCGGAAGACGTTGGCCAGGGCCAGCAACCGGTCAATGGCCTGGCGCTTGTTCTGCAGGGCGGCCGTAAAAGCCTGCTCGACCAGGCCGACGGCGTAGTCATAGGCCTGGAGGGCCAGGTCGTCTTTGTTGGCAAAGTGGTTGTAAATGCCGCCTTTTTCCAGCCCGGTGGCGGCCATGATGTCGGACAGGGACGCGCCGAAATAGCCCTGGCGGTTGAATACTTCGGCCGCTTTGTGGAGGATCATCTCCTTTGTTTGTTCGCCTTTAGTTTTCGGCATATCGTCGTCTCTTTTTCAGACCGAACGGTCTGAAAAGAAAGGGTAAAGGAAAAGTGATGGTTTGTCAAGGGTTTTGGGGCGGGGATTTGGGGATTAAGTAACGGTCCGATGAGTTGGGCGGCATATGGTTTATAATGCGGGCATCGTCAATGCGCGTAGCAGCATGGCGAAGCTCCAAAAATAGCCAGGCAACAGGTATGTGCTCACTGATCAAGAGCTGATGGTCATTCACGTCCAGGCGTTGTTCACCCACGATGCCCACTCGCGGCTTTTGTTTGTTAATGAGCCCGGAGGCAGAGTGCCTGCTCCTCGTCTGTTTTTCGGTCGAACGCCGGCGGGGAACCTCTGGCGATTTCGGGCTGATCTTCCAGAGATCCTCATTGAGGAATTGGCGACGCTGTGTAACCTTTGGTGCTAGTGGGTCATAGGCTGAAATTGGCAATGGAGAGATGGACAAAGCCGTCTTCATCGGGTTCCAAGCCATGCCACTCAACCAGGATATT
>JAKEFB010000293.1 GCA_022616275.1 Chloroflexota bacterium
CCAAAAAACTCCTCGGCGTCGTCTCCCTCCGCCCCCCCGGCAAAAAAGAGTGGCACTGGGCCCTCCCCTCCCAAAAATCGTAATCGCTATCGCCATCGTAATCGCCATCGAAATTCAGCCGGCGATTACGATTACCATTACAATTACCCACACCCCCACACCCCGCCCCCTCCGGCCATTGCCACCATACATGTATATATAATCATGCGCACCTTGCACACCTTCTCTTCTCATTCTCACTTCTTCCTCCTCTTTCTCCTCTTCCCTCCCTTCTTCACCCCTCTCTCCCTCATTGCTCAGTCCTCAGTCCTCAGTCCTCATCACTGAATTTAATGCTTTCCCGGCCGGACTGCGCTACAATATGACGCACTGTGTTATAAAACCACACTTATTAACCAGCAACAGACACTGAAGGGTCAAACATGAACCATCGCCAAGTTAGCGCCGGAACGGTCTTTGACTTTGTGGTTATCGGCTCGGGGTTTGGGGGCAGCGTCTCGGCCATGCGCCTGGCAGAAAAGGGTTACCGCGTCCTGGTCCTGGAGCGGGGCAAGCGCTACAACGCCCAAGATTTTCCCAAGACCAACTGGAACATCTTCAAATACCTCTGGTTTCCCGCCCTGCGCTGCTACGGCATCATGGGCATCAACCTCTTCAAAGACATCATGATCCTCAACGGCAGTGGGGTGGGGGGAGGCAGCCTCGTCTACGCCGCCACCCTCATCCAGCCCGGGAAGGAGTTTTTTGAAGCAGAGGAATGGCGCGGCCTGGCCGACTGGGAAGCCGAGCTGTTGCCCTGCTACGACACGGCCCGGCGCATGTTGGGCGTCAATGCCAACCCCCGGCTGTGGCCGGCCGATCACATCTTGCGCGAGATTGCCACGGAACTGGGCCAGGAGCAGACCTTCAAGCCCACCCCGGTTGGCATTTTCTTCGGCGAACCAGGAAAAACCGTGCCCGACCCCTTCTTTAGCGGCAACGGCCCCGACCGGGCCGGCTGCATCCACTGTGGTGGCTGCATGGTTGGCTGCCGCCACAACGCCAAAAATTCCCTGGACAAAAACTACCTCTACTTTGCCGAAAAATACGGGGCCGAGGTCTGGCCGGAAGCCAACGCTCTCGACATCCGGCCGCTGGATGGGGAACAGGCCGACGGCGCCCGCTATGAAGTGGTCTACGAGCGGACCACAGCCTGGTTCGTCAAGCCCCGGCGTGTCGTCCGGGCGCGCAACGTCGTCGTCTCGGCCGGAGCGTTGGGAACCAACAACCTGCTCCTGCGCTGCCGCGACGAAACCCGGTCGCTGCCCCGCCTCTCACGGCGACTGGGAACGATGGTCCGCAGTAACAGCGAGGCCCTGATGGGCATAACGGCCCGCAGCGGTGACGTGGACTATTCCCAGGGTATCGCCATTACCTCTCATTTCTGGGTGGATCAGGTCACCAGCGTCGAGCCGGTCCGCTACCCGCGCGGCTCGTCCCTGATGCGCAACCTGGCTGTGCCCCTGGTAGATCTGGCAGGCAATCCCCTGCGGCGCTTCCTGCGTTTTGTCGGTTATGGCATCCGCCACCCTCACGACTTTATGAAGGTCCGCTTCCTGCCCGATTGGGCGCGGGACAGCACCATCATCCTGGTCATGCAGACGGTGGAAAACCGCATGCACCTGAAGCGCGGCCGGGGTCTGTTAACGCTATTTCGTAAGGGGCTGGTCAGCGAGCGGGACAGGAGCCTGCCCATTCCGGCGGTGATTGACGCCGGCCGGGGCGTGGTCGAGCGCTTTGCCGAAAAGAGTAACGCCGTCCCCCAGTCCACATTTAATGAAGTCATATTGGACACGCCCTCTACTGCTCACATCCTGGGTGGTTGCGGCATTGGCCAGGACGAGAACATGGGCGTGGTGGATCTCAACCACCAGGCCTTCAACTACCCGGGGCTGTACGTCGTAGACGGTTCGGTAATCCCGGCCAACCTGGGCGTCAATCCCAGCCTGACGATTACGGCCATGGCCGAGCGGGCGATGACTAAAATCCCGGTTGCCTCTTTAGAGGCGACCTTTCCACCCCTGAAAGCGCCGCAGGACGTGACGCCAAATGGCGACCATCATCGCCGGGAAGGGCTGAAACAGACGGCCATGTACCTGTTGCTGGCTATTCGGTTAAAGAGGACGCTATGAGCGCCAACGAAGTTCTGCCTTTTATCAATCCGGCCACCGGCGAACAATTCGGCCAGGTAGCGATGGCCACGGCCGGCGAGGTGGCCCAGGCCCAGCGGGAGCTGCGCCAGGCCTTTGAGATCTGGCGGCGCAAGCCGGTCAAAGAGCGGGTACGTATCCTGCGCAAGCTACAGGCTTTCGTCATTGATTCGGTAGACCTCATCACCGAGACCATCAACCAGGACACCGGCAAAAGCCGGCAGGATGCCCTGTTGGAGGTGATGATGACCGTGGACCGGCTGCACCAATATTACCGGCAGGCTCCCCGCTGGCTGGCCCGGCAGCGCGTCCCACCCGGATTGTACGTCTTCCGCCGCTTTTACACCGAGCCACACCCTTACGGCGTGGTCGCCGTCATCGGCCCCTGGAACCTGCCCTTTGACCTGGCCGTGCCGCCGCTATGCACGGCCCTCCTGGCCGGTAATACCGTCTTACTCAAGCCGTCCGAGGTGGCCCCGGCCACCGGCGTTCTGATCGAGAAGCTGATCCAGAGCGTGCCGGAGCTGTCGCCCTTTGTCCGCGTGCTGCACGGCGACGGCCGGGTCGGCGAACAGATCGTCCGCTCCAGGCCCGACCTGATCTTCTTCACCGGCTCGACGAATACCGGCCGCAAGATAGCCAGGGTAGCGGCCGAGACGATGACTCCCTTCCTCTGCGAGCTGGGAGGCAAAGACCCGATGATCGTCCTGGAAGACGCTGACCTGGCAGCGGCCGCCCGCTGGGGCGTGTGGGGCGCTTTTTACCACGGCGGCCAGACCTGCATGGCCGTCGAGCGTACGTACGTGGTCGAATCGGTCTACGACGACTTTTTACACCTGGTGCTGGAAGAGACCCAACAGCTCAAGATGGGCTACTCGCCCGACCTGGACAACCCCAACGACCTGGGCCCGCTGACGTTTCAACGGCAAAAGCAGATTGTGGAAGACCACCTGCAAGACGCCCTGGCCAGGGGAGCGCGCATTCTGCACGGCGGCCGGAGCCAGGGGCTGTTCGTCGAGCCGACCATCGTCGTGGACGTGGACCACAGCATGAAGCTGATGCGTGACGAGACCTTTGGCCCGGTGCTGCCGGTGATGAAAGTCAAGGACGAGGCCGAGGCCATCCGGCTGGCCAACGACAGCTACTACGGGCTGAGCGCTTGCGTCTGGAGCCAGAACCTGGAGCGGGCGCAGCGGGTGGCCGGCCAGTTAGAGGTGGGGTCGGTGAACATCAACGACGCCATCTCCCATTACCCGGTCTCCCTGCTGCCCTTTGGCGGCATCAAGGACTCGGGGACGGCGCGCACCCACGGCCAGCCGGAGGTGCTGCAATTTACCCAGTATCGCTCCTACGCCGTCGGCCAGCCGCCCCTGGCCTTTGACCTGGCCACCCACATGCGCCGGCCGGGCAATTACCGCCTGGGGGCGACCATTATGCACCTGGCCTTTGGCGTGACGCCGCAGCAGCGGGTCCGGCCGGTGGTCCAGGGCCTTAATGAGTTGAAGGAGAAGAGCAAGGCGCCGGCCCCCGTCACCGTGGCCGCGGCCGGCGCGTTGATGGCCCTGGCGGCCGTCCTCTTTGGCTTGTGGCGCCACGCCGATAAACGCAAGTAGCGGCTCAGATGGAGAACGATTTGGCAGATCGTTCTCCTGCGCGATTGGCCAAATCGCGCTACAAAGGTGTTGAAGGGTGAAGCGTGTCATGAATGAGGGAAAATCATTAGAAGCGGCTGAGTTTGAAGATTATAACATCCGGCGCATCTGGGATGAGGAAACGGAACGGTGGTGGTTTGCTGTGGTAGATGTGATTGAAGCCCTGACTGACAGCAATAAACCGCGTAACTACTGGTACGACCTCAAGCGACGAGAAAAGGCGAAGTCGGGCGTCGAACTGTCTGCAATTTGCAGACAGTTCAAACTGAAATCGCCGAACAAACGGTTTTATAATACCGAATGTGCAGACACGGAAGGAATATTCCGGATCATCCAATCTATTCCTTCGCCCAAAGCAGAACCATTCAAACTCTGGCTGGCCCGGGTTGGCTATGAGCGACTACAGGAGATCGAGAACCCAGAACTGGCGGCCGAACGCGCCCGGCAACTCTATAAGGCTCAAGGCTACTCGGATGAGTGGATTGAACGGCGGCTGCAATCGATCGTTACCCGAAACGAGTTGACCGATGAATGGAAAGAGCGGGGCGTCAAGGAAGGCCAGGAGTACGCCGTTCTGACGGCTGACATTGCTCGAGAAACATTTGGCATAACACCTACCGAACACAAGAAGGTCAAGAAACTAAAACGGGAAAGCTTGCGCGACCACATGACCGGCCTGGAGTTGGCCTTTACCATTCTAGGCGAAGCGGCGACAACAGAAATTACCCGGCAAGACGACGCTCAAGGATTCAACAAAAACCAGGTCGCTGCCCGCAAAGGCGGCCGGATAGCCGGCAATGCCCGGCGGGAGCTGGAAGCTGAAACAGGCAAACCGGTTGTCTCGCCGACGAACTATCTGGAGCGGCCGGAGGCGGAACAGGAGCAGTTGCCCGCTGGGGAGGAGGATGACAGTGGGTCGCCCTTCTAATGACTACGGTTGCCTTCGGGCCAGTTACCTGGCACTGCTTTCCAAAACTAGGCCACCTCGCTTCAAAGCTCTGGCCGCTGTCACAGTCAAGGACCTTTAACGGGAGCATATGACGATCGTGAATAATGGCAGCCTGATAACGAATGATACGCCGCATACTTAATTTATAGCCGCTCCCATTCCTCTTTATCTATACTCGCCTGACGCAGGATCTTGACCAGTAACGCCCGGCTAATATCACCATGATGTGGATTCGGGATGAAAAGCTTAAGATGGCCCTTGATCATGTATTGGTGATTGCCGCCAGAAAACGGCCTCTCAAAACCGAGTTTCCTAAGTTGGCGTATTAGCTCTTGCCGCTTGATAGGGCCGAACGCCGGCATCAGGCTGCCTGTGAGGTTGCTTCTAAACGAATGCCTTCGACCTCCGGCAGCGGATGGCCCAAGCGCAGACCTAAAATGAGCCAGCCTTCCAAGACTTCCTGCAATTCATCACGGCAGCTTTCAAGGGTGTCTGCGTTCGCATAAACTCCCTCAAAACCCGGAATTTCCCCATAGAAGGTGTTATCCTCAAGAATTTCGTAACGCGCCTGGCGCATTGCCGCCCGAATATAGTTCGTTAACATCTCTTCAGACTCCGTTCTTCTCAATATCGAATAGATGATACAGGCCCTAGCAGGGAATCGTCAACTACGGTGGTTAAACTGCCAGGCGATAATCAAGGGCAGGAAAGCCAGCAAGCCAATGGCCATAGCCAGTACCAGACCCGCGCCGCTGGCAGTCAGGAGGCGGGGCTCCAGGATAGAAACAAGGGCCAGCAGCAGGCTAAAGACGGCAATAACCACCGCCAATCCTAAAATGAGCAGGGTCGCCCACCGGGCGCGCTTCATTGAGGCCCGGCGCGGGCCGCTGACCTGGCCCGTCTGGCCATTGATCAGTACCACCACCGGCCGGCCGGCGTCGGCCAGGTAATAGGTAGTGTAAACCGGCCGCAGGAGTTGGGTCCAGTTCAAGTTACCATATTCCGGTGACCAGCGAAACTCCCGCCAATGATCGGCCCCGGCCGCTTGTTGGCACTCCTGGGCAGCAGTGGCCTGAAACGACGGGATAGCATCGGGCCAGGCGTTGTCAGGGGGGCGGTTGGGGAGACGGACAAAGGATTCGGACAGTAGAGACGGCTCGTAGGCGACGGCCGCCGGCAACTGGTACGCCCCCAGGCGCCGAGCCAGGCTTGCCTCTTCTTCCAGCGCCGGGGCTGGAAGGTTGTGGTATCTCCGGGCCAACCGCCCCAGCCGGGGCTCCCAGCGAATGCGCGCCTCCTTTACCTCCTGGGAGGCCCAGCCGCCCTGCGCGTAGCGGTCCTGGTGACTGACCACCTGGTAATTAAAACCGGCTTCCGCCTGCCACAGGGCGCCCACGTCGCCGTCTACCAGCCATAGTGGTAAATAGCCCTGCCGCATCCGGCCATGCAGGTTGGCCGCCGTCAAATCCCTGGGGGCAAAAGGGATCCCTCGCGTAAAGTCATGGAGCCTTTGCTGGAGGAGTTCGGGCGGCAGCCGGGCCGGAATGACCAGCTCTGGCGGCCGGTTATAGGCTACTTTACTCAGATCCCCCTCTAGAGGCGCCAGCATGGTCTGGAAACAGTTCGGGCAGCGTTGGGCCGGGGAGCCGGGCGGCAGCAGGTAGCTCCAATCGCACTGTTCGCAGACAAAGGCTTCTAACCAGGCCCGCCAGCCGGCTATTTCATGCATCGTCCAGTTCCTGGGCCTTTTTCAATAAGGTAAGCGCGCCGAACATGCCAAAGACAAACAAGCCAAAACTGACCATCAGGAAAAAGAAGCCCACCTCGTCCCGGGTCGCCAGGAACAGGCCAATCGCCGCGGTCAGGAAACCCGGCGCCAGCCAGGCCGCGACCGCCAGCCAGACTTTCAACCAATCGGCCGGGCGCTGGCCGGCAATGGCCCCACTCTGGCCGTTGATTATCACCTGATACGGCCGGCCCTGGTAAGAGTAAGCGGCCACGTAAACCGGCAGCAGGATGTAGCGCCAGCTTTCGTTGCCGAAGTCCAGGTTCATGCTGAAGTTACGGATTTTCGACGTGCTGGCCTGGCAGCGGCAGGCCAGCCGGGCCGCTTCCCGCATCTGGCTCCGGGCTGTCTCCCAGGCCCGCTCCAGGGGCAGGTCATAAGCCTGGGCCTGGGCGCCGGCCAGGTACTTAGGCTCGTAGACGACCAACTCGTTCAAGTTGTAGCTGTGGATGCCGCCTAGCAGCCGCTGGCTGAGCCGGGCGCTGCCGCCGATCAACAGGTCGTCCACCACCTGGTGCAGCGTCCCCGACTCCCAGCGCCAGACCGTTTCGGTGGTGATTTGCCAGCTCATGGTAACGGGGTTAAAGATGCGCTTGCTCCGGGTCTGGCCCACCTCGGCCCGCCAGGCCGCCTGAAGGGTGGCGTCAAAGGTCCAGGCCGGCAGGTAAACAGGCGTAAAGCTGGCCAGGTGGGCCAGCCGCCGCAGACCGCCGGGGGTCAGCCAACTACTGCCCAGCCAGTCGCGGACAATTTGGGGGCAGCTTTCCGCCTCCAGCTTAAAAGGGACCAGGAACCGCGGCCGGAGCACGTCCTGGGGGGCCTTGTGCTGGATGACGTTGTTTGAGCCGCAAAAGGAACAAGTGTGGCTGAGGGATTCGGCCGGGACTGTCGTGGCCGCCCCGCAGCGCTGGCACTGCAGCTCCAGCCGGGCCACGCCCCAGCCGTGAGCCGCCTGGGCTACGGTCGTCACCGTGAATTCAAACTCCTCCGCCCCTTTGCCGACGAGTGGTTTTTTCGGCGGTTCGTAATAGCTGCAATGCTGGCACGTCAGGCCGCCGCCGGCCGCGCTGTAAGCCGTGGTGGCATCGCACTGCGGGCAGTGGAAGGTGACGACGACGCGGTGGTCTTCCCCCTCAGGCGGAGCGGGCTGGTAGAGTTCTATGCCGGGGACGGCCGACGGCGCGGGAACAAAGCCAGGCGGGGGAAAATTGTTGGTCATGCCGACCGTTCAAACTACGATCCGGGCGGCCAGCCTCTTGAAGATGGCCGTTATAGGATGGTCGGGATATTCCAGGGAAAAAATGCTGGTGCTGGCCAGGGCCATCAATTCGTCGGAATAGGGCAGCATAGCCACCACCTCGCACTTATACGTCCGTTCAATCTCTTGCCGGACGGCTGCATAGTCAAAGCCGGCCGGCACTTCATTGAGCACCAGGTAAACGGCCGGAACACCCAACTCGCGGGCTACGTCCACCATGATGCCTGTTCCATAATAATTTTGCTCGTCCAGCCGGACGATGACGACAGTTACGTCGGAGATGGCAATCGAAAGCAGCGTGGCGTCTGATAAGCCGGCGTGGGTGTCAATCAGCAGCGTATCCAGGTTCAGCAGCCGGCTAAATTTTTGCAGCCCTTCACTCACCAGACTGGTTTCGTAGCCCTGGTGTAAAGCGCGGGTGATATCTTTCAACTTGGTGCTGGCCGGAATCAAAAAGACCTGCCCGGCGATGTCCAGGCCGGGGTGTAAATGGGCGGTGACGTCATGAATGGTATCTTCAATCTGGCAGTCACCCCACAGGTAATCGTTAAGGGAGTACTTGATTTTGGCTTCGTCCAGGCCAAAGAGGACGTGCATGCCGGGGGTCTGGACACTGGTATCAATCACCCCAACACGCTGCCCTTGAACAGCCAGGATGCTGGTCAGGTTGGCGGTGATGCTGGACTTGCCCGTTCCCCGGCGAAAAGAATGAATAGAAATTGTTCGGGTCATTGCCTATTCTACTGCACCGCCAATCCCGCGCTCGGCAAACAGGCGACGCCGATCCCAGGCCGGGTTTGCTGGTGGCTGGCCGCTGGCTCAGGCCATTAATCTTTCGGCAACGCGACGTAGTTCTTTGGCAATGGGGTGGTCGGGATAATGGAGGACGAAAATGCCAGCGCTCATCAGAGCCATCATTTCATCGGAGTGGGGAAGCACGGCCGCCACTTCGCAGTTATACGTTCGCTCGACCTGGGTCTTCACCTCTTGCGGGTTAAACATGGCCGGCAGCTTGTTGACGATGAGCAGCATGCGCGGCACGTCCAGCTTGCGGGCAACTTCCACGGTGACGCTAGTGCCCTGGTAGTCTTGCTGGTCCGGCCGGAGAATAATGGCCAGGGCATCGGAGATAGCAATAGATAACAGTGTCTCCTCGTTGAGTCCAGGATGGGTGTCAATCATCAGTACGTCCAGGTTCAGGGCATCCAGGAGTTCGTGAAAACCATCGTTGAGCAGGCCCACGTCATACCCTTCACGCAGGAAACGAGCAATTTCGCCGGCTTTAATGCTGGAAGGAATGAGAAAGACCTGGCCAGAAATATTCCCTCCCAGGTTGGCCGTCACGTCGTGGGCGGTCTCTCCAATGTCACACTTGCCATACAGGTAGTCATTGAGCGAATGGCCCATGTCTTCTTCCTGGAGACCGAACAAAACGTGAATGCCCGGCGAGGCGATGTCGGTATCAACCACGCCTACGCGCAGGCCACGCATGGCCAGTATCGTGCTGAGATTAGCTGTCGTGTTTGATTTACCCGTGCCACCCCGGAAGGAATGAATAGAAATGATCCTGGACATTACTTTCTCTCCCTACTATTGAGCTTTATGTCGTTCACTGGCACTCGAACGAACGATCCGGCTTTTTTGCTAGTAGCAGCTACTCTTCTTTCTTTTCTGTCTCGGTGTCGGGGCCTTTATGTTGCTGCCCCATCTTTTCGTCCAAAGCGGCCCAAATGCTACCGGAAAGGCCGCTGCCGGCTTTGCGGCGCAGGTTCACTTTGTAGGTAACCAACTCGTCCTGGCCCAGGCGGATCAGCCAGCCTTGTTGGGTCAACGTTTGCAGCGCTTCAGTTAACTCTTCCGGGCTCAAGCGGTCCTTTTCCGGCATTTCCTCAATGGCCTTGCTTAAGGCCGGATGGGACATTTCCACTTCACGCAGCATCAGCTTCATGATATTGCGCAGGCGAGGGGGCAGCGACGCCAGGTCGAGAGGACTGATGCCGCCTTCTTTCTGCCGGTCTTCTAACTGGTTTTGTAGCCGATCAAATAGTCCCATGATTGCCTCGCACCTGTCTTAGTATAATTCGGGCATTGGAATCGGGTCTTGCGGATCGCAAATGCCACACCAGATGGCATCGGCTACCGGGACTAGCTTGGGCGTTTGGTTGCCGCCAAGAAACATGGCCAGGATGAAAGGCCGGGAGCTGGCGTGATTTTTACACAAGAAGCGCCCACAAAAGTTACACGCGGCACGCGCCGGAAGGTCACATTCCCAACATTGCACAGCGAATCTCCACCATTTGCAATTTGTAGTACTTAACCATAGTCAAACGACGCCGTGCAGCGTTTCGCTGCACCACTTACGGCACTTCCAGGATTCGCTGGGCTACGCCCCGGATGGCCTGGGACCAGGGATGGTTGGGAAAACGCAGGGAGAAAATATCGGCGCTTTGCAGGTCCACCATGTCCTCGGTCAGTGGCATGACCCCGGCCACGGGGGCGCTATAAATTTTCCCTACCGTTTCACGAATCTGGTTGAAGTCATAGCGCGTCAGGGCCTTATTTACCACCAGAAACAGGTGGGGCACATCCAGGCTGCGGGCAATATCCACAGTGACGGCCGTGCCCTGGAAATCTTGCTGGTCTGGCCGCAAAATAATGATCAATATGTCGGAAAAAGCGATGGACAACAAGGTCTCTTCGTTGAGGCCCGGGTGAGTATCAATAAACAGGTAATCCAGGTTCAGCACCTTGCGCGCCGTTTGCAGCCCGGCATTCAGCCGGTTCACATCGTAACCGTGCCGGACGACTTCACTGATTTCCCGGCCGTTAATGCTCGAGGGAATGAGCCACAGGTCCTTGCCGATCAACTTCTGGCGGCCCTGGGCCTCGCCGACGTGGCTGCCCACATGCATGGCCACTTCTTCAATGGAGCACTCGCCCCGCAAATATTCGTTGAGCGTACGCCCCATTTTTTCTTCGTCCAGTCCGAAGAGCACGTGAATACCCGGGGACTGGATGTCGGTGTCTACCACGCCCACACGTTTACCGGCTAAGGCTATCTGGGCAGCCAGGTTGGCCGTCGTGTTGGACTTGCCGGTGCCCCCCCGAAACGAATGGATTGAGACAATTTTGCCCATATTTTGCATCCTCCAGTGACTTCGACCTGGTAAACGCCGCAGGTCGGGGCACGCTTCGTGCCCCGGGCACGTTCCGTGCCCTCGGAGACCTGCGGGGTTTCAAACCGAGCGTCTCACTCTTCCTCGGCTTCTCGCTGCTGGCGTAGCTTAATAGCGGCCGATTTCAAGTTGGTGAAAAAGGTGCTTTCCGTCAGATTCTCGAACTCTTGCTGCCGTTTTTTATCGTCTATTTCAATGGAGAGTTGCTGCAATTGCTGCATCAGGTTCTCCTCGCGGGCTTTAACGCCTTCCACCATTTCAAAGAAGGCGGACAGCAGTTCACGGGCCCGCGCCTCGTTGGCCTGGCGCGTGTCTACAATCGTGGACCGTTCCGTCTGGATCTGGTCTATGGCGAAGCCGTAATCACCCTCGGCAATACGGTGGCTCCACTCAATCGCCTTTTCAATATACGTGGTGGCGTAGCGCATGCGGGCCGACAGGTTACGCATGATATCCAGCGCCAACAGAGGCTGTTTGCGCAGCGCGCTCATAAACGTCTCGCGCTTGAGTTCCAAAATGTCCACCGGCGTCAAGGCGACGACGCCGGCCGAGCGCGGTTCTCCGTCTATAACGGCCATTTCCCCGATCACTTCCGTTGGCCCGCTGTGGTTCAAAACCAGTTCGTCGCCGTCATTGTCTTCGGTGACAATCTTTACCCAGCCGGTACGGATCATGTACAGGGCGTCACCCGGGTCTCCCTTACGGAACAGGACTTCGTCCTTGGCCAGTTTCCGCACGGTGACCTCCTGGGCCATATCCACGATGACCGGCTCCGGCATGCCTTGAAATAGCGGTAGCTTTTTGAGGTACCTGATAATATCACTGTCCATAAGAGCAATACCTTCGCCAAAATAAGGCAAGGAGGGCCGTTGTGGAGTAGAGTTGTGTTGTCCAAGACACAAACTCAACACCACAACAGGCCCACGAATGTTCG
>JAKEFB010000294.1 GCA_022616275.1 Chloroflexota bacterium
ATATTCATATAGTGTAGAGCAAGGTGATAAGTCCAGGCGTCAGGGCCAATGAATTCACCGTTTGTTATTATGCCTGTGTCTTGATCAATCTCTGTTTCGTCATGCAGAACAGTCAATGAAAAATTATCAAGGTCAACGTAATCTAGCTCAGTGGAACCGCGACTGAAAGTTACGGTGTAAACCTCATTAGCCTCTAGAACGTAGGCGGCCGTGTAGGTCTCCCACGAGCCGATACATACTACACTGCCGGACGAAGTGGCCACGTCGGGGTTAGCGCTCCTGATGTTGTACCCTATAGATGAAGAGCCATCGCTACCGAGACAATCAAAGGAGAGTTCATAAACTGCGGTTTCAGTGGGGGTGACAGGCTGAAAAGCCTCACCGTTGCTAATTGTTACGATCGTGCCATTCTGAGTGGCCCCCCGCTTAGCGTCCAGCCAAAAGGGTCTAAGAGATTACCGCTTTGGGCATATACCGTGGCTGGAATGATCCCTTGCCCGCTGGTTAGAAACTTCAGAAAAATCAATAATAAAATGATTGCTATGATTGGTGCTAAGCTGACACTAGCCCATCGCTTGAGTTGCTTTGAACGCATTTCAGTTTCCCCTTTATTCCTCAGAATTGACAGTTGTTGGGACGCTTATGAAGTCCCCAGACGGCAAAATGTAAACACACCGGACCAATCAAGCACAAACGTGGACAGTATACTACACCCCGGCCGTTTCTAACCCTTGACCGGATCGCAATTTCGGCGCAATTTTTGTGGGCTTGTGTGGAAAAGTCGCAAGGTGCGACCGGCGATAGTTTTACTGGCTTTAGGACTGCTTCTTACCGGCCGTCATCGGAAGTAAAGCGATAGCCGCCGGCCGCCCGTTGTAGATAACGAGGCCGCCGGGGATCGGGCTCAATTTTACGGCGCAGGTGGTAGATAGCGTTTCTGAGCACGGCGTCCGAACAGTCGCCATTGGCCCGCCAGACATGATGAATGATAGCGGCGTTGCCCACCGTCTGGCCGGGGTGGCTCATCAAGAGGTGCAGCAGCCGGCCCTCCTGGCGGCTCAGCCGGATGGCATCGCCGCCGGGCATCGTCAGCGTCCGCCGGTCAGGTCCCAGGCAAAACTCCCCTACCTGGAGCGTGTCCGGTTGGTGGCCCGGCTGGCGCCGGGCCCAGCGCAGCCAGATGGCTACCCTGGCCAGGAACAGTTCAGGGTTCAGCGGGGGAGCCAGGCACTCGTCGGCCCCGGCCCGGTACGCTTCCAGGAAATCAACCGCTTCCTGGAAGTGGATGACCAACAAGATGGGGACATGCTTCCTGGGCTGCAGTTGGCGGCAAAGCCGGAGGGCTTCGGCCCAGGAGGTGTAGACATCCACGATAACCAGGTCGAACGGTTCGCCGGCCTGGCGGGCAAAAAACGCTTCGACCGAAGAGATGACCACCTGCACCCCCTCTTTTTCCAGGACGTAACCCAGGAACCGGCTGTACTCCAGGTTGTCGCCGGTGAGTAACATGTTCGCTGTTGTCATTGGCTGGCTGCCCTCCTGCGAGGCTGCGGCTCTATTCTCTTATATAATGGGAACTCCTGGCCGCGTCCAACTTGCGGCGCTTTGCCTGACTGAAAACTGGTTTGATAACAACATTATACACGCCTGGCACTGCAAAGAACTATCAACCGGCTACCAGATCCCTATCAATTGCCTATCAATGGCCTATAAAGAGGTATTTAATCAGTGAAAACTACTATCGAATCGCTCATTAGCCAGCTAACCCTGGAAGAAAAGCTCTCGCTGCTGGCCGGCGCAGATTCGTGGACGACCACGCCGGTTGAGCGGTTGGGCATTCCCGCCATGAAAGTGAGCGACGGCCCTAACGGGGCCAGGGGCAGCCAATCGCGCGGCGGAATGACTTCGGCCTGTTTCCCGGCCGGCGTTGCCCTGGCGGCAACCTGGAACACCGAATTGGTCGAGGAGGTCGGCCGGGCCCTGGCCCAGGAGACGAAGTCCAAGGGAGCGCACATCCTGCTGGCCCCCACGGTCAACATCCACCGCTCCGGGCTGAGCGGCCGCAACTTTGAATGTTACTCCGAAGACCCGATTCTGAGCGGCCGGATGGCCGTGGCCACCATTCGCGGCCTGCAAAGCCAGGGAGTGGGGGCCTGCCTCAAGCATTTCGCCTGCAACGACTCCGAATTTGAGCGGATGAGCCTGAACGTCCGGGTGGACGAGCGGCCACTGCGCGAAATTTATCTGCGGCCGTTTCAGATGGCCTTACAAGAAGCTAACCCCTGGGCCGTCATGTCTGCCTACAACAAAGTCAACGGCGCCTATTGCAGCGAGAACAGCTATTTGCTCAACGATATTCTAAAGGGCGAATGGGGCTTCGACGGCCTGGTGATGTCTGACTGGTTTGGCACTTATAGCCCGGCGGTGGCCAACGGCGGCCTGGACCTGGAGATGCCTGGCCCCAGCCGTTGGTTAGGGCCAGCATTGATAGGCGAGGTCCGCCGGGGTGAGATTAGCGAGGCGACGATAGACGACAAGGTGCGCCGCCTGCTACGAACGCTGGAGCGCGTTGGCGCTTTCGCCAGCCCGGAGCCACGGCCGGAACGAGCCGACGACCGCCCAGAACACCGCGCCCTGATTCGCCGGGCGGCGGCCGAAGCCATCGTCCTGCTCAAAAACGACGGCGGTGTTTTGCCCCTCGACCGGGAGAGCTTACACTCTATCGCCGTCATTGGGGCCAATGCCCGCTGGACGCCGATTATGGGCGGCGGCAGCGCCCGCGTCACCCCCCACTACGCCGTCACTGCGCTGCAAGGCCTTCAAAACAGCGCCGGCCGCCAAACGGCCGTCCATTACGCCATCGGCTGCCCCAACTTCAAATGGGCGCCTGTGCTGGAGATGGCCCGGACGACCGGCTGGGCCGTTGAATATTTCGCCAACGCTGACTGCGCCGGCGAGCCGGTTGGCAGCCACCAGCTCGACCGGTCGGAAATTCAATGGGGTGACTGGCTGCCTGAGAGCCTGCACGGCCAGCCGTTCTCCGTCCGTCTCAGGACCACGTTCACAGCGCCAGAAGAGGGCCGTTACACCTTTAGCCTGATTAGCGGCGGCCGGTCGCGCCTGCTGGTCAATGGCGCGCTGTTGATTGATAACTGGGAACCGGCGCCCGGCGAGGCTTATTACGGCTTTGGCAGCCTGGAAAGAAAGGCCCAGGTCACTTTGGCCGCCGGGGAGACGCGCCAGGTGACGGCCGAATATGGCCTGGAGTACTTTACGCCTTTCCCCGTCCTGCGCGTCGGCTGCCTGCCGCCCATTTCCGAACGAGCCATTGAGGAAGCGATGGCCCTGGCTGCCCAATGTGACGTGGCCTTGGTCTTTGCCGGCCTGTCCGGCGAGTGGGAGAGCGAGGGCCGCGACCGGCCGGACATGGAGTTGCCTGGCGACCAGGGCCGGCTGATCGAAGCGGTGGCGGCTGCCAACCCCAGAACGGCTGTTATCCTTAATAGCGGTTCGCCGGTAACGATGCCCTGGTTGGACCGGGTAGCGGCCGTCGTGCAGGCCTGGTACGGCGGGCAGGAAGCCGGCAACGCCCTGGCCGACATCCTCTTTGGCGACGCCAACCCCTCCGGCCGGCTGCCGCAGACCTTTCCCCAACGGCTGGTGGACAATCCGGCCGCCGTTAACTATCCCGGCGAGAACGGCCAGGTCCTTTACGGCGAGGGCCTCTTCGTCGGTTACCGCTACTACGACAAAAAGCAGATCGCCCCGCTCTTTCCGTTTGGTTATGGCCTCTCTTACACCACCTTTGCCTATAGCAACCTGCGCCTGAACGGTGGTGAGTTTGGCCCCGGCGACACCATTGAGATTCGCATAGACATAGAGAACACCGGCCGGCGAGCCGGGCAAGAGGTTGTTCAACTATACATGCGCGACGTGGCCTCCCGGTTAACGCGGCCGGCCAAGGAACTGAGGGCCTTTGCCAAGGTCGCCCTGGAGCCAGGCGAGACCCGAACCATTACGCTTACCCTTGACGAAGCCGCGCTGGCCTATTACGACCCGGCCGGACCGGGGTGGGTGGTTGAGGCGGGCGAGTTCGAGGTGTTGGCCGGCAGTTCCTCGCAGGATATTCACCTGGCCGGGCGTTTCACCTGGAAAGGAAAGACGGCGACTTGAAGGTGCGAACGGCGGGCTATCAGCCCCACACCTCCCGCGCCGTTTCGGCCACGAGCTGCAGCTTGGCCTGCTGATCGGCCGGCGTAACCAGGTTGCCTTCCTCGGTGGAGGCAAAGCCACATTGTGGGCTTAAGGCCAGCCGCTCCAGGGGGACGAATTTAGCCGCCGCGGCAATACGCTGTTTGAGTTCGCCCCTGTCTTCCAGCCGGGCCTTCTTCGTCGTCACCAGCCCCAGCACCACCGTCCGGTCCTCCGGGACGTTCCGCAGTGGTTCAAAGCCTCCCGAGCGCTCGTCGTCGTATTCGAGCAGAAAACGCTGAAAGCGGGTACGGCGGAATACGTCGGCAATCGGATCGTAGCCACCACTGGCGTAGAATTTGCTCTGATTGTTGCCCCGGCACAAATGGATACCGAACGTCACGCCAGGATGGTCACTGATGACGGCATTGTCGAGTTCGATGCAGCGGTCCAGCAGCCGGTCCGGGTCGTTGCCTCGTTTCCGGTAGCCCTCGCGGATGGCCGGGTCAAGCAGCGCCGCGTACTGGGGCGCGTCTACCTGGATGTACGTGCAGCCTAAACGGATCAACTCGGCCACCTCGGCGCGCAAGATGTCCACCACGTCGGCCAGATAGGCGTCTATCGTCGGGTAGGCCCCCTTCGACTTCTCCGGATCGTAATAGGCCGCTGCCTGTTGGGCGCTGATAAAGGTCACCTTGGCCGGCCGGTCCGCGCGAGCCCGAAGGTAAGTGAATTCTTCCGAACACAGGTGGCGCAGGCGCTTCAGGTGGGAGACGACTACCGGCCGCTTGAAGACCAGCTCGTTGCCCGCCTCGTCGCGGAAAGGAATGGCCCAGCCGCCGAACTTGTCGAACCCTTCGACGGAGTCAATGAGATGGCCGAAAAAGGCGTAGCGCCGCATCTCGCCGTCGGTGATCACGTCGAGTCCGGCCCCGGTCTGTAAAGCAACGGCTTCGTCCACCGCCCGGTCTTCGACCCGCTTGAATTCCGCGTCGCTCATCGTGCCGGCCGCATGGCGCTCTCGCGCCTCTTTCAAGTAGGCCGGGCGCAGCAGGCTTCCCACCACGTCACTACGGTATGTCAGCATGATTTATCTCCTTCCCAAACCCCGCAGGTCTCCCAGGGCACGCTTCGTGCCCCGACCTGCGGGGTTTTGCTTAATAGACCTGCGGGGTTTTAATTAATTGTCAGCGGCAGGCGGACGAAGCCGCGAAAGTTGGGCGTCGTTACCCGCGCGGCCGCGCTGAGGTCAACGTCCCAGCGCGTACTTACCGCCAGTAACTCCTCAAACAAAAACTGGGCCATTGCCCGGCCGAGCGCCGCCCCGACGCAAAAGTGAATGCCCTGGCCCATGCCCAGATGGCGCTGGTCCGGCCGGTGGATGTCAAAGCGGTCGGCCTCGGCAAATTCCCGCTCGTCGCGATTGGCCGAGCCGATGTGCAACAACACCTGGGCGCCTTGGGGAATGACTTTGCCGTGCAGGGCCACGTCCTGGGTGGGGGAACGCACAAAGCCCTGGGCTGCGGCATCCCAACGCATCCCTTCCTCGACAAAGGCCGGGACCAGTTCTGGCTGGGCCTGCACTTCGGCCAGCACCTGGGGGTGCAGGGCCAGGGCATAGGCCAGGTTGGTGAACAGGTTGTTGGTGGATTCAAAGCCGGCCGTCAGGAAGGTCATCGTCGTGACAATGACCTGTTCGACCGCCAGCCGCTGGCCACCATCTTCGGCCAGGAGCATAGCCGACATCAAGTCCTCGCCCGGCCGGGTCTGGCGCTGTTCGGCCAGGGCGCTGAGGTAATGGCGCAACTGGCGCATGGCCACCACCTGCCGGGGCTCTTCGCCGGCCGGCGCCTTTTCCCGCTTAAAAAAGTCGTCCAGCCAGCCCCGCAACTGGATAAATTCCTGTTCCGGCACACCGAACATCGCTCCCAGGATAGCGGCGTTGTACGGGGCCGAGATGGCGGCGACGAACTCAATGGCCCCGGCCTCGCGGGCCTGTGTACACAACTTTTGGGCCAGGGTGCGCACGGTCGGCTGCAAATTGGCCACCGTGCGCGGGGTGAAGGCCTTGTTGACGATGGAGCGGGCAAAGGTGTGTTTGGGCGGGTCGCTGGTGCCTAACGTTTTGCCCACCCGCTCCGGAATGTCGTTGAGCAGATTGCCGCGCCGCTCCGACGACCAGGTTTTCCAGCCGCGGAAAGCGGCCGAACAATCGGCAAAGCGTGTCAGCACCCACACGTCCTCGGTCTCGGAGTAGTGGGCCGGGTCTTCGTCCCGCATCCACTTATACGTCGGATAAGGGTCGTCGCTGGCCACCAGGAGCAGCGGATAGTTGAAGCTCATGACAATTCCCTCAGCGCCCGCGCCGGGCCAACCGGCGACTCCTGCGCAGTCGCTCCCAGGCTTCCACCAGCCCGCCCGGAAACACGAGCACGACAATGATGAACAGGATGCCGAAGATGATCTGGTGAACGTCCACTAGCGTTACCGCCAGCCGTTCCCGCACCAGGATGTAGAAGATAGCCCCGATCACCGGGCCGGCGACCGTCCCCAGGCCTCCGACGAAGCTGATGAGCAGCGCGTCAAAGGTCCAGTGCGGGGTAAACGCTGCCTGCGGGTAGAAGCTGGCGTGGTAGAAGGCAAAAACGCCGCCGGTGAGACCGGTAAAGAAGCTGCTGATCGTGAAGGCAATCAACTTGTGCTTGAGGGTGTTGACGCCCGTCGCCTGGGCGGCCTCCTCGTCCTCGCGCACGGCCAGCATTCCCAGGCTCAACCGCGAACGCAGCAGCACAATCGCCGTCCCTATTGTGGCCAGGGCCAGGGCCAGGGCCAGGTAATAGCGGGCCACCAGGCTATAGTTGACGATTTGTTCGGTCGGCAAGGTGTTGACCCGGGGCAACGCCTGGCTAACCGTAATCCGTAGCGCCTCGGCCATGCCCAGCGTGCCAATCACGAAGTAAGTGCCCCTCAGCCGGAAGGTCGGGACGCCAATCACCAGGGCAAAAACTGTGGCTGCCAGCGCGCCCAGGAGCAGGGCCAGGGCAAAGGGCACGCCGCCGGTCCAGAGTGTCCGCGTCGCCAGCGCGCCAATGCCAAAAAAGGCGGCGTGGCCCAGGCTGATCTGGCCGGCGAAGCCGGCGAGGATGTTCCAGCTCTGGCCCAGGCTAATGTAGAGGAAGACAATGAAGAGCAGGTTGAGCACGTCGTCCCGCTTGACGAATTGGGGCACAAGGGCCAGCAGGGCCATAAGGCCAAGGACGAAGGCAGGCCAGAGCCGGCCGCTGCTGCGTGTCGTAATGGTCTGGGGGGCAACCTGGTTCATAGGAATCGGGGCCATCACCTCCCAAACAGCCCCTTCGGCCGGAGCAGCAGGGTCAGGAGAAAGATTACCAGTCCTACCAATTCGCGGTAGGCCGGCCCAATAAACGTTCCACTCAACGCCTCGACCGCGCCGAGCAACAGCCCGACCGGAAAGGCCCCCAGGATGCTGCCCGTGCCCGCCAGCACAATCACCACCAGCGCCCGCAGCGTCCAGGCCAGGCCGATGCCCGGCGCGACGCCGTAAATGACCGTGACCAACGTCCCGGCGACGCCGGCCAGCGCCGCGCCCAGCCCGAAGGTGAGCAGGTAGATGCGCTGGATATTAATCCCGGCCAGGGCGGCCGCTTCCCAATCTTCGGCCGTGGCCCGGATGGCTTTGCCGGTGTAGGTGTACTGGAGAAAGAGGTGCAGGGCCAGGATGGCCACCAGGGCGACCACCAGGATCACCAGGCGGGTGTAGGGCAGGATGACGCCGGCGATGTTCAGCGCTCCAGAGGTGCCGGCCTGGACGCCACGTTCGTCGGCCGTGAACAATTGGATGACCGCATTCTGCAAAATCAGCGTTAGCCCGAAACTGACCAGTAGCGAGTTCTTGATCTTGGTCTCGCCGGCGAGCCGGACCACGTGGCGAAAGAGGGCGCGATCCAGCACAACCCCAAAGAGAAACAACACCGGGCCGGTAATCAGCAGCGAGAGGAACGGGTCAATGTCCAGGAGCCTGAATAACCAGAAGGTTACGTAGCCGCCGATCATGAGCAGCTCGCCATGGGCCACGTTCAACACTTTCAACACGCCGAAGACGAGGGCCAGCCCGACCGCGGCCACGCCGTATATGCTGCCGACGAATAGCCCAAAAACCAGGTTTTGAAAGATGGTTTCGTAACTCATACGACATCGCCGGCCGCCGGCTCATAGCCCAGGTAGGCCCGGCGCACGTGCTGGTCGGCCAGCAGCTCCGCGCCCGTTCCCTGGCCGACAATTCTCCCCTGCTCGACAATATAGGCCCGGTGGGCCAGATCAAGGGCCAGCCGGGCGTTTTGCTCGACGAGCAGCACGGTAGCGCCCGCCTGGCTAATATTACGCACGACGGCAAAGATGTGCTGAACGAGCAACGGGGCCAGGCCAAGTGACGGCTCATCTAACATCAATAACCGCGGCAGGCCCATCAGCGCCCGGCCGATGGCCAGCATCTGCTGCTGGCCGCCGCTCAAGGTGGCTGCCCGCTGGTTGCGGCGCTCGTAGAGGATGGGAAAGAGATCGTAAACCTGCGGCAACGTCTGCTGGCGTTTTTGCCGGGCGCGAGCGGTAAATGCACCCAGCTCCAGATTTTCCAGGACCGTCATCCCGCCGAAGAGCCGCCGCCCTTCGGGCACGAGGATAAGCCCACGTTCGACAATCTGGTGCGGAGCCATCGTGTGAATAGCATTATTTTCAAGGAGAATGCTACCGGACAATGGCCGGTGGAGTCCGGCCACTGTTTGCAGAAAGGTCGTCTTACCGGCGCCGTTCGACCCGATCAGGACGACGATCTCGCCCGCCTGTACCTCAAGCGAAACGTTCCAGATCACCTGGAGATCGCCGTAAGCTACGGCCAGCTCGCGTATCTCAAGCATGGCCCATCGTTCCCAGGTAGGCGTCAATCACCTGTGGATCGCCGGCGACCACGTCAGGAGATCCTTCGGCGATCTTTTCGCCCGCATTCAAGACCACCACCCGGTCAGAGATGCCAAAAACAGCCTTGACCAGGTGCTCGACCATGATCACGGTCACGCCGGAATCCCGAATCCGGCGGATCAACTCCATCGCCGCCAGCACCTCCGATGGGTTCAGACCGGCCAGCACTTCGTCGAGCAGCAAGAGCAAGGGGCGCGTGGCCAGGGCGCGGGCCAGTTCCAGCCGCTTGCGCTCCACCAGGGTCAGGTGTTTAGCCTGTTCGGCCGCGCGATGCGCCAGGCCGGCGAATTCGACTGTTGCCCGCGCTTCCACCTCGGCCTGACTCCTGGAACGGGCCGGCCGGCGGCCGTACACGTGCCCGACGGCGACGTTTTCCAATACGGTGAGATCAGGAAACGGGCGGACCAGTTGAAAGGTCCGGGCAATTCCTTGTTGGCAACGCTGGTCGGCACGCAGGCGGGTAATGTCCTGGTCCTTGAACATGATTTGCCCGGCGTCGGCGCGGTGAAACCCGGTGATGAGATTGAACAGGGTTGTCTTGCCGGCGCCGTTCGGGCCGATCAGCCCCAAGATCTCGCCCTCGGCGACCGTTACCGTGACGGACTGCACGGCCTGCAAGCCATTGAATGCCTTAGAAACCCGCTCCAGGGTGAGTAACATCTCTAAAACCTGCGGGTTCGCCGGCGAGCCGCAGCCCGCTGGCGAACCCGCAGCCATTGTGAGTTAGCGTTCTGACCAGGGCGTCGCCGGGTATAATACCTCGCCAACCGCCTGGTCGGGCGGCCAGATGAGCACCTGCGTGCCATCCTGCCATTGGTTAATGACCGTCGTCACCTGTCCGGTGCCATCCGGGTTGAACTTCACCGGGCCCACCACCGTCATCATATCCGTGGCAGCAATGGCGTCCCGGATCGCGTCGCGGTCCAGGCTGCCGGCGCGGCCGATAGCGTCGGCCAGAATTTGGATGGCGGCGTAGGCCGGGCCGGTCGTGGCCTGGGCCGGCTTGCCGTAGGCTGCCTGGTGCGCCTCGACCATTTCGGCGACACCCTCAAAGTTCACGGCCGGATTCCAGCCAGGCATCAGCAGGAAATAGTCGCCATCCGCACCCAGATTCTCGGCCCAGGCCAGGCTATCGGCCGCGCGAATGAAGACGTACATGTTGGCGTTGAAGTCCAATTCCTTCATTTGAGCGGCCAGCGCCAGGCCATCGGGCGGGTTGGGCAGGGCCAGCACGACCTCGGCCTCGGTGTCCTTGGCAGCCAGAATGTTGGGCGAGAAATCTTGCGAGCCAGGGGCGTATTCCTCGTCAGCCACGATGCTGTAGCCGCGTTCCTCGGCCTGCTCCCGCCACAGGCCGCTGAGTTCAGCGCCCCAATCGGTCGTCTCGGCGAAGATGGCAATATTGGTCGGCTTGGGATCGAGCGTGTCGAGCAGGTCAAAGATGGAGACGGCCAGGTCCGGCGACTTGGGAAACGGCGAGAAAAGATACTGGAAATTCTGCTGGTGGACCTGCCAGAGGGCGAAGGCCACGCCGATGTAGGGGACCTTGTTCTTTTCGGCAATCGCCGCCGCGGCCGCGTGCAGGTCGCTGCCAAAACCACCCAGGTAGGCGACGACGTTGTCGCTGGAGTACAGCGTCTCCAATCGCTGGACAGTCTTGGTGGCGTCCGACTCGTCGTCAAGGATGATCAACTCCAGCGGCAGGTTCTGGCCGCCCACGGAGACGCCGCCGGCGTTGTTGATCGCCTCCACGGCCAGTTCGTAGCCGTTCTTGATTTGCTCGCCGCCGGCCGCGTAGCGGCCGGTCAGGGGTATGACGGCGCCAATCTTGATGCTCTCTGCGCCGGGCGCACCTTCCTCGCCTTCTTCAGGCAGGGCCTCTTCCGTGGCCATTTCTTCGGGCGTGGCTTCTTCCGGCGCCGTTTCGGCCGACGTCGCCTCCGGTTCAGTTTGGTCGCCAGATGTGCCGCAGGCGACCAGAACCAGCGCCAGGCAAAGGAGCAACAGCGAAACACGAGATAAACGCCAAATTACCTTACTCATATCTCCTCCTCTAATAATGGGACGCAGACTTCGTCCTGAGGGACTCAGTCCGAAGGATAAACGCTAATCAACTTTCTTTATATTGGTGCATCTACCCATATAACCTCCTAACCCCTGAGGGGGTTTCCCATTTTCAGCCAGTCAATTCCATTGACTGGACGGGAGTTCACCGGCCGATCTCCACCAAACCATGCCCCGGAACAACCGGTGTGCCATAGCGATAGAACGACCTGGGCAACTGGCCGCCGAACCAGATGCTGCTTTTCTCCAAATCCACTTCGTTGGCCACGTCCCAGACCACCGTCTGCCACTCCGGGTCGAAAATCAGATAGCCTGTATCGCCGAATAGCTCCACCCGGTTGCCGCCCGGCTCAAAGCAGTACAGGAAATACGCTTGCGTCGTGCCGTGCTTGGCCGGGCCGCCTTCAATCAGCACGTCGCGCTCGCTGAAGATGTCGGCGATGTCCAGCAAGTGCTGCGGCGCGCCGTACCAGTAGGCGACGTGGTGAAACCGGCCGCGCGCCCCGGTTGCGTCACGCATCAAGGCCGCTTCGTGGACCAGCGCGCTCACGCTTAGCCAGGCGCCAACTTCCACGCCGCCGTCGCCAATCTTTTGCTCGCGCAGCCGGAAATCGAGCGTTTCGGTCATAAACCTGCGGTTCTGGGGTACGTCGCTGACCATCAGGTTGACGTGGTCAATCCGGCGAACAGGCACGCCCCGCAACGGCCGCTTCGAGGGCCGGTTGCGCAGCTTGCTTTTCAGCTCCGGCGGCGCATGGAAATAATCAAGTTCCCACAGCAGTTTCATCCGGTGGCCGTCGGGCGTGCCGAATTGGTAGGCCCGGCCGTGGCCGTAGTCCTGATCCGTCCAGCCGCTGCCCAGCCCGGCCGCTTCAATGGCCTTGACCCGCCGCTCCAGCGCCTCTGGGGACGAGGCCCGCCAGGTAATCTCTTCAAGTCCGGGTTCGGCCGCTTCGGTGATCTTGAGCGTGTACTGGTAAAAGTCCTCGTAAGCCCGCAGGTAAACGGACTGCCCTTCGCGGTGGCTGATCTCCATGCCCAGCAGGCTATGAAAGAAGGCCACCGACTCGTCGGGCTTGGGCGAATAAAGGGCGACGCTAACCAATTGGGCGATGTCTGAGTTCATAGCTATGCTTCCTACTACTCTGTCAACCCTGCATTGAGGAGTAGGGCATCCTCAGATGCCCGCCGTTCGCATCTGAGGATGCGAACTCCTCACTATGTCACCTGAAAGACGCCATCAGCGAAGGTTGCCTGGTGAGCGAGAAGAGAAACTGGTCGCCGGCCCTGACCGGCAACATCCGGGTGATGCCGCCGGAGATGACAATGTCGCCCGGCTCCAGCGAGACGCCGAATTCCAGCAGCTTGTTGGCCAGCCAGGCCGTGGCCGCGGCCGGGTGGCCCAGGGCGGCCGCCCCAACACCCTCGGCCGCCGGCACGCCATTGTGTTCGATGGTCATAGCCAGGGCGCTCAAGTCGCTCTCCGGCAGGCGCCTGTCCCACGGCCCCAGGGTAAAGCCGCCGTAGGAGGCGTTATCGGCAATGGTGTCTACCAGTTTGATCCGCCAATCGGCGATGCGGCTGGCGACAATTTCCACGCCCAGGGCGCAGGCTTCCGTCGCCGCCAGCACGTCCCGGGCCGTAACGTTCGGTCCGGGCAGCGATTTGCCAATCAAGAAGGCCACTTCGCCCTCAATCCGCGGTTGCAGAAAATCGCTCGCCGGAATCTCGACCCGGCCGTTGCTGGCCAGGTAGTAGCTCGACTGCCACAGTGTCCCATAGTCCGGCTCGTTGACGCCGAGCTGTTGTTGGATGGCCTGGCTCGTCAGGCCAATCTTGCGGCCGATCACCTTTTCCCCCCGCGCCAGCCGCATGGCCGTCCACTGGGCCTGGATGGCGTAAGCCGTCTCCACGCTGCTGATGCCCTCGCTCTCGCTCAGCGGCGGAATCGGCGTGTAGGTACGCCAGGCGGTGTCCAGGCGCTCGGCCAGAGCTTCAATATTGGCGGAACTCATAACCTAGTCTACTGAAAAAGCGCCTCTGGGCCGCGAGGTACCACGCAGTACCAGAGAAAAAATTCGAGAAATTCGTGCAATTCGTGTCCTCTTTTATTATTTTCATAACTGCCCCGTAAAGAACTGGGCCAGCAGTTGGTTGAAACTGCTGGCAAATTCAATCTGGGTCCAATGGCTGCACTGCCCAAAAACGTGGAGTTGGACGTTGGGCAGGTGCTGGAGCAGGTGCAGGCTGGTTTCCAGCGGCACGATGCGGTCGTCCCGGCCGTGGACCAACAAGATGGGCTGGGCCAGCCGGCGCAGCGCCAGCGCCGGAACCACCAGGTCGTCCAACACCTTTTGGCGCGGGGCGGGAAACATGGCCATGAACGAGCGCCGCACGTCCGGGTCCATCGCCGCCTCAAAACGCGCTTTGGTGATGGACTCAATCCGGTCGGCCAGGAAGGCGTCGTCGTAGACGAACCAGCGGATGACGTTGCCGAAGGCCTGGATGGACGGGTCTTCGTAAAAGCCCCACAGGCGGTCAATTTCAGGGGTGATCGTGTGGGGCGCGCCGATAGAACCCATGAGCACCACCCGGTTAAACCGTTGCGGCGCTTCCATCAGCAGGTGCAGGGCAATGGCCCCACCCATTGAGTTGCCGACCAGGTGGGCCTGGCCAATGTCCAGCGCGTCGAGCAAAGCCAGGCACTGGTCCACCCACAGGCGCATCCAGCCGCGCATGGTGGTTGGCGGATCGGCCGGATGCTCGGTCGCACCGAAGCCAACCAGGTCCGGGGCCAGGCAATCAAACTTGTCGTCGAAGAAGGGCAGGGCCAGTTGCCAGTTTGACCAGGCGGTGACGCCCGGCCCGGAGCCATGCAGAAAGAGAATGGTCTCGGCCTGTCCCGCACCGCTGCGGTTGTAAAATGTGCGGCTACTGCCAGTCTGAATTTCAGCGTTGCTAACGGTCATTCGTGGTTCCCTCGTGTGAGCATATTGCCAAACCAGGTGTTCTATCCTTTGCTCTATCAACCCTGAATTGAGGAGTCGGGCATCCTCAGATGCCCGCCGTTCGCTGGTTGGCCAGATCCAGGGCCACGTCTAAAATCCAATCTTCCTGGCCGGCCACGGTTTTGCGCCGGCCGAGTTCAACTAAAATTTCCAACGGATCAACGCCATACTGCTGGCCCAGCCGTTTGGCGTGGAGCAGGAACGTGGAGTACACGCCGGCGTAGCCGATAGCAATGGCGTCGCGGTCGGGAATGGGCTGGAAGGGTATGAACGGGGCGACGACGAACTCGGCCGCGTCCAACAAGGCGAAGACGTCCAGGCCCGGGTTGAGGCCGAGCTTATCGAGCGTGGCGGCCAGCAGCTCGGTGGCGGCGTTGCCGGCCCCGGCCCCCAGGCCCCGCAGCGTCCCGTCCACCTGGTCGGCCCCAGCCTCCACAGCCGCCAGGGTGTTGCCGATAGCCAGGCCCAGGTTATTGTGGGCGTGGAAGCCGACCCCGACCCTAAGCGCCTGCCGCAGCGCCCGCACCCGCGTCGCGGCGCCGTCGGGCAGCAGCGCCCCGGCCGAGTCCACGACGTAGACGCAATCGGCCCCGTAGCTCTCCATGAGCCGGGCCTGCCCGGCCAGGAATTCAGGCGGCCGCATGTGGGCCATCATCAGAAAACCAACCGCCTCCAGGCCCATTTCCTTGGCCAGGCCAAAATGCTGCTGCGAGATGTCCGCCTCGGTGCATTGGGTAGCAATGCGGACGACCTGAATACCGCGCGCCACCGCCTCCTTCAACTCTTTACGCGTGCCGATGCCCGGCAGGAGCAGGGCGGCGATCCGGGCCTTGGTGGCACTGTTACGCGCTTCTTCGATGAGCGCCATCTCGTCCGTGCCGGAGAAGCCGTATTGGATGGAAGAACCGGCCAGCCCGTCGCCGTGCGTCACCTCAATCACCGGCACCCCGGCCGCGTCCAGGGCCTGCACCACCGCCCGCACCTGCTCGCGCGTAAATTGGTGCCGCATGGCGTGCGACCCATCCCGCAACGTCGTATCAGTTACTCGAGGCGGTTTCATAATCTGACTAACAACCGCCGCGCCACCAATTCCCCCACCTGCCGGGCAGAAGCCGTCATAATATCCAGGTTGCCGGCATAGGGCGGCAGGTAGTCGCCCGCGCCCGTCACTTCCAACAACATAGCCACCAGCGTTCTCCGGCCGTCAGGCGTGTCGCGCTCCTCGAAGACGGGCGGGTTCTTAAGCTGGTAGCCGGGTACGTAGCGCTGCACCGCGGCGACCATTTCTTCAATCGAGCCGGCGATAGCCTGCCTGTCGGCCTCGTCTGATGACAACAGGACGTAAATGGTGTTGCGCATCATGATCGGCGGGTCGGCCGGGTTGAGAATGATGATCGCCTTGCCACGCTGCGCGCCCCCAATCGCTTCCAGGCCCCGGGCAGTGGTGAAGGTGAATTCGTCAATGTTCTGCCGCGTGCCGGGGCCGGCCGACAGGCTGGCAATGGTACTCACCACCTCGGCGTAGGCCACAGGTGTCAGGCGACTGACGGCGTATACGAGCGGTATCGTCGCCTGGCCGCCGCAGGTAATCAGGTTGACGTTTGGCTCGCCGGCGTGGGCCTCCAGGTTGACCGGCGGCACGACGTATGGGCCACGCGCCGCCGGCGTCAAATCAATGGCCGTAAGGCCGGCTTCTTTCAGTATCTTGGCATGGTGGACGTGGGCGTAGGCGCTGGTCGCGTCGAAGACGATGCGAATCCCGGGATCGTCGAGGATGGCCTGGAGGCCGTCATGGCTGGCCTGGAGGCCGAGCGCCCGCGCCCGGGCCAGACCCTCGGACTGCGGCTCGATCCCGGCCAGGAGCGTGAGCGCCATGTGGCCCGGGTCGCGCAGGATTTTGAACATCAAATCGCTGCCGATGTTGCCCGAGCCAAGGATGGCGACTTTGACCGTACCGCCTTCAGATTCCGCCATAATATCCCAACTTCTCCGAAACGCCGTGTGCTGTGGCCGGTCTCATGACCGAGCCACCCAACTCAATTTTGAATGGACCCGTAATATCCCAACTTCTCCGAAACCATTTTCCCGGCCCGCATAATCGCCTTAGAGAACTCTGTCCGCGAGCGTTGAAAACGGTAAGCGGGAATGGACATACTGATGGCGGCGATCACCCGGCCGGTGTAGTTGTGGACCGGCGCGCCGACGCAGCACAGGTCAGGCAAGATTTCTTCCAGGTCGAAGGCGTAGCCTTGCTGGCGGACCTGGCTCAGCGCCTGCTTGAGTTCGCCTTCGCCGGTGATGGTGTTGGCGGTGAAACGCGGCAGGCCCTCGGCTTTGACGATGCGCTCCACGTCCGCCTCCGGCTGGTAGGCCAGCAGCACCTTGCCTAAGGCCGTGCAGTGGGCGTAGAGGCGGGTGCCCAGGGACGTTAACTCCACCCGGACGGCCTGTTTGCCTTCCAGCTTGTCCACGTAGACGACTTTGGTGTCGTCCAGAACGGCCAGATGGATCGTTTCCTGGTATTGGGCCGCCAGTTCTTCCAGGACAGGGCGAGCTTCCCGGCGAAGCTCAGTCGTGGCCAGCAACGTTTCGCTCAACGCTACCAGCCGCCAGCCAAGGCGGTAGCGGCCTTCCTCAGTCTTGCCGAGAAAACCGATCTGGGCCAGCGATGCCAACAGGTCGTGGGCGCTCGACTTGGCCAGGCCCAGGGTCAGAGCCACCTCGCGCACACCCCATTCGGCGTGGTCGCGGTCGAAAAGAGCCAGCACGTCACTCGCCTTTTCGATAGTCTGTAGCATCTCTATTTACACCAGGTTGACGACGGACGATGGACGACGGACGACAGACGACGGACGACAGCCAAGAGAAAATTCGAGAAATTCGTGCAATTCGTGGCTTTCTTCAGGAATCTCATTACTTAGGCTTTTCCGCCCTCTTTAGCAATACCCTGGAGAATCTCTGCCCCCAGGTTGGCGGCCGAGAGGCCACGGAACAGAAAGGCCAGGTTGACGACGGCCGATAACTCCTCAAAGCTCGCGCCCGCGCGGTAAGCAGCCAGGGCATGCAGTCTGGCCGCGTCCTGCAGGTTCACCAGCAACATGCCAAAGAGCATCAGTTGGGAGGTCTTGACGTCGAAGCAGGCCGGGTACATACAATGGCGGCGCAGCTCTTCCTGCATGGCCAGGAGTTCAGGGTCCAGGCGGGCTAACAGATCAGTTCGGGCCTGGATGCGCGGCGGCACGAAGCCCAGGAGCTCGACGTAGAAGTCACGGTATTCCTGGACCTTGTCGTCCGGGAGCTGGCGGTCGGGGAGTGGAGTGGGTGGAGAAGAGTCGGCCATTGACTTAGTATCCGGCAAACAAGGGTGGCTGGCAAGTGTGCTGTCCGACTATGCCGGACAGCACACTTGCCTCTCATTTGCTACAATTGAGCCAAATAGTATGAGCGAAAAGCAACTGAGCCCAATAAATAACTGGCAGGCAAGAATCCAGGAACTGCGCGAGCTGCTGGAGGAAGCCAGCAATGAACTCATCGAGGCCGAAACAGGGCTGGCCGAGCGCCTGGCGGCCGTCAATGCCTTCGATTTCAAGCTAAGAAGCAGGCTCGGCCAGTTGACGGCCAGGCTGGAGGCCCTGGAGGAGGAGATTCTGAACTACCGCCAGCAGTTGCGCCGCCTGCAAGATGACTGGGGACAGCCTGAAGAGTTGGAGGAAGAATGGGCGGCCGGCGACGGTGGCCCCAGGCAATGGCGGTTTTATGGTGACGAGGGCCAGGCGCGCTCAAAGTATCATCCACCCGGCAAAGCGAAGGAGCCGCCGGCCCGGCCCTTGAGCGCCGACCAGAAGGCCACGTTGCGACAGTTATACCGCCAACTGGCCCGCCGTTTCCACCCCGACCTGGCCGTAGACGAGGCAGACCGGCAGTACCGGACGGCGATGATGGCGGCCGTTAATGAAGCGTACGCCGCGGCCGATGTGGAGCGACTGCGGGCGTTGCTGCAAGAACCGGACGCCGGCCGGCTGGAATCTGCCCGCACCGACGAGCAACTGGTTGAAGCGCTGGAAAATGAGCTGGCCCGCTGCCGGAGCCGCCTGCAGGAAATCAAGCGTGAACTGGCTGAGCTGATGAGCCGCCAGAGCAGCCGCCTGCTGCGCCAGGCCCAGAAGGCCGAAGCCGAAGGGCGCGATTTACTGGCCGAACTGGCCAGCCAACTGAAAGCCGAGATCGGCCGCAAAATGGTCGAGCGGGATGTGCTGAAGAGTGAGGTGGAGGAGTTTAGCGCGGAACGGGGGAGTTACGCCAGTGACCGGCTGGCCGACGCGATTTACCACCTGGGGCTGGAGTTTGTGGACGAGGGTGACCTGCCGCCGGAAGTTAATGAATGGATTGAGAAACGGCGCAACCCGTATGAATGGGATGAGGATAATCCGGGGGAGGACTGAGGACGCCGGTTGCTGAAGGCAACCTCGGGGACTGAGCGATGAGCAATGAGCGGAGTTGGCAAGGCCAACTCTGAGCAATGAGGGATGAGGAGGGGGAAGAGGAAGAGGAGAGAAGAAGTGAGAAGGGGGAGGAGAGGAGGAGGAGTGAGGGGAAGAGGAGGGAAGAAGTGAGAAGGGGGAGGAGAAGAGAGGAGGAGAGAAGAGAGGAGAAGAGAGAAGAAGAGGTGAGTGAAAGGAAGAAGGGGGAAGAGGAGGAAGGAGAGGGGAAGGTGAGCAAGATGCGCAAGGAGATCATTATTATATATACATGTTACGATGGCGATAGCGATTACGATTTTTGGGAGGGGAGGGCCCAGTGCCACTCTTTTTTGCCGGGGGGGCGGAGGGAGACGACGCCGAGGAGTTTTTTGG
>JAKEFB010000295.1 GCA_022616275.1 Chloroflexota bacterium
GACGCCCACGCAGGAGGGCGGATTGATTTTGACGACCTCCAGGGCCGGCGGGGCTACAGCGGCCGGCGGGCCTACGCCCAGAGCAAGCTGGCTAACGTCCTGTTTACCTACGAGCTGGCCCGGCGGCTGGAAGGCAGCGGGGTGACGGCCAACGCGCTGCACCCCGGCTTTGTAGCCAGCAATTTCGCCACCAACAACGGCCGGCTGGTGCGCCTTTTCTGGTCCCTGGCCCGGCTTGTGGCCCTCAGCCCGGAAGAGGGGGCGCAGACGGTCGTTTACCTGGCGACTTCGCCGGAGGTAGAGGGGGTGACCGGCCGCTATTTCGTCAAGCAAAAAGCCACCCCTTCCGCGCCGGCCTCCTACGACCCGGTCGCGGCCGGCCGGCTGTGGGAGGCGAGCGCCGAATTGGTAGGGTTGCCTGTGGCCGGCCGTGAAGGGATATAGCAACCAAAGTAAACCAGGTCTATAATTGAGTCATGTATAGCCCCGAGGACGTTGGCGACCTGGAATCGCTCACTTTTATCGGCCAGAAAGAGCGGGAGTCCCCGCCCGGCGATAGCGCAACGTGATGGGGAACCAACGCCGGCCGCCCACCTGGCGGGAGATGCACCTGGATACGTCCCCGGAAGTGGAGGAGATGCTCTTCACCTACTGGCGGGAAGCGCCGGCCTGGGAAAAGCTGGAGCGCATGGCCGACCTGAACCGGTCGGCCCGTGAGCTGGCCCTGGCCGGCCTGCGCAGCCGCTACCCGGAAGCCAGCCCGGCCGAATTGCAGCGTTTGCTGGCCGATCTGCTGCTTGGCCCCGAGCTGGCCGAGAAGGTCTATGGTCCCCGGCCGGGCTGACCGCAAATGAGGCGCTGTGACCGATCTTGAATGGCCGGACGTTGCGAGCGCAGTAACAGCCGTCCTTGAGGCGCTTGAAATCCCCTACGTGATCGGTGGCTCAGTAGCCAGCATCGTTCACGGCCTGATCCGCAACACGGTGGACATAGACCTGGTTGCCGCCCTAAAACCGGAGCACGTGGCCCCCTTTGTCTCTGGCGTGAAAGACAGCTTTTATGTGGACGCCTATAGCGTCCAACAGGCTATTGAACGGCGCAGCAGCTTCAGCCTCATTCACCTGGCGACGATGTACAAGGTGGACGTTTTTATTCCCCAGGACCGGCCGTTTGACCACCAGCAGCTACAGCGCCGGGTGGCCCAGAAAATTTCGACCAATGGAGACAAAATCGTCTGGGTGTTGAGCGCCGAGGACATTGTCCTGGCCAAGCTGGACTGGTTCCGGCTGGGGGGCGAGGTCTCCGAACGGCAGTGGCGGGACGTGTTGGGGGTGCTGAAGACCCAACAGGGGCGACTGGACGTGGCCTACTTGCGCCAGTGGGCGCAGTCGCTTGGCGTTGGCGATCTTTTGGAAAGGGCGCTGGCGGAAATGGGTCTCTCTTAAACGAAGTGGCCGGTACAGATGTGGCGACTTCGTGTTACAATATGCCTATCAAATTGATAGAGGAGCTTCCATGTCGCTAACGCTTCAGGTTACGAGCCAGAACGGTCAAATCTTTGTGCGCCATCAAGACGATACGCTCGGTGTCGCCCCTGTTGATTCCCTGCCCAACTGGGCTGAAATTCTCGAAAATCCATTTACACACGGCCCGCGTTTATTTGAGATACTTGGGGGCCAGGCTTTACTGAACTTACTGAACGCTGACCCAAATAAGCTGCTTTATCTCGACATTCCTCTGGGTGACCCGGCCGATACGATTCCCTGGGAATGCGCCATTGTGCCGCCCAGAACGTTCCTCGTCCACCGGTTCGGTTTCCTGCGCCTGGTGAACCAGGAACTATTCCTGGACAAAACACCTGCCCCGCTGCGGCTGGTAGCCCTGGGAGCAGACGCGCTGGTAGACCGGCAAGGCAATGCCCGCGATACCTACCGGTTAGACATCTTGCAGGAGATGCAACAGATAGAATATACCCTGGCCAAAAGCGGCCAGGAGATCGCCGGGATACGGGTTGCGCCTACGCCAACGGCTTTGCAGTCCGCCCTCAGCGACGGCCGCCGCACCATTCTCCACCTCTCCTGTCACGGCTCCATTATTGACACCGACCATGGCCCCCAGCCCGTTCTCCACCTGGAAGATGAGAACGGTGGCCCGGAGAAGCTGGTGGGTGACGATTTGATCAGCTTGACCGCGCTGGCCGACCTGCGCCTGATCCTGTTGAGCGCCTGCCGGATGGGCCAAAACATTGACGGTGGTTACGGCCGCTTGACCCGCGCCCTGGTAGAGCAGGGCGTCCCGGCGGCCATTGGCATGCAAGGGCTGTTCCCCGACGATTTAAGCGACGACCTGGCCGCCATCCTGTACCAAAGCCTTCTCAATGGGCAACCTTTGGGCAAGGCGATGCAGGCGGCCCGTTTAGCCTTGCGCAAGGCGGAAACCGCCGTGGGCCTGCCTGTTTGTTACGTGGCCCAGGGCGGAGACGATCCGTTACCTCTCCAGGCCGGCCGCCCCGGCCAGCAGCGGCTCGACTTGAGCCAGCACTGCCGTCTGCCTACCGGGGTGCAGTTGCCCGACCCCTTTGTCGGGCGTAACGCCGAACTACATGCCCTGGCTCAACTGGCTCAGGAAACAAAAGTCATCACCATCATTGGCGCGGGGGGGATGGGTAAAACCGCCCTGGCGGCCGCTTTTGTCCGCCGCTTTGCCCTGCGCTACCAGGACGGCGTGCTGGGGTACAGCTTTGCCGCTAACGAGGTGGACGCCGGCGCCTTCCGGCGGGAGCTGCTGCTGCGGTTGGCCGGCGACGAGCTGGCCGACCAGGCGCGGGAGCAGCAAGAGCAAACGATTCTTGACGCCCTGCGCACACGCGATCTGCTGTTGCTGGTAGACAACTACGAGAGTGTGCAGCAGAGCCAGGAAAGGAGCGACCATCCTTATTACGCCGAGGGCAAAGCCGTTCACGATCTGTTGAAAAAGATAGCCAGTAATGGTGGCCGGCTACTGCTAACCAGCCGCCAGCAGCCGGCCGGCTTAAAAGGAGAGCGGATTTTCCCCGGCAAAGATCACCTGTTGCAAGGGGTCAACGAGCGAGCCGCGGCCGAATTGTTTTACCTGAACAGCCCCCGCGCCCTGCAAAACCGGCGCGACCCGGCCGTGCAAGAACTGGCCCGCGCCGTCGGCCGGGTGACGGCCGGCCATCCCCTGGCCGTGGCCCTGCTGGGCAGCGAGTACGATCACCGCGACGCGCCGGCCGAAAGGTTCTTGGACCTTTGGGAAGCAGAGTTACAGGCGGCCCGCAGCCAGGCTCTAGACGACCATCACGCCACCTTTGCCACCGCCTTTAATCGCAGCTTTGCGGCGCTGAGCGAGGGAGCGCAGGGCCGTTTGCAAGCCATCAGCCTGATCCCCTTCCCCTTCTTTGACACGGGCGCGGCTATGCTCTGGGCCCTGGATGATAAGGACGACGAAGAACTA
>JAKEFB010000296.1 GCA_022616275.1 Chloroflexota bacterium
GCGCCTGCCCGCCTACATGGTCCCAGCCGCTTTTGTGCTCCTGGACCGCCTGCCCACCTCCCCCAACGGCAAGCTCGATTACCGCGCCCTCCCCCCGCCGGGCGAAACACGCCCTGAACTGGCCCAAGCTTACGTGGCGCCACGAACGCCGGCTGAAAAGCTCCTGGCCCCCATCTGGCAGGAAGTACTGGGCATCGAACAGGTCGGCGTTCACGACAATTTCTTCACCTTAGGCGGCGATTCCATTCTTACGATTCAGATCGTGGCCCGTGCTAACCAGGCTGGCCTGCAACTGACGCCGCGCCAGCTTTTCCAATACCAGACGATTGCCGAATTGGCCTCTATTGCCCGACAGGCTGAATTTGTGGCGACCGAGCAAGGTGTCGTTACCGGCGAAGTCCCCCTGACACCCATTCAACATTGGTTCTTTGCCCAAGAATGGTCTGAGCCGCACTACTGGAATCAGTCGGTGTTGTTAGAACTCCGGCCAGAGGTCAATCCGGCGCTGCTTGAGCAGGCTCTCAGAGAGCTGGCTATCCATCACGACGCCCTCCGCCTGCGTTTCTTTCACGGGCCGGCTGGCTGGCAGGCAGTCAATGCCGGCCTGGAAGCTCAACCCGCTTTTCGACGGGTTGAGCTGTCCTCACATCAGGGGAAAACCATCGAGGACAGCATCAAGGGCGTCATGGCCGAGGCCCAGGCAGGTTTTAACCTGAACGAAGGGCCGCTGATGCAGGCGCTCTGGTTTCACGCTGGAGCCGGCCGGCCTGATTATCTGGCCATTATTATCCATCACCTGCTCGTGGACAGCGTCTCCTGGCGCATCTTGTTGGAGGATTTGCGCAGCAGTTACGAGCAACTAGCCCAGAACCAGAGTGTCCATTTACCGGCCAAGACAACATCGTACAAAGCATGGGCTGAGAAGCTGAATCATTACGCCGGGGCAAGGGATTGGCAAGACGAACTGGCTTTTTGGTTGTCCAGGTTACAGTTTGATAGGGTGCCCCTGCCGGTAGACAGAGCTGGCGGGCTCAATATTGTGGCGGCGGCCGGTGCCGTAACGGTGGCGCTAGAGCTGGATGAGGCACAGACCCTCCTTCGGGATTTGCCGGCTATTTACCGGGTACAGGTCAACGAACTGCTCCTGGCTGCTCTGGCCAGCACTATCTGCCGGTGGACCAACCAGCAGATGGCGCTCATTGACGTGGAGGGCCACGGCCGCGAGGACGTCGTTGGCCCGGTGGACCTCTCGCGAACCGCCGGCTGGTTCACGACCGTTTACCCGGTGTGCCTGGTGATCAGTGACACCACCTCGCCAGCGGCGCTGTTAAGGCAGACTAGGGAGCAGCTACGAGCTATACCGGATCACGGTATTGGTTACGGGTTATTGCGCTACTTGCACAAGGATGAAGCCATTGCTCAACGGTTGGTGGAGTTACCTCAGGCTGAGATTGCGTTCAATTATCTGGGGCAATTTACGGGTGACGCCACCGGACCATTCAAGTTGTTGCCGGAGTTCAGCCAGCCGGCCTTTGGCCCGCGAAACGAGCGTCCTTATTTGTTAGAAGTGAACGCCGGTATTTTTGAGGGCCAGTTGCGCGTGACCTGGGTTTACGCGGCCGGCATTCATCACCGGGCAACAGTAGAAACCCTGGCCGGCAACTTCATCGATCAGTTGCGGGCATTTATCAAGCACGGCCGTTCAAATACCGGTCTTGAGTTGGACCCGGCTGATTTCCCCCTGGCCAGGCTTGGCGCCCAGGCCCTGGACGTTCTTAGCGCGCTGGTAGACAGAGCAGGTGCCGGCTCTATCTCTGGCGCTCGAAACGTGGCAGATATTTATCCCCTATCGCCTGGGCAACAAGGGATTTTCTTCCACGCGCTCTACGCGCCGGAATCTGAGGCTTATTTTGAACAGTTTAGCTTTCGCCTGCTTGGGGAACTGGACGTTGCTGCCTTCCAGAAGGCCTGGAAGGTAGTCATTAACCGGCACCCGGCTTTGCGGAGCGGTTTTTATTGGGATGGCTTAGAGAAACCGTTGCAGGTAGTTTACCAGAGCGTAACGCCACCCTGGCAAGTGCTCGACTGGCGGGAACGGGGGGAGGCCCAACAGCAAGGCCTATGGGCCGACTTTTTGCGCAAAGACCGCCAGCAGGGTTTTGACCTGACCGCTGCACCGCTGATGCGCCTGGCCCTTGTCCGTCTGTCGGAGGCAACGTACCACTTTGTGTGGAGCGCCCACCACCTGTTGTTAGACGGCTGGTCAGGCGCGCTCATTTTGAAAGAGCTGGCCACAACTTACCACTCTCTGCGCCGCCAGGAACCGCCACCATTAGCAGACGCCCCACCCTACCGGGACTATATTGCCTGGTGCCAGCGCCAGGATTTAGGCCAGGCGGAATTGTTCTGGCGCCAGGTGCTGAAAGGCTTTACTGCGCCAACGCCGCTAATAATTGACAAAGGCGTCTCTTCGGCGCCCCCTGCGCCAGAAAGGTATGGCCAACAACAAATCTTGCTCCCAGCGACCGCTCTGGAAAAAATACAGCGCTTTGCCCGGCAGCACCAACTGACCATCGGGACAATCGTTCAGGGGACCTGGGCGCTTCTCTTGAGTCGCTACAGTGGGGAGAGGGAAGTGGTATTTGGCGTAACCGTCGCCGGCCGGCCAGCCACTCTGCCCGGTGCCGGGGAGATGGTGGGCCTGTTTATCAATACGCTACCGGTACGGGTAAAGGTGCCGGGCCAGGCATCCCCGGTCACGTGGTTGAGAACAGTGCAAGAGCAACTGTCAGAAGCCCAGCAATATGCCTATATACCGCTGGGGCATATCCAACGGTGGAGTGAATTGCCGGCCGGCCGGAGCTTGTTCGACAGCATCATCGTTTTTGAGAATTATCCGGTTGACTGGTCACTTCAGAAAATGGACGGCAATGTAACGATTGCTTATGAACGGGTGGTTGAACAGACAAACTACCCTCTAACTGTGGCTGTTATGTCTCGTGATGGGTTGCAGCTGGCTATTGGTTACGATATGGCCCGTTTTGACGATGCCGCTATTGAGCGGCTGTTGGGCCATCTCCAGATGGCCCTGATCGGCCTGGTAGCAGAATCGTCGCGCTCCCTTTCTGGCCTGTCGCTCCTGACTCCAGCCGAGTGGCAACAAATGGTCGTTACCTGGAACGAGACGCAGCGGCCATACCCTCACGGCCGCTGTGTCCATGAATTGTTCGAAGCCCGGGTAGCCCGTACCCCTGAAGCCACGGCGATTCTTTTTGAGGGGCAGCCTCTGACATACGTCGAGCTAAACCGCCAGGCTAACCAACTGGCCCACTATCTCCAAAGCTCAGGCGTTCAGCCAGAAGCACGCGTGGCTATTTACGTCAACCGTTCCCCGGAGATGATCATGAGCCTGCTGGCTGTTTTGAAGGCAGGTGGCGCATACGTACCCCTGGACCCTGCCCACCCAGCCGAGCGCCTGGATTTCATCCTGACTGAGACGCAGGCAGGCCTATTGCTAACTCACTCCTCTTTGCTGGCTGCATTGCCGGGGCGAGACGATATTCGATTTATTTGCCTGGACCAGGAGTGGCCGGCCATCGGGGCAGCCCGGGTGGAGAATCCTGCCAGCGGCGTAGACATTGAAAACGCCGCCTACGTCATGTATACGTCGGGTTCGACCGGGCGGCCGAAAGGGGTGGTCATTACGCACCGCGGGCTTGGCAATCTGGCCCAGGCCCAGATTGCCAGTTTCGGCGTAGACGCCGAAAGCCGGGTACTCCAGTTTGCCTCTTTTGGCTTCGACGTTTCGGTAACGGAAATATTAATGGCCCTGTTGTCCGGGGCAACGCTGTGCCTGGCCAGCCAGGAAGCGTTGTTGCCAGGGTCGTCGCTGGCGCAACTGATGGACGATCTGGCCATCACGACCGTAACTTTTACACCTTCCGTGCTGGCGGCGTTGCCGCCTGGTGAACTTCCACACCTGAAAACCATCGTTGCCGTTGGCGAGCCTTGCCCGATTGAACTGGTTCGCTCCTGGTCTAAAGGACGTTGCTTTGTCAACGCCTATGGCCCTACGGAAACGGTATGTGCTACGATCTCCACCTGCCTGGATGGCAGCCGGCCGCTAGCGGTAGGCAGGCCGATGCCCAATACGCAACTCTATTTATTAGACGCCCATGGGCAGCCGGCACCGGTGGGGGTTCCAGGGGAAGTATACGTCGGGGGGGTGGGGCTTGGGCGGGGCTATCTGAACCAACCCCGCCTGACAGCCGAACGCTTTGTGCCTGATCCCTTTGGCCGGGAAGCTGGGGGGCGCCTGTACCGGACGGGTGATCTGGCGCGTTATCTGCCAGACGGGCGGTTGGAATTTTTAGGTCGCCTGGACCACCAGGTTAAGATTCGTGGCTTTCGCGTCGAATTGGAGGAGGTTGACCAAGCAGTAAAGCAGTATCCCCCGGTTGCCCACAGCGCCGTAGTAGCCCGGGAAGAGAGCCCAGGGGTCAAGCGACTGGTTGCCTACGTGGCGCCAGAGGCAGGCCAGCGCTTGACAGTCAGTGAGCTTCGCCTGTTTCTAAAGCAGAAGCTGCCTGAGTATATGATACCGTCCATTTTTGTTTTGATGGATAAATTGCCGCTTACGCCGAACGGCAAGGTGGACAGGGAAGCTCTGCCAGCGCCAGATGGTAGCCGGCCGGCGCTGGCAGAGGCCTTCATCGCGCCGCGGACAGCGGTTGAAGAGCAGATAGCAGCGATCTGGCAGCCACTCCTGGGCATTGAACAGGTTGGCATAGAAGACAATTTCTTTGAGTTGGGTGGGCACTCCTTGCTGGCTACACAGGTGATTTCTCGTCTGCGCCAGGCCTTTCGGGTGGAGTTGCCGCTACGGGCCATCTTTGAAGCGCCAACTATCGCTGAATTGGTCGAACGACTGGAAAGAGATACGCCAGCGCAATACACGGCCTCCATTGGCCGGCGCACGCCTGGCAGCCATGCCCCGCTTTCCTTTGCCCAGCAACGGATGTGGTTCCTTAGCCAACTGAATCTGGATCAGACAGTCTATAACATCCCCACGGCCGTGCGGCTGCTGGGGCCATTGGATGTGGCCACGCTCGAAAAATGCCTGGCTGGCGTCGTGCAACGACACGAGATTTTGCGCACCAGCTTTCCAGTCATCCGGGGAGAACCGGTCCAGGCAGTTGCTTCTTCGGTTCCGGTGGCCATTCCGGTCGTCTCTTATCCGCCTGCAGACCAGACCCGGTTAGCGTGGGTCCAGGAGCAGGCGACCAGCGCAGCCAGACAGCCCTTCAACCTGGCGCAGGCTCCTTTGTGGCGAGCCAGGCTCTTGCGCCTGGCAGAAGAAGAGCACATTCTTCTTCTCGTTATGCACCACATCATCTCAGACGGCTGGTCTATGCGGGTGCTGATTCAAGAATTATCCTCCAGCTACGAGTTATTAAGGGCCGGCCGGCCGGCGCTATTGCCGGAATGGCCCATCCAGTATGGTGATTTTGCCGCCTGGCAACGAGAGCATCTGAACGGCGAGGCCATGCAGGCGGACCTGGCCTACTGGCGAAAACAGTTGGCCAACCTGCCTCCTCCCCTGGCACTGGCGGGCGACCGGCCGCGACCAGCTTGGCCGGGTTACCGTGGCGGAAGCGTGTGGTTTACCCTGTCGCCGGAGCTGGCCGGCCAGCTCCGCACCCTCGGCCAGGAGATGGGTGGGACGCTGTTTATTACCCTGCTCGCAGCTTTCCAGGTTTTGCTCTATCGCTACACGGGGCAGCTTGACATCCTGGTTGGCAGCCCCATTGCCAATCGCAATCACAGCGAAATTGAGGGATTGATTGGCTTTTTCGTCAATACCCTGGTTTTGCGTGGCGACCTGTCTGGCAATCCCACTTTTCGTCATTTATTGGCGAAGCTGCAAGAGGTGGCGCTGGCCGCCTATGCCCACCAGAACCTGCCCTTTGAAAAGCTGGTTGAGGAACTGAAGCCCGAGCGAAATCTCGGCCACCATCCCTTTATCCAGGTACTTTTTGTTTTGCATAATACGGCCGTGGCGTGGCGGCGTTTTGCCGGCCTGACGCCGGAGCTGGTGGAGCTTGACAGTCACACGGCCCAATTTGACCTGACGCTGTCCATCAGAGAGACGCCGCAGGGCCTGCGGGGCATGATAGAGTACAATAGCGATCTCTTCGAGGAGGAGAGCGTGGGGCGGCTGGCCAGGCATTATGAGGTGCTGCTGGCCGGGGCGGCGGCCAACCCCGACCAGCCCATCGCCAGGCTGCCCCTGCTGAGCCAGGCGGAATGCCA
>JAKEFB010000048.1 GCA_022616275.1 Chloroflexota bacterium
GCCAGTTGTTTTGCCACGTTATCTGCTGGCCAATGTGGTCCGGGCTTGCCCGGCCAGCCATGTTCAAGTTACTCCGTTACTTTACGCTAACCAGCCTGGTGGCCTTTGTGGTGGTGGCCATCCTGTTGGGCCTGTTTTACCGGCAAACGGCCATCAGGGACCTGATGACAGTCGCCGAGAGCCGCAACGTGACCCTGACCCAGGCTTTTGCCAACACGATCTGGCCGGAATTCGCGCCCTTCCTGACCTCTGCATCCACGATTGAGACTGGCGCGCTCCGCAGCCACCCGGAAACAGCCAGGTTGCGCCAGGCCGTCCTGGCCCAGATGCAGGGGACGTCTGTCGTGAAAGTCAAGATTTACTCGCTGGACGGCCGGACTGTCTTTTCGACGGAAGCAGCTCAGATAGGCGAGGACAAAAGCGACAACGCCGGCTTCCTGGCTGCCCGTTCCGGCCAGGTGGCCAGCGAATTAACCCACCGGGATGCGTTCAGCGCCTTTGAAGGGGAAATTGAAGACCGTGACGTTTTCTCCAGCTACCTGCCCATCCGGCGGCAGAACGCTGGCCCGGTGGAGGGCGTGTTTGAACTTTATACCGACCTGACGCCGCTGTTGGCCGATATCAGCCGGACGCAACGAATGGTCATCGGTGGCGTCGTCGTCATCCTGGGGCTGCTTTACGGCGTTCTTTTCCTGATAGTCCGGCGGGCTGACACCATCCTGCGCCAGCAATACCAGGGAGGGAAAGCGGCCGCCGAGGCTCTCCAGGCGGCCAAAGAGGCGGCCGAGGCAGCCAACCGGGCGAAGAGTGAATTTGTCTCCCTCGTCTCCCACGAATTAAAAACGCCGATGACGGCCATCAAAGGTTACCTGGACTTGTTGAACTCCGGCCGGGTCGGCTCGCTCAATGACAAGCAGACCAATTTTCTAGGGACCATCAACGCCAACGTGGAACGGATGACCAAGCTCATCTCTGACCTGGACGACCTGTCGCGCATTGAGGCCGGTCTGCTGTCTCTGGAACTCGATTCGGTGGCCGTGAACGAGATCGTCCGGGAAGTGGCCGAGGCGTTGAACGGCCAGGTAGAGGCCAGGCAGCAAAATCTCATCCTGCAGTTAGACGACAACCTGCCCCCAGTTCAGGCCGACCGCGACCGGCTGTCCCAGATTCTCTTTAACCTGATCAGCAACGCCTACAAATACACCCCTCCCGGTGGGCTCATTACCGTACGGACTAAATTCCCGGCCACAAACCAGTTGCCCGGTTCCAATCACCACATGGTCCACGTTTCAGTCCAGGATACTGGCATTGGGCTGAGTCCCGAGGACCAGGATAAAGTTTTCCAGAAGTTTTTCCGCTCGGCCGATGAGGAAGCCCACAAGGTTTCCGGTACTGGTCTGGGGTTGAACATTACTCGCCACCTGGTCGAAGTGCAGGGCGGCCACATTTGGTTTGAAAGCAAATACCGGGAAGGAACGACTTTTCATTTCACCATTCCAGTAGCCCGGTCCGGTTAATGTTTGGGGCAGCGGGGCGCTTTTTCCGTTCACGTTACATTCCGGTCGCGCTGGCCACGGCCGTTTACGTGGTCGCCTTCCTGCTTGCCGGCGGGCGGCCGGTGTGGATATCGCTGGCGTTGCTGCCGGTCAGCGTGGCCGGCTGGCAACTGGGCTTGTGGGGCGGCCTGCAGGCAGGGCTGTTGTTTATCCCTTTTAATGCCCTGTTGCTCACCCTCACCGGCCAGCCGGGCTGGCAGCTTGTCTTGCAAGACAGCCTGATCGCCAACCTGGCGCTGGTGGCTATTGGCGCCGTGGTGGGTAGCCTGCGAGATTTGCTGGCCCAGGTGCGCCGCCAATCGGCCGAATTGGAAAAACAAAAAGCGGCGCTGGAAAAGGCCTACCAGGAACAGTTGCAGCAAACCCAACACCAGGCCGCCCTTTACGAGGTTTTGCGGGCCGTCGGCCAGCACCTCGATCCGGAAACCACCATTCGTACGGCCGTCGAGGCCCTGGCTCAGTGGACTAACTGGCCGGCCGTCCAGCTCCTCACGCCCGATCCGCCGGCTCCGGCCGCCTATCGAGCCCTGGTCGTCCGGGCCCGGGCCGGGCCAATTCCCATCCGTCTGGGAACAGTTATTCCCTTCGCCGAGGGAATTATCGGCCGGGCCTTCCGCACCGGCGAAGTCCAGTACGTGGCCGACGTCAGCTTAGATCCTGACTACCTCGTCCTTTTTCCCACCATTCAGAGTGAGATGGCTATCCCGCTCCGCCACCGCGAGCAGGTCTTGGGGGTGCTGAACGTGGAGAGCCACCAGTTAGATGCTTTTACAGCGGATGATATTCGCCTGGCCGAGTCTCTGGCCGAAACAGTCGCCCTGGCCCTGGATAACGCCAACCTGTACCGGGAAACCCAGCAGCGGCTGCGGGAACAGTCGGTCCTGCGCCAGGCAGCCACCGTCATCTCCACTTCCCTGGAGCTGGAAACTGTTCTCAATCAGATCACCCAGCAGATGGCCCAGGCCGTTGACGCCACCAGCGCCTATTTTAGCCAGTACGACGGCGCCAGCAGCAACAGTACAGTCCTGGCCGAGTACTTTAGCCCCAACGCGTCAGAAGCAGAACGGCTATCTGACCTGGGCGTCACCTATCTTGAGAGCGATCGCGCCCTACAAGAATACCTCAAGAACGGCCGCTACTACATTTGCCAGCGGGATGACCCTGCCCTGGACGCCAATGAATTAGCCCATATGGTGCAATATGGCGCTGAGACCGTCCTTTACATTCCGCTGCACGTGCGCGGCTAGCTCCTGGGATATACCGAATTATGGGAAAGCCGGGCCAGGCGGACCTTCACCCCGGCCGAAATCAATCTGTGCCAGAACATTGCCCAACAGGCCGCCTTTGCCGTGGACAACGCCCGGCTGGTCAAGGCCCTCCAGGCCGCCAAAGAGGAAGCCGAAGGAGCCAACCGGGCCAAGAGTGATTTTATCTCCCTCGTCTCCCACGAATTAAAAGTGCCGATCACTGCCATTAAGGGGTACGCCGACCTGATCGGCCGGGTGGGTCAGGTTAGTGAATCCCAGGCTAACTTCTTGAAGACAATCGTCGTCAACGTCGAGCATATGACCCGCCTCATTTCCGACCTGTCGGATATTTCACGCATTGAGGGCGGCCGGCTCCAACTGGACTATACCGCCATCTCACTGCCCGAAGTCGTTGAGGAAGTGACTTTCTCGGCCGGCAAACAGGTACAGGAAAAGGAGCAGGAACTCCAGGTACACGTCCCGGCCGACCTGCCCCGGCTCTGGTGCGACCGGACACGCCTGACCCAAATCCTTACCAACCTGGTCAGCAATGCTTCTAAATACACCCCGCCCGGCGGACAAATTACCGTCGAGGCCAGGCGCTACCAGCCTTCACGCGATGACCACCAGGGCGTTGACTTTATCCAGGTGTCGGTCCAGGATACCGGCATCGGTATCAGCCCTGAAGACCAGCAGCGCATTTTTGACGAATTCTTCCGCTCTGGCGACCGGCCGGCCCGCCAGACGCCCGGCACCGGCCTGGGGCTGAGCATCACTAAAAAGCTGGTCGAGCTGCAAGGGGGCAGCATCTGGTTTGAAAGCGAATACCGGAAAGGCTCTGCTTTTCACTTCACAATGCCGCTGGCGCCTGGCGGGCAAAGGCAGTTACCGCTCTAGCCACACCGTTCTCCGCCCGAATTTGCCGCCCCAGGGCGGCCGCCCGCCGGCGCATGCCCTCGTCCTGTACAGCCATCATGATAGCCTGGGCCAGTCGCTCCACGGTCAGGGCGCGGCGCGGCACAGGCGCCGGCCCCACCCCCAGGGCCCTGACCCGGTCCGCCCAAAAAGGCTGGTCGCCAAAAAAAGGGACCAGGATGGAAGGCACTCCGGCCCGCAGCCCGGCAGCCGTGGTGCCGGCCCCGCCGTGGTGGACTACGGCCGCTACCCGGGGGAATAGCCAGTCGTGGGGAATGGCTTCCGCTTTAAACACGTCAGGCGGCAGATCTGCCTGACCCAATCCGCCCCACCCCGTTATGAGAATGCCTCGCTGTCTGGCGCGGGCCAGCGCGGCCAGCACAATTTCCGTAACAGCCTCCGGGTCACGGCTTTGCATGCTGCCAAAGCCAACGCACACCGGTGGTGGGCCACTGGCCAGAAATTCCACCAGCCCGGCCGGCGGTTGCCAGCCAGGTGGCGCGTCCAGAAACCAGTAGCCGGTCACGTGGAGCCACGGTCCCCAGTCGGCCGGCCGGGGCAACACCGCCTGGCTAAACCCATATAAAACCGGGTGGTGTTCCGCCTGCATCGGCCGCAGCGGTCCCCAAAAGGAGGTGGGTGGTAGTCCCAGGGTCTCCCGCCGCCATCGTTCTACCAGTGGCCGTAGGGGCTGCCAGAGCAGTTGCAAAACCAGGTAGTGGGTTAGCAGGTTGTACCAGCTCCCCAGTTTAATATCGGGAAAAGAGACGCTGGGAAAAGCCCGCGTGGGGTGGAGCGGCTGGAGGGGAGCGCCCAGGGCTGGAATGCCAAGCGCCTTGGCCACGTAGTAACCGGCAACGCCCAACGTGGAATAAATAATGGCCTCCGCGCCCTGGCAGGCTTCCCAGACGGTGACCAGGAAACGCCCGGCTACCGGTTCCATCAATTCGAAAAAATGGCGTATAAAGCGGATGGGGTTCCGGCCGCTGGCCAGCCAGGCCTGCCCGGCCTCGCTTTCGATCATGGCCCGAGGGTTGCCCTCCACCGGCCGGAAGCCCAACCCCCAGCCGGTAACAAAGGGAGCAAACTCGGGGTGTGTCGCCAGGCAGACCTGATGGCCGGCCGCCTGAAGACCCAGGCCCAGGGCCACGAGGGGCTGCACGTCGCCACGTGATCCAACCGCCAACAGAACAACGTTCATGGGTATTACTAGATTCGTCTAGGGTTTTCACCTGGAGGTGAATACTGGCACAAGCAATAACTGTATTTAAGATTCGCGGCCCTAAGGTTGACGGGCAGCGCGGGCCTGTGCTACAACGTTAGCAATCTGTTCCAGATGGCTATCGTCGTGCCGCAGGCCGTTCACGAAGCGGGCCACGGCGTTAATGGCTTCGCCATCCCGGCCGGGAATGGTGTTGTCCAGGTGGGGGGGATCCGGCCACATCTCCAGACTGGCCAGCCGCAGGCGACGACTCTCCTCCAGGCGGTGGTGGCACTGGGCCATAGTGATCACCGTCTGCCAGGGTATCTCGCTGCGTGACCGGCCGCCCCGGTGGGGCACGCCCCGGGCTAATTCGGCCGCAATTGCCGCTGCTTCCTCGGCCGAAGCGGTCGTGTGGACAATGACGTGTCCCAGCGTCCAGGGCAGGTGTAGCTCCGCTTCCGTGGCCGCCACCGGGTCATACGCCTCCGGATCGGCCGGCACATAAGCCACGTCCTCGTCGCGACAGCCGGCAATGAGCGCCAGTATCGTATCTACCATCTCATTGGTCAGGGCCTGCAAATCCTCACGTGTCAGCCCGGCCACCAGTTGGCTGACGGTGATCTCTTTGTTGCGCACGAGGGTGAAGTCAAGCACGGCACTTCCTTATGAGAGATTAGAGAGTGGAGATTGGAGATTGGCAATCAGGGATCGCTCGCAATCTCTAATCTCCACTCTCCACTCTCCACTCCTACGGGCAAACCACGTTGTTGAAATCCTGCCACGTTCCCGCATTGTTGGTAATGGCGCCGGCCGGCCAGCTTTGCTGGCTACCAACGTACAGGACCAGGATCATGCCGGCAAAGGGGTTGCCGTCCTGCAATACCGGCATTTCCGCCAGGTCTATATCCATCTCCACCACCCAGCGCGAGCCACCCGGCTCGCCGACCACGGCCGTCCAGTTAGTGCTGGTGTGAGACGTCCAATCCTGGCCGTCGGTGTTTGTGCCTATCCCGGCCTGGATGGTCAACGTGCCGTCCCGGATCACCTGGAAAAAGCGGTCGGCCGAGTCGGGGTCGCCGGCGTTGTTAGTGGCGTCAAAATAGAGCTTGAGTGAATCAATAGCCGGATCGGAGGTCGGGTCATTAATAATAAAGGCCAGGTAAAGGCTGCTGGCATCCTTCACAACGTAGACCTGGACCTGGCGGGAAGGGTCTCCTGGCGGCTGGAAGGTAAACAGCGGTGTAGTGCCCCATTCGGTCACCTGGACGCTACCATCAATCGTCGGCGGCACCGTCACACAGGCCAGTGCCGGGTTGGGCGCGCTGGTCGCCGTGGGCGTGGCTGTCATAGTGGGCGTGGGCGTGGGCAGGGGCGTGCTGGTGGCCGTGGGCGTGGCCGAGGGAATGGGGGTTGACGTCGCTGTGGGGATCGGCGTGGGTATGGCCGTGGGTAAATTGGTTGCCGTGGCCGACGGCGTCAACGAAGGCAACGGGGTGGCGGTCCAGGTGGCAGTGGCGGCCGGCGTCACCGTAGCCGGCAGCGTCGGCGTAGCCGAGGGCGGGGCCTGCAGGGGATTCGTACCCTGGCCGATCTCTACCCCGTCGGGCACGCCATCGCCGTCGGTATCGGCCTTGACCGGATTGGTTCTATAGACCTTGACCTCGTCCCCATCCAGCAGCACGTCACCATCTGAGTCCCGGTTGCGGGGCTGGGTGCCCCAGGTCAAGACCTCTTCGCCATCCAACAACCCGTCGCCGTCTGTGTCCCGGTTTCTGGGGTCGGTGCCGGCCGCCGCTTCCTGGCTATCATTCAGCCCGTCCGAATCCTGGTCGCCCAGCGCAGCGGCGGTTTGAGCCACACTGGTGATCGTGCCGGCCGTGGCTGTCGCCGCCGCGGCCGTTTCCGTGGCTCGCAAGGCTGTCGCCGTCAGGCTGTTAAAGCCGCCAAAGCCGGGGGTTGCTGTGGTCTCGTCGCCTGAGAGTACTCGTTGAAGGTATAAGAACCCGGCGACAAAACAAAGAAAAATCAGCATAAAGAGGAAAAAGTAACCAACCCCGGCCGGAATAATGGCTGTCGTTTGGGCGCTGCCGGTCAGGAGCTGCCGGGCGCCGCTGCGAGTGGCAATTTCTACCTCAAAGGGAAGGGTCTCAAACCCGCCTAACCAGCTTTGCTGGCGCGGCTCCAATTGCAGCTCGACAATGGCGGTCTGGCCCGGTTTCAGGTTAATCCGGCCACGCTCGCCACGAAATTGCAGGCGGCCCTCCGGGTCGCGGCCAACCAGGCTAAAGTCGGTGGCCGTGTTGCCGGTATTTTGCAGGCTCACGCGGACTACGCCCGGCAGGCGCAATTGGCGCGGCTCCACGCTGGCCTCGAAGGCCTCAAAGGTCCCCAGGTACAAATCGGCGCTGGCGGCCGCCTTGGCGTCCCGGTGTTGTTGGGCGAATAACTCGATGCGGAAACGCTGCCGGCCGGCCGGTGTGTTGGCCTGGCGGGGTGGCTGGATCACCAACGGAATGCGGACCGTCTCGCCGGCCGGTATTGTCACAAACTGGTCCGGCAGCACGACCCAATCGGACGGCAGGCCGTGGACTCGCAGATTGACCCTGTCTTCCACATTGCTGCGATTCAACACCTCGACGTTTAGTTCAACCTGCTCTCCAGGCTCCACCGAGACCTGGTCACGGGTCAGGAAAATTTCCAATGGGCTGACTGATACCGCCGGTTGGCGCTCGGCCAGTTCGGCGTTAGTTGGCAGCTCAGAGATTGGGGTGGTCTGGAAGGTCTGGCGTGTGGCTGGTGGCGGCCCCTCCAGCGTCAGGCGATAGGGGCCAACCTCCAGGACAGAGCCCGTTGGCATCGCTTCCGCCTGGTTAGCCGGCAAGCGCCGGCCGTTAAGCCAGGTCCCGTTCACGCCTCCCAGGTCTAAAACCGCCCAGCCGGTGGCCGTGGCCTGCAAACGGGCATGATGGCGCGAAACACCTTCGGCCGGCAAGACAATGTCGTTGTCGGCGTTGCGTCCCAGGGTAATGACAGCCCGGTTGAGGTTGGCGTAGCTGGCTTCGTGACCGGGCGCTTCAATGCGCAGCCGGTAACCTTCCGGCGCCTGGCCGGCCAGGCTGGCTTCCAGGCCGGCCGCCTGGACCAGGACTTGCGTCGGCAAATCGGCCAGAGAGACCATGGCGCTGTGTAGGGCGTCGGCCATCTCCAACCCCGTGGCGAAGCGTTCGGCCGGCTGCTTAGCCAGGGCCTTCATCAGCAGCGCGTCAATAATCGGCGGTACGTCCGGCCGGATTTGCCGGGTGAGGCGCGGCATTTCGCCCCGGTTGTGAGTGGCCACGGCTTCGGCCAGCGTTTTAAAGCGGAACGGCAACTGGTTGCTGACCAGCTCGTACAGGACTACGCCCAACGAATAGAGATCGCTCCGGCCGTCCAGATCTAACCCCTCGCACTGTTCCGGCGACATGTAAGTCGGGGTGCCGAGGGTCGTGCCGCTCAAGGTCACCGGCTCGCCCTCCAACAGCTTCACCAGGCCAAAATCGGTCAGGACTGCCCGGAACGGGTATTCGTCCGGATCTTCCGGCCGGCTGGTGGGCTTTAGAATGATGTTGCTGGGCTTTACGTCCCGGTGAATGACGTTCCGCCGGTGGGCATAGTCCAGGGCTTCGGCAATCTGGGCGGCAATCTGGCAGCTTTGGGCCAGGGGTAGATATTTTTGTTGGCTCTGAAGCCGCTGTAAGTGGGCCCGCAGGCTGCCACCGGAGATGTACTCCATGGCAATGTACAGCCCTTGTCCCGATTGGCCAAAATCAAAAATGCGAACAATCGAGGGGTGGTCCAGTTGGGCAGCGGTGCGGGCTTCCTGAGCCAGCCTGGCCTGGAATTCCGGCTGGCGGGCAAAGTGGGCGTGCATCAGCTTCAAAGCCACCGTCCGCTCCAGGTTTAAATCATAGGCCCGGTAAACGGCGCCCATCCCCCCATCCCCTATCAGGGCGTCGAGACGATAATGAGCAATGACCTGGCCAACGAGATCGGACATAACTACTACTCTCTCTGTGGCCCACCCGTGGCCTGGCCTACCCGTGGCCCAGCCAACACGTGGCCTAACACCTCTAGCAACGTCGCCACCTCCCGCCGGCCGACCCAGTAATGGGTCACCGCCCGGAAGCGGCGCGGGCCGGCCGTCCCCAGCCAGACGTCGGCTTCCCGGCGACAGGCCTCTGCCACCTCCCCGGCCGTGAAGCGTACACCTTCCTGCAGGCTAAAAAAGACGATATTGGTCCGTACCGCCGCCGGGTCCACGGCGACGCCTGGAATCCTGGCCAGGCCCTGGGCCAGGAGTTGGGCATGGGCGTGGTCTTCGGCCAGGCGATCCACCATTTCCTCTAAGGCGACAATGCCGGCCGCCGCCAGGACACCGGCCTGGCGCATCCCACCCCCCAACATTTTACGCACTCGCCTGGCCCCGTAGATAATCTCGGCCGGGCCGCACAACAGCGAGCCGGCCGGAGCGCACAGCCCTTTGCTCAGGCAAAAAGTGACCGTGTCCACGTGGCGGGTGATTTCCGCCGGCGCGACCCCCAAAGCAACCGTAGCGTTAAATAGCCGCGCCCCATCCAGATGGACCGCCAGGCCACGCCGCCGGGCCACGCCGGCCACAGTGGCAAAATAATCAGGCGGAAGCGGCGCGCCGTTCCTGGCCCCGTAGGAATTTTCCAACATGATGAGGCGGGTCCGGGGATAATGGGGGTCGTCCGGGCTGATGGCCGCTTCTATCGCGGCCGGGTCCATTTGTCCCAGGCCGTCGGTGGGCAGCGGGCAGGGAACAACGCCACCCAGCGCTGCCATGCCGCCGGCCTCAGCCCGAAACGTGTGCGTATCCTGGCCAACGATGGCCTGGTCACCCCGCGTCGCCTGGCTGAGCGTCCCAACCAGGTTGCCCATGGTGCCGCTGGTTACAAACAGACCGGCTTCTTTGCCGACTTTAGCGGCCGCCAGGGTTTCCAATTCATTGATTGTTGGGTCTTCACCAAAAACGTCGTCCCCCACTCGCGCCTGGGCCATCGCTTCGCGCATCGCCGGTGTCGGCCAGGTCACTGTATCCGAGCGAAAGTCAATCCTGTCCACAGTGAGACGTAGTTTATGTAAAAATGTGGAGATTGGCAAACTGGTTACGAGGATCGTCCCGGAGGTTGTGAACCTCCGAGAGAATCGCTATAATTAGCGGTACGTCGCACCTGGTCAGGCGCGACAGTTGCGTAAATTAGGGAAGGACTGAAACATCTTCACCAGATGTAGGGGCGCACCAATGCGCCCCTACACGCATTTTCAGGTGTGCCAGTTCCACATTAGCGGCCCCAAGTGGGCCAGAAAAGGGGAAAGTCATGACTCTACGTCAGCTTTTGGGTTTCGTTTTGGTTTTTGTTTTGCTGGTGGCCGGTGTCTGGTTCTTGGGCCGCTCGGAGCGCCTGGGGCCGGACAGCGTAGCGCGCCAGCGCGCGTTGGGGGCCCTGGCCCCGGCCGGCAGTGGCGGCCAGGCAGAATCCGTCGCCGCCGATAATGAGCCGGTCATCTGGCACGAGCCGGTCGAAGGCAGCTCGATTGACCTGTCCCAACCGCTGCCAGATGTGCCGCCGGGAGACACCCAGTACGATCTCTGGATGCGCGGCGAGATTGATCTGGAACAGGAAAGCCTGGTTAGCGAGGCAGAGGTGGCCGCCCTCCAGGAAGAAGCGCTCCTGTTGGAGCCCAGCGCCAACATCCAGATCGCCCAGGAGGGGCCGGGCCTCTTTGGGCCGTCTCTCGGCGTTAGCTTCGACAGCCTCAACATCAGCGAATGCTGCGGCGGCGCCGGCGCCACTGTTCCGCCCGACCCGGAACTGGCCGTGGGGCCGAGCCATATCATTGCCGCCGTGAACATTGCCTTTGAAATTTACAACAAGTCTGGGGCTACCCTCCTGCCGCAGACGACTTTTACCACCCTGTTTGCCGGTGTTCCCGGCTGCAGCGGACAGCTCTTTGATCCCAACGTTCTATATGACGAACAGGCAGACCGCTTTATCCTGGGCATTGACAGTAACGGTAATAGCTACTGTGTTGCTGTGTCGCAAACTAGTAATCCCGTGGGGGTCTGGAACCGCTATCGCTTTGTCACTAACTCGGCCGGCGGCTTCTTTGATTACCCACACGCCGGCGTCGGCCGGAACGCGCTCTACATGGGCGGCAATATGTTTGTTTGCTCTACCTGCGGTTTCAAGGATGCTCGCGTCTGGGCCTTTGACAAGGTGGCCATGTACGCTGGCCTGGCCGCTGGCTCGGTGGAGCGGGTCTTCAACCTCAGTGAAGACACACCCCAGCCAGCCAACCTGCACGGCTTCGCCCAGGGCGCCTGGCCGGCCAGCGGGCCCCACTACATCGTCACCGAAACCAACTTCAACGGCGCGACCTATTCTGTTTTTGCCTGGAATGATCCGTTTGGGGCCAACACCCTGGTCAAGAACGGTACCTTTAACCTGGTAACGGCGACCGGCGTGCCGGCCGGCTTCCCGATAAACGTTCCCCAGTCCGGCGGCGGGTCGCTTCAGGCCAACGACTTCCGGCCGCACGACGCCGAGTACCGCAATGGCTTCATCTGGACGGCCAATACCATCGCCTGTAACCCCGGCGGTGGCACGGTAGACTGCGTCCGTTGGGCGCAGATCAACCCGGTCAACGGCACGGTGGTCCAGGCTGGCGTTCTGGCCAGTAACGGCCAGTACCGCTTCTTCGGCAACCTGGCCGTCAACCACTGCAACGACATGGCTATTGGTTACACCAAGTCCAGCAGCGGGATGTTCCCGGCTGTCTTTATCGCCGGCCGCAACGCCGAACAGCCACTGAACACCCTCAGTCCTGAAATCCAGCTCAAAGCCGGCGAGGTCAATTACACCGCTTTTGACGGGTCTCCACATCGTTGGGGCGATTACACTGGCTTCACCAGTGATCCCAATGGGCAGGATATTTGGTACCTGGGCCAATACAGCAAGAACACTGGCAGCGGCTTCGGCCGGTGGGGAACGTACATCGGCCGCTTCACCTTCCCTGACTCGATTCAGGCCCCAGCACCGCAGCAGGCGCCGGCTGGCGGTTCCAGTTTCGTTTACCTGCCCATCATCAAAAGAGGTATTTGCTCCTAAAAGCGAAGGGAGGCTGGCTCCAAGAGCCAGCCTCTTTTTTCTAAGGCGCTGGCAGGGGTTCGCCTGCGCTCACGAATAGATCGGCCGGGGCTGTATCTGGCGCCAGCAGTCGCAACGCCCCGGGCTGAAGGCGGCAGGTAAAGGGTGTTGTGCCGGCCGGGTCACCGTCCTGGTGGAAAGGCATGGGCGGATCGGTCTGAACGGTAATTTCGCGCCCGGTTAGGAGAACAATATCCGGGTTTTGCAGGTGGAGACCCAGCGCCACCTGCATCAGGTAGGGGAAAACGTGGCGCATATCCCGCCCCCGGAAAAGCCAGACCTCGAACAGACCATCGTCCAGCCGGGCTTCTGGGCTCAATAGCAACTCGCCGCCGGCAAAACGGCGGCAGTTGCTGATCGTCACCATCAAAAAGTCGCCGATAAGCGATTGGCCATCCACCGTCACCGTGGCCTTCATCCCCGGAAATTGAGGAATGACCGGCAGGCTCTCGCCCACGTAGCCCAGAGGGCCAAAGCGCTTGGCCACCTTGGAACGGGGCTCGATGTGCTTGACCAGATAACTGTCCACGCCGGTGCTGGCCCACAGCAGCCAGGGCTGCCCCTGGTCGCACAGGCCGACGTCTACCTGGTACACCCGGCCGTTGGCCAAACTTTCTGCTGCCCGCAGCAGACCATCCGGGTGGAGGGGACCGGGACGCGGCATTTGTAGTTCCTTGGCAAAGGAATTGCCTGTTCCGGTGGGCAGGGGAGCCAGGATGGTTCTGCTGCCCACCAGCCCGCCGGCTACCTCGCCTAGCGTGCCGTCGCCGCCGGCGGCCAGCACTAGGCAGTGTCCGGCGCCGGCCGCCTCCCTGGCCAATTCGGGCGCGTGGCCGGCGTAGGCCGTCGGCCGGACGTGTACTCGCCAGCCACGCTTTCGCCAGAAATCGGCCACCTTGCGGATAGCCGCATTCCAGTTAGCCGGCCCGGCCAGGGGGTTGTAAATCAGGGTTGCTTCAGGCAGTTCCTTCACAAGCTAACCAGTAATTAGCCAGTCGCCTGGCCAGTTCAACGGGCGGTGTTTCCGTGGTGTCCAGCATAATGTGCGGCTCGACAATAGGCTCCTGGGCCGCCACCATCCACTGGTACACCGACCAGCCGGCGTCCGACAGATCTCCCTCGCGCCGGCTGCCGCTTTTTCGCTGCGACAAACGCTCGCGGATAATGTGCTCGGCCGCCTGGACGTGGCAGACGGCTACCGGCGCGGTGCGCCGTTCGGCCAGCTTAAACAACTGCTGCCGCCGGGCGGCCATATGGTTGGTTCCGTCAAAGGCCACACGCTGGCCTCGGGCCAGGCGTTGCTCAATGACCCGGTGGCAAACCTCGTAAACAAACATCATTTCCGCGGCCGTGTACGTCGGGTAGCGGCGAATGTATTGGCGCACCGCGTCCGTACTGATAATCACGCAGGGCAGAATAGCGTGCAAATTCTCCATGATCATAGATTTACCTGTGCCCGGCAGGCCAACCATGATTAACAGGCTACCGCCGGCCCGCGCATAAGGCACGGCCGGCAGCGTCCGGTCAATGTCTCGAACAATACGGTGCGCATCCATTATCACGACCCCAGGTAGGGTAGATTATCCCAACCTCCCGAAGGTTCGCAACCTACGGGGTTTTTGGCTGTTTGACATTTAACCCGCTTTTGGCTACTATTCTGCCGCTGGAGCGAGTGCTAACGAAAAAACCTCGAAAGGCACATTCAGTACCACACCGGGTCTAGTGTGCTTTTCTTTTTGGCAAAATTCATCACAAGTGAGCAAATCAAGATGAGTGACCAGAAGAATAACAATATCATGATCGAGGCCGACGGCCTGACCAAACTGTATGGTAGTGTCAAGGCGGTAGAAGATATTACCTTTAGCTGCCGCCAGGGGGAAATCGTCGGTTTTCTCGGACCCAACGGGGCCGGTAAAACCACGACGATGCGTATATTGACCGGCTATATGCCTCCCAACGCCGGAGCCGCCTTTATTGCCGGCTATAACACCCTATCTGAGTCCATCCAGGCCCGCCAACACCTGGGCTATATGCCGGAAACAGTCCCTCTCTACCAGGAAATGTCGGTGGAAAGCTACCTGGCCTTTGTCGGCCGGCTGCGCAACGTGGATAACCTGTGGGAGAAGGTGGACGACGTGATGGAAGCAGTAGATTTGTTGGACCGGGCCGAGACGCACATCGGCAAGCTGTCCAAGGGTATGCGCCAGCGGGTTGGTCTGGCCCAGGCGCTCATTCATGACCCCGACGTGCTCATTCTCGACGAACCGACGATCGGCCTCGACCCAGCCCAGATCCGCGAGGTGCGCCGGCTCATCGTCGAGCTTGGCAAAAAGCACACCATCCTCTTGAGCACCCACATCCTGACCGAAGTGGAGCAAATCTGCAACCGGGTGATTATGATTATCAATGGCCGCATCTGGGCCGATATGCCCCTGAAGGAGATCACCGGCCAGGACGGCAGCACCTTGCTGACGCTGAAGCTGGCCCAACCGGCGGCCGACACAGATGCCACCCTCGGCCAGTTGCCCGGTGTCCTGCAGGTCAACCAGACCCAACCCAGGGAATACCAGTTGCTGATAGACGGCCGGGAAGCAACGCGCATCAACGTTGCCTCAACGGCCGTTAACGCGGGTTGGGGACTGCTGGAACTCTCGGCCGTGCGTATAAGCCTGGAAACCCTGTTCCTGGACAAGATGAACGAAGCGGAACTGGCCCGGGCGGCCGAGGCAGCCGAAGAAGAAGAGTTGATGGCCGAGGAAAAAGAGGAAATGCTGGCCGCCGGCCTGGCCAACGCTGAACTGGAGGAGGAAGAAGAATAATGCGCAACATCTGGATTGTAGCCCGCCGCGAGCTGGGCGCTATCTTTGTCCAGCCCATCGCCTACATTTTTGCCATCATGCTCACGCTAATCACCGGTTACCTGTTTTCGGTCCAAATCACCAACTACGTGCTCCAGGCCGGTTTTGGCGGCCCACCGCCGACAGTAGACGCCATCCTGCGGACTTTTACCTTTCTCATCCTTTTTGCCGGCCCAGCTATCACCATGCGCCTGCTCTCTGAGGAGCAAAAAAGTGGCACGTTGGAACTGCTCATGACCTTGCCGGTACGAGATGGCGAGGTGGTTATCGGGAAATTCCTGGCCGCCCTCATTTTCTACCTTTGCATGGTGGCCCTGACGCTGGTATATCCCCTGATTTTGCTGCGCTTCGGCAATCCGGACGTCGGCCCCATTCTCACGTCCTACCTGGGCGTCGTGCTATGGGGCGCGGCCGTGCTGGCGATTGGCACGCTGGCCTCGGCGCTGTCGGAAAACCAGATCGTCTCTTTCATGGTCGCCTTCGGTATTTTGCTGATCTTGTTCCTGACCAGCCTGGTGGGCAGCTTTTTCACCACGAACGCGCGTATCAGCACCATCTTCAACGAGCTATCCCTGAATGACCACCTGAACAATTTCATGACCGGCCTGGTAACGGCCAAGGACGTGCTCTATTATCTGGCCGTCATCGCCGTCTCGCTGTTTGCGGCCACTCGTATCCTGGAGAGCCGGCGCTGGCGATAAGTGGCAACCCGGCCGCGGCCGTTCTCGCCAGTAATGGCCGCCCGTCGCCATATTTTTTACCTGCCTGACTGAGAGTTTGAGCCATGAAAAACAATCTTGATCGTATCGCCCCGTTTCTTCCCTGGCTGGGCCTGCTTTTGTTGCTCGCCGGGGTTGTCGTCTACATCATTACCCGTCAATTCGACCTGGCCACCAACCTGTTGCTGGCCGGTGGAGCGGTTGCCTTGTTGCTGTTTGCCGTTCTCAGGCCGGACCGCGTGCGACTTCTGTTTAGCGGCCGGCAGGCCCGTTACGGCACGACCACCCTCCTGTCCGTGCTCTTCTTCACGGCTATCGTCGTGCTTCTGTATTGGATCACCTACCGCAACAATGACTGGCGCTGGGACGCCACCGAAACCGACGAATTTACCCCCCTCCCGGAAACTGTGGAGCTGTTGGAAGGCCTGCAAGAGCCTATCCACGTGATCGGCTTCTACACCCTGGCGGCTCGCGGCCAGCAAGACACGGCCCAAGCCCGCCTGGAAAGCCTGGCGGCTGTCACTCCCATGCTGACCTACGAGTTCCAGGATCCCAACGCCAACCCCATTGAGGCCCAAAAGTACGAGCTGGCCGGTGACGCCACGTTGGTCTTTACCCAAGGTGAAGGCGAAGCAGAGGTCTTTTCCAAAGCCATCGCCGTTTCCGACCGTGATATTCACTCTGCCCTGCTCCAGGTCATTAACCCCGTTGAGAAAAAGGTTTATTTCATCACCGGCCACGGCGAGCGCAGCACCGAAGACTTTGGCCAGACAGGTCTGAGCAACCTGGTCGAAGACGTGGGCGGCCTGGGCTTCACCGTGGAGCCGCTCACCCTGGCCGGCGGCGTCCCGGAAGACGCCGATGCCGTTGTCCTGATTGACCAGCAAACGCCAATGCAGCCGGAAGAAGTCGCCGCCATTGCCAACTATTTGCAGCAGGGTGGCTCGGCCTTCCTTGCCCGCGACGTAACTATTCTGGATCAGGCCCTGGCGCGGATCGAGGGCGACGGACTCAACAACATGTTGCTGGACGAATGGGGCATCCGCTTGTTGCCTGACGTCATTATCGAGACCAACCCGCAACTGGCTCTGTCCGGCCAGCAAGTGCCCTTGATTTTCATCGCCGTTGACTACGGGACGAGTCCCATTACTTCCCAGGAACTGCAGACCTTTGGCAGCCTGTTCGTCATCGCCCGCTCCGTGACCACCCAGGAATCCGGCGCCGTGACCCATACGGAACTGGTGCGGACTAGCGAAGAGTCATGGGGTGAAACGAATCCCCTGGCGTCCCCGCTCCAACCCAGCCCGGAAGATGCAACCGGCCCTATGGCGTTAGGTGTCAGCGCCGAAAACAGCGCCAGCGGCTCCCGCCTCGTGGTCTTTGGCGACGCGGACTTTTTGAGCAACGAAGCCTATTTCCGGGGTGGCAATAGCCTGCTCTTTACCAATTCCCTTAACTGGCTAGTCGGCGACGAAACAACCTTATCCCTGACGCCACGCGAGACGGTCAACCGCCAGGTGACCATTCCCCAGGCTCAACTGGGAGTGCTGCAAATCGTAAGCTGCCTGCTCGGTCCGGCCCTGATGGCCCTGGTGGGTATCGTCGTCTGGGTTTCGCGGAGGAGGAGCAGATGAACTGGCGTACAACGGCCGTTCTCTTCGTTATCCTGGTTATCCTGGGCGCTTTTGTCTTTTACCAGAGCCGCCAGGAGCCAGTTGGCGAGGAGGCAACACCGTTTCCCACCCCGACGCCTCAAATTGAACTGGTGACGGACATTGCCGCCCCCGACGTGCAACAATTGGAAGTTCGTCGCCTGGAGGATGGCGCGGCCGTAGTCTATACCCGCCAGGAAGGAGCCTGGTTCCAGACTGTTCCCACCAACACCCAGGCCGTCAGTGAGACGCTGAACAGCCGGGTGACCAGCCTGGTCAATATGGCCAGCCGTGGCACTTACTCGGCCGACCTAAACCCTCTATCAGCTTACGGGCTGGACAATCCTCAGTATGAATTCGTCCTGGTGGGGCTACGCGAAGGACAAACAGTTCGCTTCACCTTCCTGGTCGGCAACCAGACGCCGACCGGCGATGGCTACTACGCCCAGCGGCGTGGCGACCCGCGCGTTCATATCATCCTGACGACCACGGTGGATAACCTGATAGATTTCCTGGAAAACCCGCCCTTACCGACAGCGACGCCAACAGTTGACCTGACCATTCCCGTCACCGGCACGGTCACTATTACCGGTACGGTTACCATTACCGGCACAGCGCCGCCGGGCAGTACCGGCACGCCCGAACCCTGATAATGATGCTGTGGCAAACCCCGCAGGGTTCGGAACCCTGCGGGGTTTTCGGTGGTTCCGAGATTTTTTGAAAAGTAAAGCAGTCTGCGCTATAATGGACTGTTGCTCGGGAGTGCGACGCTTTCGGCGCGACGGCTACCTGGGCAATAGTGTTAAGAAAAGGAGTTAAGAAGAATGCCGTTATCTGAGGCGGAAAAAGCCGAAATTATTGAATCGTTTGCCATTCACCCGGGTGACACCGGCTCGCCGGAAGTACAGATTGCTCTGTTCGACCGGCGCATTAAACAGTTGCAAGATCATCTGAATTCGCACAAGCACGATGAAAGCTCCCGCCGGGGCCTGCTCATGTTGGTGGGCAAGCGGCGGCGGCTGTTAGCGTACTTACGTAAGGCAGACCCAGACCGCTACCGGGCCATCCTGGAACGGCTTGGTCTCAGACGATAAGTTGAGCGTGGCGCGTAGGTGCTATCAGACACTTACGCGCCTTTGTCACTATATTAGGTCGGGGTAGTGGAGTGTGTTTTTAGGAATTGGGTATTGTCCCGCACCCGGCCGGACTAGCTGAATCCGGGCTGCGAGTCAGTCCCCAGTCCCTAAACCCTCCACTTCCCCACCAACCAATCAACCGGCCTGGCCGGGCGTGCCTGTATGGGCAAGGGTATTTAAGTAATTGAGTAATTGGGTAATAACCTAATTACCTGATTATCAATTCCCCCGGCCGGCCAACAATATGTGGAGGTAATATGTTTGAAGAAAAGAGTTTTAGTACAAAGATTGGTGGCCACGAGTTCATTGTGTCCACCGGAAAATTGGCCGAGCAGGCGGGCGGCGCAGTTACCGTCCGCGTGGGCGACAGTATGCTGCTGGCCACGGCCACGATGGCCAAAACCATCCGCGAAGGGCTGGACTTTTTCCCACTTAGCGTTGACTTTGAGGAGAAAATGTACGCCGCCGGCCGCATCCCCGGCAGCTTCTTCCGGCGTGAAGGCCGGCCCAGCACCGACGCCATCCTGATCTGCCGCCTGACAGACCGGCCGTTGCGTCCCCTTTTCCCCGAAGGAATGCGCAACGAAGTCCAGATCATCATTACCACGCTTTCGTCCGATAGCGAACATCACCTGGACATCATGTCCGTCAACGCCGCCAGCATTGCCCTGATGGTGTCCGATATCCCCTGGAACGGCCCTATCGGCGCGGTGCGCGTCGGCTACATTGATGGCCAGTTTGTCGTTAATCCCACGATCCCCCAGATGGTTGACAGCCTGCTCGACCTGCGCATAGCCGGCACGCGGGATGCCATTATCATGGTCGAGGCCGGGGCCAAAGAAGCCTCGGAGGCCCTGGTTATAGAAGCGCTGGAATTTGGCCACCGTGAGCTGCAGCCACTGATTGACCTGCAACTGGAAATGCAAGCCGCCGTGGGCAAGCCCAAGCGGGAGATTATTGTGGAGGAGACCGACCAGATCCTGGCCGAAACCGTGCGGCTTCGCCTGGGGGACAAGGTCCACAAGATCGTGGAAGAGACCGACGAGCGGGAAGAGCGCAATGAAGCCCTGGACGAGCTACGCGAAGCAACTGTAGACGAAATCCTGGAAATTGACGAAACGACCGATCCCAAAGATATTCGGGAAGTCATTGCCGAGGAGTTGAAAAAGGCGGTCCGCGAACGTATTCTTTACGAAGGCGTCCGGCCCGACGGCCGGGGCTACAGCGACATTCGCGAGCTGAAGTCTGATGTTGGCATCAGTCCCCGGGCGCATGGCTCCGGGCTCTTCCAGCGCGGCCAGACCCAGGTGTTAGCCATTGTGGCCCTGGGAACACCCCGCGAAGCGCAAAAGCTGGATGGCCTGTACCCCGAAGACACACGCCGCTTCATCCATCACTACAACTTTCCCCCCTACTCCACCGGCGAGACGTGGATGTTACGGGGTCCCAAGCGGCGCGAAATTGGCCACGGCGCGTTGGTGGAGACGGCCCTGGAGCCCATGATCCCACCGGAAGATGAATTTCCCTACACAATCCGTGTCGTGTCGGAGGTTCTCTCGTCCAACGGCAGCACCAGCCAGGCCAGCGTTTGCTCCTCCAGTCTGGCGCTGATGGATTGCGGCGTGCCCATCAAGCGGACGGTGGCCGGCGTGGCCATGGGCCTGGTGACCGACGGCAATAAGTACGCTGTTCTCACCGATATCCAGGGTATCGAAGATCACCTGGGCGACATGGATTTTAAGGTGGCTGGCACCGGCGAAGGCATCACGGCCCTGCAAATGGATATCAAGATTTCTGGCCTGTCTAAGGAAGTGATGGCCGAGGCCCTGGAGCAGGCCCGCGTGGCCCGCCTCCAAATCCTCGATCATATGGCCCAAACAATGCCCGAACCGCGCCAAGAGCTGAGCAAATGGGCGCCCCGAATGATCACCATCAAGATTGACCCGGACAAGATCGGGGCGGTCATTGGCAAGGGTGGCAGCACCATCCGCAGTATCGAGGAAGATTACGACGTCTCCATTGACATCCAGGATGATGGGACGGTATACGTGGCCGGCCTGGACGGCGAACGGGCCGACGCTGCTTTGAGCAAGATTGAAGCCCTGACTCGCGAACCGGAAATGGGCCAGATCTTCACCGGTAAAGTGGTCCGGACGACCGACTTTGGCGCTTTCGTCGAGTTCACCCCTGGCGTGGACGGGATGGTCCACATCTCCCAGTTGTCTTCCGAGCGACTGAACCGGGTGGAAGACGCCGTAACCATCGGCGACGAGATCATGGTCATGATCACCGACGTTGACAAGGATACGGGTAAAATCCGCCTGTCACGGCAGGCGGTGCTCGAAGGCTGGTCACTGGAAGAAGCGCGGGCCAACGACGTTGTACGCAGCAGCCGGGGCAACGGCGGCGGCCGTGACCGGCGTGGCGGCGACCGCGACCGGCGCGGCGGCGGCGGTCCCCGGCGCTAACCTCTAAACCAAACCCCGCAGGTTGGGGCACGAAGTGTGCCCCGGGCACGGTTCATGCCCCGGGCACGAAGCGTGCCCTTAGAAACCTGCGGGTTTTTTTCCTCAATCTCCCAAATTAACGTTATAATAGGCCCATCCTAATTGAGCGGATCTGCCAGCTTATGACTGACGAAGCAAGAGTCGCCGAAAATCTTCCACCACCAGTAGCAGAAGCCACCACCTCTACTTCCCCGGCGTGGCCCGCCAGCACCAAGCGGCTGGTGATGACCGTTTTGCTGATCCTCTTTTTACTCACGCTCTACCGTATCCGGGGGCTGCTCATTCCCGTCATTATGGCCCTGGTGATGGCCTACGTGGTGCTGCCCATCGTAGATTTTCTCCAGCAACGGTTCCGCCTGTCCCGGGGGTTGGCTATTGCCCTCATCTACCTCTTTATTATTGCCGGCATCGTGGCTATCCCGGTTGGCGCCATTCCCCAGTTGATTACCCAGGGCAATAACCTGGTTAACAACACGCCGCGCTATCTGCAGCAGTTGGGCGAGTTTCTCGAACGGCCGCTGGTGATTGGCAGCTATACCATTCCCTTGAACGAACTGCCGTTGGAAGAGGCTTACGGCGCTATACGGGATAATCTTATCAGCATCATCCAGACTCTCGGCCGGCAGGGCTTTAGCTTGTTCGGCAACCTGGCTTCGGCTACTCTCTCGACCGTCGGCTGGCTGATCATTATTCTGGTCTTGTCCTTTTACATGGTCAAAGATTACCGCAAGTTGTGGGGCTCCATTGTGGCCATCGCCCCGACGAGCTACCACGCCGACGTGTCCCGGCTCGGCCGGGAAATCAGTCTTACCTGGAACGCTTTCCTGCGTGGCCAGCTTATCCTTGGCTTCATCGTCGGCCTGATCACCTTCATCGCCGCCCTGACCATTGGCCTGCCCAATGCCCTCATCCTGGCCCTGATCGCCGGCCTGCTCGAATTTGTGCCCAACATTGGCCCGGCGTTGGCCGCTATCCCGGCTATCCTTTTGGCCCTGTTCCAGAGCGACGCAAGCTGGTTAGGTAGCCAGATTGGGCCGCTTTGGTTTGCCCTCGTCGTCCTGGGCGTCTATATCGTCATCCAGCAAGTCGAGAACCTCGTCCTGGTACCACGTATTATCGGCCGCAGCCTGAATCTCCATCCTCTAGTCGTGCTCATCGGCGCTCTGGCCGGGGCCAGCATCGCCGGTATCCTGGGCATCCTCCTGGCTGCTCCCCTGCTGGCCAGCGCTCGCCTGATTTTACTCTATATCTACCGCAAGTTACTGGATCAGCCACCCTTCCCAGACCTGGTTGAAGCACTGGTCGAAGAGCTGGAGGAAACGGTAGATTAAATTGGGACAGGCAGCCCCAATCCTTCTCCGGCAAGCTACCCCGGCCGACAAGGCGGCCGTGCAAGCGCTCTCTGCTCAAATCTGGGAAGGGCAGGATTACGTTCCCGGCAGTTTTGACGACTGGGTGGCCGACCGGCGCGGCCGTTTCATGGTAGCCTATGGGGGTGACCAACTGGCCGGTTTTAACAAGTTAACGGAGCTGGCCCCCGGCCAGTGGTGGCTGGAGGGGCTACGTGTTGACCCGGCTCAACGAGGTCGTGGGCTGGCCCGGTTGCTGCACGAAAACGGCGTTCGCCTGGCCGAGGAAATCGGGACGGGCAGGCTACCGGCCGTAGAGAGTTTCCTGGACCACTCCACTCACGCCCTGGCCTGCGGCGGCCTGTTAGAAGACGAATGGGCCTGGTACGAAATCCGGCCGTTCCTGGCCGAATTGCAGGCCGGAGAACGGTTGTACTGGTGGCGCAGGCCGGGCGGCGCGCCGCCCGGCCTGGTCATTGCCAACCGGCCGGAGCCGGGCCTGTTCTGGTTGAACTACGCCGACGTTGCGCCCGGCGACTGGCCCGCGCTGGCGGCCGCCCTGCCCTGTCTGGCCGCCCGGCTGGGCTGCCAACGCCTGGAAGGCAAGCCCCTGGCTTCAGAAACCGTTCTGACCGCCCTGCTGGCGGCCGGCTGGCAAATTGACCCGGACGTGCAAATGTGGCTTTTGGAAAGAGAGCTATGAGTTAAAAGCAATGAGCAATGAGTAAAAAGTTGCTCATCGCTCATCGCTCATTGCTCATCGCTTAAAAAAGGAGAAAATGGACGATGAAGAGTGATAGCAGGGACAACGAAATCCTGGCCGAGACCGATAATCTGCTGGCCTGGCGCAGCCAGGAAGAGGAAGTCGGCTACATTTATCATCTGGAGTTAGGCAGCGTTAGCCTGCACCTGATGCCCGACGAGTGGGATGAACTGGTAACGCTTGTCAAGAGCATCAGTTAACCTATGTCTGCCAACTCCCCCGTCCAATACACGCCCCTTATCCGAGACCTGGCCAAAAACGACCGGCCGCGCGAGCGGCTGGTCGAGGTCGGGCCGCAAGCAGTCCGGACCGACGAACTGTTGGCCATCATCCTGCGCACCGGCACGGGTGGCGAAAGCGTGCTGCGCCTGGCCGAGCGTGTGCTCGGCCAGTTCGGTGGGCTGCCCGGCCTGGCCCGCGCCTCGGTGTCCGAGCTTAGATCGGCCAAAGGCATTGGCGAAGCCAAGGCAGTCGAAATCAAGGCCGCCCTGGAGCTGGGCCGGCGGTTGATGGCCACTACCCCCGACGATCGGCCGCGCGTCACCTCCCCGGCCGACGCTGCCAATTTGCTCATGTCGGAAATGGCCTTCCTGGAACAGGAACACCTGCGTCTGGTGTTGTTGGACACCCGCAATAACGTCCTGGCCATGCCGACTATTTACATCGGCAGCTTGAACACCTCCGTTGTCCGTATCGGCGAGCTGTTCCGGGCGGCCCTGAAAGAAAACGCCGCCGCCTTCATCGTCGTCCACAACCACCCCTCCGGCGACCCCTCCCCCTCGCCTGAAGACGTCAACGTCACCCGGCAAATCGCCAAAGCCGGCCAGTTGCTAGACGTAGACCTGCTGGACCACATCATCATCGGCCGCCACCGCTACGTTTCGTTGAAGGAACGGGGGTTGGGTTTTGATTGAGGAGGGTAATCAGGTAATTAAGTAATGGGGTAATTACTCAATTACCTGATTACCCAATTACCCAATAACCGACAACAGGATATACACGTGGCTACCGCCAATTTACTATTCAACGGCCGGCTGGCGGAGGGGTTTTATCCCTTCCGCAACAACGACAACCTCACTACCGCCGCTGGCTGGCTGCCCTGGTGGATTCCCCCCAAAAGGGAGGACCCCCAGTGGAAAAACCAGACACCTACTTACGAAGCGTTTGAGCTGGACGGCCGGCTGGTGCAGCGCCTGGGCACCCCCTGGGCCACACATACGGCCGGGCTGCTGCAGCAGGCGCCGGCTGCGCCCGGCAATGAATATTTCCTGACGGCCGAATGCCTGGCCTGGTCGAGCGAAGCCGAAGAAACCGGCAACCTGGTCGAAGCCAGTGACGTGAACGTCCAGATTGGCCTGGACCCCACCGGCGGCCTGGACCCCACCAGCCCGCTGATCATCTGGAGCGAAATCGCCCAGCCTTTGGGGGAGTGGCAGGCACTGGAACTGGAAATTGAATCCCAGGCGTCGGCCATCACCGTCTACCTGCGCTCGGCCCCTTCCCTGCCCAAACGGCAGCAGGCCGTCTTCTGGCGCAACGTTCGCCTGGAACCGCTTGGCCGCTTCAAGCGAGGCGTCTCTATCGTCGGTCCCGGCGATACCCACATCAACCTCTCCCCCGAACAGCCCCGACCCGGCCAACGGGTCACGGCCACTGTTTCCTCGGCCCGCAATCAGGTCTTTATTGATCTGGTCGTCCGCCGGCCGGACAACGAAATTGCCGCCGTGGCCTTCCAGGGGCTAAGCCAGGACCAGGGCCGCTATACCTGGCGCTACCACTTTGCCGTGGCCGACGCCGGCCTGTACGACGTGCGCTTTGTCGGCGACCGGGGGGCGCGGCTGCTGGCCCAGCAATTAATGCGGGTGGCCGAAAAAGACGCCCTGGCCGAAGCGGCCGAACAGGCCCCCAGCGGCGCGCCCCGGCTGGACTACCACCGCATCTACGTGCTGCTGCCACCTACGGCCGACGCCAAGTGGTTCGTGGCCGCCGCCCGGGGCGCCTTCGACGGCCGCTATACCGTCGGCTTCTCGGCCGACGACGCCGGGGTCGGCGATCTGGCCGGCCGGCATATCCTGGCCGTAAACCCCCACCACTGGCCGGAGACCTTGACGGCCGCCTGGTTCCACAAACATTACCCGGGCGCCAAATTTACGGCCGTCGTGGCTAACTCCCCGGACGACCTGGAAAACTGGCTGCGCAACTGGACTGAAGAAGCGTGATGGAGATTGGAGATCAGAGATTGAAGATTGACAATCTCCAATCTCCAATCTCTATTCTTTTGCCACCAGCGACACGTTCAACACTTCGACCTCAAAGCTGTGGCCGGAAGCGACGAGGGTAATGGCTTTGATTTGCCGGGGTAGCGTCCCTTTTCCACCTAACCAATTCAATAAGTTATCTGACTCGTAAAAGACAAGCTGCTTGAAGGGTAGTCGTTGGTGTTCGGTGCGTGGTTCTGGGCAAGTGGTACAGACGTCCGGCGTGGTCGGGCCGACGTCGCCTACGGCGTAGAATCCTTGCTGCCAGATCTGGTCTACGCCGTTGACGTCAACGTAATCAATCCGTATCGTGAGCGGGCACTCGCTGCCCAGGCTGCCGCACACACCCAGGCTCTGCTCCAACAGTTCCAGGTTGATTTGCAGGCGCAGGCTCTGGTAATCAGTCACGTCCTGGTCAATAATCTGCCGGACAGCCACGTCGGCGTGGCCAACGCCAAACCGCTCCATAGACAGCGCCGATTCCCCTGAGGCGGTAATCACCTGGGTCTCGGCCGCCGGCTGTTCGGCAAATTCAACGTTGGGGGATAGTAAAAACCACGCTTCCAGGCCCTGGTTGAAGTCGCCGTTCAACACCAGGTCGCGCTCTGCGTCCAACGGCTCGCTGGGCGGCGAACCCTGGCGGACCAGGGCCCGTTGGTCGCCGTGCAAGATGGTGGATTCCCCCGCCGCTTCGACCAGGGCCAGGCCGCTCTGGACGACCACCTCTGTATCTGTCTCGGTGACCATCAGGGAATAGCGGCCGGGCTCGCGCATCACCACAACGCCCTGCGGTGTTATCACCTCGACCACCAGCGGCCGATCAGTGGCCGGGAGCACGACCAGGCTCAGCCGGCCTTTCGTCAGGGTTAGTCCCAGGAAATGGCTGGCCGAGCTGACCGAAAAACGAGGTGCAGTTGCCCGCCGCACGTGAACGTCGCTGCCACCGTAGACCTGGACCTGGGCCAGGGGTTGTTCTGTGACGGGCGCAGCGATCAGAGCCAGCGCCGTATCGCTGGGGCCAGTTAAAAGCGTGCCGCTGGGATTCAGCGAGTGGACCGGCTCTCCAGCCAGCAGCACGTCGCTGCCACTCTCACTTTGCAGCACGGCCACGCCCTGGTTAGTCTGGATGTTGACCACCAGCGGCCGGGTAGCCTGCTGCAGAAACGTGCTGGCGCCCAGGGGAACGGCAATGACTAAGCCCAGGCAAAGGCTAAAACTGCCTAGAAGGATGGCCCAGGCCAGGCGCTCTCGGTGGCCGTTGCTCATAGCCAGCGCACTTCAAACGACTGAAATTCGTGGGTGGCCGGTGACCAGGCTATTTCCACCTGCGCTACCCGCGCGCCTTGTGGCCCGTGATGTAGAAAATTGGCAAGCCGTTGCAACTCAGCTTCCTGGCCCTCAGCTACGATGCTCACCGAGCCATCCCGCTCGTTACGTACCCAGCCAACCAGCCCCAGCCGCTGCGCTTCCAGGCGGGTGTAGTAACGAAAAGAAACACCCTGGACGCGGCCGTGAACGGTTGCCGTTAATCGTTTCATTCTGTCCTCGACGATGATAGAAATGTTGTACTGGCAACGGTCATAAACTGACATTTTTTCACCAAGCAACCGGAGGTTGCCATCACCTTGTCAGCTTGTCACCTTGTCAAGTTTACAACCGGAAGGCAGATTATACCCGAGACCCCCGCCACTTAAAAACGCCGTCCGATAATCGTTTGACCAACGATTATCGGACGGCCAACCCCCGAAGAATCCGTCCAGCCATCCCCGGCCCCTCATAAACCAACCCGGTGTACACCTGGACCAGGGCCGCCCCGGCGTCCAGCCTGGCCTGCGCGTCGGCCGCCGTAAAGACGCCACCCACCCCAATGATCGGTAGCCGGCCCCTGGTCTGCCGGTGAATGTAGGCAATAACCTCGTTGCTACGGGTAGCCAGCGGCCGGCCGCTCAGGCCGCCTGTCTCCTCCCGCAGCGGGCTGCGCAAACCTGCCCGGCCGGTGGTCGTGTTGGTAGCAACAATACCGCTGATCTGGCGCCGCTCGGCCGCCGCCAGGATGTCGTCCAGCTCCGGCCAGCTCAAATCAGGGGCAATTTTCAGCAGCAGCGGCCGGGGCGCCATCGTCTCGGCCAGGGCCTGGTTCTCAGCCGCCAGATCGGCCAGCAACTGATCCAGGTAAGCGCCCCCTTGCAGCTCGCGCAGGCCGGGCGTGTTGGGCGAGCTGACGTTGATCGCCAAGTAATCGGCGTAGGGATAGACGGCCCGCATCACCGCCAGGTAATCGTCGGCCGCCTCGGCCAGCGGCGTTTCCTTTTGCTTGCCCAGGCTAATGCCTAAAACAAACGTCCGGCCGGCCTGGGCCAGCTTCGCCAGCCGGGGCGCGGCCGCGGCCACCCCTTCGTTGGGAAAACCCATCCGGTTAAGGAGCGCGCCATCCTCCGGCAGGCGAAAGAGGCGCGGCCGGGGGTTGCCCGGCTGCGGCTGGGGCGTCAGCGTGCCGGCCTCCACGTGGCCAAAGCCCAACAGCGCCAGCCCGGCCGCCACCCGCGCATCCTTATCAAACCCTGCGGCGACGCCCAGGACGTTAGGAAAAGTCAGGCCAAAGAGGTGGACGGGTTGGCGAGGAATGGGACCGGCCAAGCGGCGTAACAGGAAGTGGCCGAAGGATGTGTACTGCGCCAGCTCCAGCGCCGCCAGGGTGCGTTCGTGTACCTGCTCAGCATCCAGGCGGCGCAGCAGCGGGAAAATAATTCGCTTGTAAAGAGTCATGGAGAAGGGTCAATCTTCGTCCAGCTTTAGAACCGCCATAAACGCTTCTTGGGGCACTTCCACGTTGCCAATCATTTTCATCCGCCGCTTGCCCTTCTTTTGCTTCTCTAAAAGTTTCTTTTTCCTGGTGATATCGCCGCCATAGCACTTTGCCAGAACATCCTTCCTTAGCGCCTTCACGTTCGCCCGGCTGACGACTTTGTTGCCCACGGCCGCCTGGATAGGCACCTCGAACAATTGGCGCGGGATCAGCTTGCGCAGCGCCGTGACCAGCTTTTGCCCCCGGTGAAAGGCGTCGTCCTTGTGGACGATCATGGCCAGGGCGTCCACCGGCTGCTTGTTGACCAGGATGTCCAGCTTGACCAGGTCAGAGGCCCGGTAGCCGGCAAACTCGTAGTCCATCGAGGCGTAGCCCCGCGTGGCGCTCTTCAGCTTGTCGTAAAAGTCCACCACAATTTCCGCCAGGGGAATGTCGAACTTCAAGATGATCCGGCCGGGCGCCGGGTACTCCTGGCCCATAAACTCGCCCCGCCGGCCCATGGCCAGCTCCATGATCACCCCGTAAAACTCGTCCGGGGTAAAGATGTGGACCTGCATCCACGGCTCGCGGATCTCCTCGATCTGGCCGGGGTCCGGCAGGTCGGCCGGGCTTTCAATCTGGACCACCTCACCCGTATGCGCCTTGACCACCTCGTAGCGGACGCTGGGCGCGGTGGCCACGATGTCCAGGTCGTACTCCCGCTCCAGCCGCTCCTGGATAATCTCCATGTGGAACAGGCCCAGAAAACCGCAGCGGAAACCAAAGTTGAGGGCGTTGGACGTCTCCGGCTCAAAGACCAGGGAGGCGTCGTTCAGTTGCAGCTTTTCCAGCGCCTCTTTGAGCAACTGGTAATCCTCACCTTCGGTCGGATAAAAGCCGGCAAAGACCATCGGCTTGGCCGAGCGGTAGCCGGGCAACGGCTTCTCGGCCGGGTTGTCCCGCAAGGTGATCGTGTCGCCCACCCGGCACTCGCGCACCGTCTTCAGCCCCGTGGCAATGTAGCCCACTTCCCCGGCCGTCAATTCCTGGACCGGCTTCATCCCCGGCCGGAAAACGCCAATCTCGATTGGCTCGACCGTCACGTCGTTGGACATGATCTTGATCCACTCTCTATCCCGGATAGTACCCTCAAAAATACGCACGTAGGCAATCACGCCTTTGTAGGAATCGTAGTGGGAATCAAAGACCAGCGCCCGCAGCGGAACCTGGGCGTCCCCTTGCGGTGGCGGCACGCGTTGGACGACCGCCTCCAGGACCTGTTCGACGTTAACCCCTGTCTTAGCACTGATGGGGATAACTTCCTCGGCGGCGATGCCGATCAGGTTCTCCACTTCCGTGGCTACGTCGGCCGGCAGGGCGGCCGGCAGGTCAATCTTGTTGACCACCGGCACCAGCTCCAGGTCCGCCTCCAGGGCCAGGTAAAGGTTAGCCAGCGTCTGGGCCTCAATGCCCTGGGTGGCGTCCACGACCAGGATGGCCCCCTCGCAGCTTTGCAGGGCCCGGCTCACCTCGTAGGCAAAGTCCACGTGGCCGGGCGTGTCAATCAGGTTCATTTCGTAGCTCTGGCCGTCCTGGGCCGTGTACTCCATGCGCACGGCCGAGGCCTTAATCGTCACCCCTTTCTCCCGCTCCAGGTCCATAGTGTCCAGCACCTGCTCCTGCATTTCCCGCTCGGAGATCGTCCCGGTTATCTGCAGCAGCCGGTCGGCCAGGGTGGACTTGCCGTGGTCAATGTGGGCGATAATGCAAAAATTACGAATCTTCTCTTGGTCCATAGACCCCCAAGTATAGCAGATTGGCGGCCTAAGGGGGAAAAGGATTGAAAAACCCCTACAGCCACCGCCGCTGCCGCATCCACCAAAACATAAAGGCCGGCGCCACAGCCATGCCCAGCAGCGTCAGATAAAAGACCGGGTCGCCCATCCAGGCCGGCCGGGGATCGGGGCTGGCAAAAAAGTTCATACCGAAAAAGCCGACGACGAAGGACAGGGGCATGAACAGGCTGGTGATGATCGTCAGCGTCTTCATCACCTCGTTCATCCGGTTATTGACCAGCGACAGGTAGGTGTCCAGCGAGCCGCCCACCAGGTCCCGCAGGCTTTCGGCAATGTCGTGCAGCCGGACCAGATGGTCGTACACGTCGCGGAAGAAGACCTTGTCTTTGCTGTCAATCACCGTGTAATCGTCCCGGGCCAGCTTATTTAACACCTCCCGTTGCGGCCCAATGATGCGGCGCAGGTACAACAGGGACCGCTTCAGGCCAAAGAGGTCTTCCAGCGTTTGTGGCGTCGGCCGGTCAAAAATCTGGTCTTCCAACAGGTCTATAGCTTCGTCTATGCTATCCATGACCGGCATGTACTCGGCCACGATGGTGTCAATCACCCGGTACATCAGGTGGTCTGATCCCCGTCTCAGGTGGCGGTCGCCTCGCTGGTAGGCGTTCCAGACGTGGTCCACGGCCGCAATCCTCTCGTGGTGCAGGGTAATCAGGTAGTTGGCCCCCAGGAAAACGTCCATCTCCTGGGTACGCACTTCTATCTTTGGCTGCTGCTCACACACAATCGCGTGTAGCACCAGGTACAGGTACGATCCCCAATCGTCCACCTTGGGGACGTGCGACTCCTGCAAGGCGTCGTCAATTGCCAGCGGGTGAAAGTCAAAGACTTCACGCAGAATAAGTTCCGACTTCTCCGGCGGTTCCTCGACAATATCTATCCACAGCAAGCCATTGGGCGCTATAAGCGCCATGGCAAACTCCGTTGTTGGCAAGTCGAAACGCAGCGAACCATCCTGCGGCCGGTACATTGAGCGAATCATATACTGTTGCCTTCTTTACACGAAGCAGCAAAATAATGAACCATAATGGTATATAACCTGGAAGTGGCGTTCCCATCCCATGTGTTGCGTGTATTAGCACAAACAGGAAAATAGTCAAGTTCATTCCAGGTTCGCAGGTCCATCGCCTGTTTTATTGGTTGCAGCCTGGAAGTTATCCCAGGCCTTTCTTGAAAGGAGAATTTCTATGTCACGTTCCTCTAAGTTCCCCCGCTTTTTGGTCGTCATCATCCTTGTCCTTGTCCTGGCGGCCGGCTTTACGCTGGCAATTTCCGCCCAGGACCCCGACGACGGCGAACCCAACGAGGCCGGCCCGGCCGGACCAGCCCAGGAAACGGTTCACGAAGAAGAGATCGGAATCCAAAATCAGCAAGCCGGGGGCGCCGCTACGGACGGCAATGGCGAACCGGAGCGCCAACCCGCAACCACTACTAGCGTGGTCCAGGAAGAGGTGGGAAATACCCCCAATGACCCCGGCATGGCTACTTTTTTCAAACGCTGGGCGGCCGAAACGTTCGTTGCTTACGACAGCAGCAACACCTGGGCCTATGATGGCGGCGGCTGCTTCCACCGCACCGGCGGCTCGACCTGGTGGGACACCGATCTCCAATTACCCGACGGGGCGGAAATTGATTATCTTCGCGTCTACTACTACGATATGAACGGTACTACGGATGCGGAGACAATCCTATTTCAGTTTGACGATATCGGTGGCAACGTACAACTCGCTTCGGCGGCGGGCTCCGGTACTCCGGGCTATAGCTCGGCCGGGAGTGGTTTCTTTTCTCATTTTGTTGATAATACAGACCACTCCTACGTTCTCCGCATTGACTTCAACGGGGCGACAACCAGCGACTTGAGAATTTGCGCCGTGCGCATCCGCTACCAGTACAACGTCGCCACCCTCAGCCTGCCGGCCATCATGAACCTGACCAGCCCGTAACCGTTGGTAGAGACGTTGCAATGCGTAGAGACGTTGCAATGCAACGTCTCTACATCTCCAGTAACTTTTCAGATTTATGGCAGATTGATAAACTGAAAGGATGAGGCTGAGGGAAGAAGTCACAGCCCTGCGAGGAGCGATACGGCAGTTGGAAGGGGAAGTAGCCCGCTTGCAAGCGGAAAACAGCATCTCCATTTCGTTTGTCAGCTTCCCCTGGTAAAGGTTAAAATCTCTACTTTAATGACGACAAGCCAACGCTTTAACCTACACCTGCCCGGGCTGTTGGAAGTCCTGGCCGGTAGCCTCTACTCCACGCCCAAGGTCGGTATCCGGGAGTTAATCCAGAATGCCCACGATAGCTGCGTGCGCCGCCAGATAGAGGGAGAGTCGCGTTTTTACCGGCCGGCCATCACCATCACCAGCGACGAACAGCGCGGCGTTCTGACTATCCGGGACAACGGCCACGGCCTGACGGCCGACGAAATTGAAGAATACCTGGCCACCATCGGCCGCAGTTACACCGCCCAACTGAAAAGCGACCTGGCCATCTTTTCGCCGGACGAAGCGGCCGAGCTGATTGGGCAATTCGGTTTTGGCTTCCTCAGCGCCTTCCTGCTGGCCGACGAAGTGACCCTGGTCACCCGTTCCCTCCACGCCGGCCCTGGCGAAGCCCTGCGCTGGCACTCCAGCGGCGGCGAATATTACCAGGTCGAGCCGGCTACCCGCCATGACGTAGGCACGACAGTCGAGCTGCGCGTCAAGCCCAGCGCCGCTTTCGTCTTCGACGAGGAATTGTTGGTGGAGACGATCCAGCTCTACGCCGACCTGCTGGCCGTCCCTATTTTCGTCAACGACGACCCGGCGCCCGCCAACCTGATGACGCCGCCATGGAACGATCCCCAACCGGCGCAGGCCATTGTCAACTACATCCGGCGCGCCTTCCAGGAAAGCCAGCCACTGTGCATCGTCCAGTTGCACGACCAGGAAATTGACCTGGGCGGCGATAGCCTGGTGGTGCCGCTCAAGGGCTTTCTCTTTGTGCCACCCAGCTCCGTCGCCTCGGTGCGCGAATACGGCGACCTGAAGGTCTTTATCCGGCGCATGTTTATCTGCGAACGGGAGCGCAAGCTACTGCCGCGCTGGGCCAGATTTGTCTGGGGGGCGATTGATTGTCCCTACCTGCAGCCTACTGCCTCGCGCGAGAGTATCCACGAGGACGACATCTTTGCCGCCGTGCGCCGCGCCCTGGAAAGCCAACTGGGCGCGGCCCTCCAGCGCATTGCCGACCAGGAACCGGAAACGTGGCGGCGCATTGTCTGGGGCCACACCGACGTCATCACCGGTTGGGCGGTGCGCGACGACGCTTTCTTTGAGCGGGTGGCCAACATCGTCACCTTCCGCACCTCGGCCGGCCCCATGACCCTGCCGGAATACCTGGCCCAGACCGGGCACACCCTTTATTTCCTCACCCGGCACATCGGCGCGCTACAAGAACAGTTGCTGGCCGAGGGCCACGATGCGCCGGTCATAGACGCCCATTGGTTCGCCGTCAAGCCGTTTCTGGAGAAGTACGCCGCCTGGCACGAAGGGATTGGCTTGGTCCAAATGGACGGCCAGGTCAAGCACCTGCTCCGGCCGGTGGCCCCCGCTCCTTTCAGCCGCCTGCTGGTCTACTACCAGGAGCAGGGCATCGCGGCCGAGGTGGTCGCTTTCAAGCCGGCCGACGTGCCGGCCCTGATGGTCTACCCGTCCGAGGTTGAGCTGATTATGGAGACGCGCCAGGCGCTGGATAAGGATGAGCTACCCGGCGAGCTGGCCGGCCTGGTGACCGACTACCTGGACAGTTATGCCGATGCCGAAGAGGTAGAGTTACAGGGCAGGCTATACCTGAACGCCTCCTGCGCCCTCATCCAGCAGCTTGCCAAAGCGCCGCCTGACCAGCCGGTCCTGGAAGCGACGCTGGGGCTCATCTACCAGGTGGCCCGCCTGTTCTCCGGCCGGGCGCTGACGGCCGCCGACGCCGCCCTGGCCTTTCGCCAGGCCGTTAGCGCATTGGAGGTCTTGATTTCATCATGAGTATTTGGGACTGGGTTGAAGAGTATCGCTGGCGGGCCATGTTTGAGGGCAACGACGAACAACTGGCCATGTCCGAGCTGGCCTCACTGGAAGCGCTGGTGGTTATGGACGCCGACCCCGACCAGATGTTGAGCATGTTGGAACAGGCCCAGGCCATGGCCCGCCAGCTCAACGAGCCGTGGTGGGAGTTGTTTTGCGAGCATTGGAAGCTCCAGGCCCTCCTCTTCCGCAAGCGGGACTATCGGGCCGCCCTGCCGGCCGCGGTCAAGGCCACCGTAGAAACCCGCAAGCCGGCGTACGCCCACTTTCCGCAGCGCATCTGCCTGCACGAGGACCTGATCAACGCTTACGTGGGCATTGACCCCCTGGGCAACGAAGCGGCGATTGAGAATGCCCTCAGCTACATGACCCAGGAGATCAACCCGGAGTTGGAATGCTGGCATTGCCTCCACTCGCTGCGCGTCGAGTTTCAGATCGGCCGCGGCCGCTGGAACGAAGCCCTGGCCGAGGGCCTGCGTTATCTTGCCACCAGCGATGGCGGGGAGTATTACGAGTGCGACGCTTATAACCTGTTGTGCGAGATTGCCCTTGCCCTGGGAGACGACGAGAAGCTGGCCGGCTGGGCCAGAGAAGGAGAAAAAATCGCTCGACGTTCCAGCCGGGAACTGATGCTGGCCAACCTGTTGGCCTGGCGGGTGCTGGCCGCCCGGCGCGCCGGCGACGAAAAGGCGGCCCGGAAGTTGTACCAGGCGGCCGTGACCCAGGCCGAGCGCCTGGCCTCTGTCCCTTCGCGCACCTATTACCAGGCCCTTAGCGCCTACCATGAAACGGCCGGCGAGTTGGAGCAGGCCCTCCAGGTACGCCGGCAAGAGCTGGAGGCCATTGGCGGCAAAGGCCAACTGATTGCCGAGTACGTGATCCGGCGCGACCAGTGCCGCCTGCTGGCCCAACTGGGCCGGCCGTTCACCGCTGAGCTGGCCCAGGCCCGCCAGGCCGCCCAGGCCCTCAAGAACCCGGCCCCCTACCTGGCGGAACTGGATGGGGTCGCCGGCCATCAAGATATCTGATGGCCGGCGACCCTATCCACCCTCAGGTCCATGACCCCAACCCGGAGCCACCGTCGGCCGATCCCGATTTCATCCTGGCCCTGCCAGACGGCCGGGAAGAGCGGATCAGGCCGGACCGGTTGCGGACCCTGCCCTTTACCGCCGTGCCCAACTGCTTCGTCGTCAGCACCGGCCACGGAACTTCCGGTCCCTTTACCTTTGGCGGCGTCACCCTGTTGGAGTTTATCTACGCCCTGGCCGGCCGGGAGGCGGCCTGGTCCCAGGTCGAAGTCATCAGCGCCGACGGTTTTGGCACGGGCATCCTGGCCGGCGAGCTGGCCCACCCCGACCCGGCCGGTCCTATTCTGCTCAGCTACACCCTGGACGGCCGGCCGATGACCCGCCAGGAGGGCCTGGTCCGCCTCATCGTCCCCAACGAAAAAGACGACGCCCTGCGCCAGGTCAAGTGGGTCGGCCGGATTAACTTGAAACCCTGAAAGGGATAAGGACGTATGAGATTGGCTGGATTTCTCACCGCCAATCAAGCGTGTTCAAGCTTTTAAGACAGGAGGTTAAATGTCCCAAATCAAGGTCGCGACCTTTAATTGCGAATGGATGGTATCTATCTTTGGCGGGCTATGGACCCATTGGGTATTCCCCACTATTCCAGATAAATTTCCCGGTAAGAAACTGGGAGACATCAAGCTTGAACCGATTGATGATGTCCCTGGCCTTTGCCAGCGTATTGCTGCAGTTATTCGGGAAATTGACGCCGAAATCATCGGTATTCAAGAAGGGCCACCGCGAAAAGATCAAATGGAGGCTTTTGTCGAGCGGTTCCTTGGAGGTGATTACGTTGTTTTTCACTCTAACGAAAATTGGCAGTCAATCAGCGCGCTGGTCCACAAGTCGGTAGCACCACAAGTAATCGCCTGGCAACCTGAACTACCACCTATTAAGAAGCGCTGGTCCTCTATCCCTTACTATCCCTGGGGATTAATTGGTGCAGACGAAAGGAAGAACCATAAACTTGCTCGCCACCCGCTCCTACTCAGTTTTAAGCCGCAAGCGGACAAGGAACTCCTACTCATGCTCCTCCACACCAAATCGAAGTATTCCAAGCTCAAGGATCCTGCGCAGTGGGCGAATCGGGATCGTGAGGCCATCCTGGATGCCCTGACCGTTCGCGCCAAATTGTCGGCCGAGGTTTACCGGGTACGCGAATTTATCAACAAGCAATTTGATCAATTGGCGCCGGGCGATAAACCGTTATCCCTTGTCGTCATGGGTGACCTCAATGATGGTCCTTATGCCGAACTAATAGAGCGAGAGTTCTTGATTCACAATATTGTTGACGAATTGGTTGGGACGCTACTAAATTCTGACCGTCACTTCAGGCACGCGATGAGTCCAGAAGCGCTAAGAACTGCGGCAACAACACGTTTTCCCGACCCGCTTGAGGGTGGCCAGATTGTTGAGGAGTTGATTGACCACATCCTTGTATCACCGGCCATCTGGCGCGGCAAAGGCGATTTTCGACTGAGAGCTAACTCATGCCGTGTTGAAACAAAAGTGTACGAAAAATACTTCGCCGATACTGGCCCTACGCGTAAACGCCATCTCCGCCCAAGCGATCATATGCCTGTTACGGCAAAATTCAGGTATTGACTATTACCACACCGCACCCCGGCCGCTCCCTAAACCCCAGTCAAACTCTCCCACTCAGCCACTAACAATCGTCGGCCGGGAATACTTTCCAGGAAGGCGCGCCTTTGTTGGGGGTCGGCTATTTTGTCCGCCTGGTCCACCAGCCATCGGTGGCCGTTGACCAGCACGGTCGGGGCGCGCAAATCTTGAGCCGCCTGCAAGACCTGGTAACAGTTGAGAAACAGCCGGCCGGGGTCTTCGATGCCTTCTATCGTCGCCGGGCTAAACTCCGGCCCGGCCAGTGGCAGCTCCTCCAACGCAGCCTGGGCCTGGGCCAGAGCCTGGGGCAGCGCTCCCCGGGCCAGGGAGGCAGCGGCCAGGCTGGCCAGATCCTCGGCCGCCGTTCGCGACAATTCCAGCTTCTGGTGCAGTTGTAGGGCCTTGCGATAGGCAGTAGCCGCTTCGTCCAGCTCACCCAGTTGCAGCAGGAGGTGGCCCATGATCCGCAACGCCTGGCCCTCCAATTCCGGACTGTCCAACTCCTGGGCAATGAGCAGGGCCTGGTGAGCCAGCGGCCGGCCGGTTACCTCTTCCCCCAGGCAATAGGCCAGCAGGCCCAGGTTGGCCAGGGCAATACTTTCCCCATAGCGGTCGCCAATTTCCCGGGCCAGGCGCAGCGATTGTTCCAGGTAGCTTCGGGCCGCCGCCAGGTCGCCCTGGTTCAAAGCTATATAGCCCAGGCCGCCAACGGCGCTGCACTCGCCCTCCCGGTCGTTGATCTGCCGGGCCAATTGCCGGCACTGCTCGAAGTAACGCCGGGATAGATCGTACTCGTGCCGGTATTGGGCGACAATGGCCAGGTTATTCAGGCTGATGCTCTGGCCATAATGGTCACCCAACCGCTGCTTGAGCCGTAACGCCTCGACGATGGTCCTTTCGGCCGCGGCAAAATCATTTTGCTTCAAAGCGACCACCCCCAGGCTGTTCAGGCACCTGGATTCCCCGCGCAGGTCGTTGGTTTGCCGGTAAAGTTGCCAGGCGCTGGCAAAAAAGTCACGGGCCGGCCCGTACTGGCTGCGGGTTTCGGCCAGTATGCCCAGGCTGCGCAGGCTATCTGCTTCCCTATCGGCCAGACCGTTTTGCCGGGCCAGGCGCAGGGCCTGTTCAAACTGGTCGCCGGCCGCGTCAAGGTCCGCCTGCCGCCAGAGCGCGTCGCCCCAGGTAAGCCGGCCGGTTATCTCGCTGGCCACCAGCTTCCTGGCGCGGGCCAGGGTGGCCGCCTGTTGGGCCGTGGCCACGGCCGCCGGGTAGCTGCCGGTCACTTCGTAATAGCGAGCGCGGCGCAGAGCGGCCATGACTCGCCATTCGTCGTCGTCCGCTCTTTCGGCCAGCGCCGCCAGGGCTTCCAGGTCCTGGAACTGCGCCGGCCGCTGGCCCAACAGGCTGTATAAATTTTCTCGCTCCAGCAACAGTTTGTAACGAGCGGGCTCTTCCGCTTCCGGCAGCAGTTTCAGGGCTTCCGTATAGGCGCGGGCGGCGTCCTCGTTGGCGTAGCGGGCGGCGGCCTGTTCGGCGGTTTTAACCAGGTATTCTAACGCTTTGTCGTTGACCCCGGCCTGCTGGTAATGGTAGGCCAGCAGGCTGTACACCCCCTCCAGGTGGTTGGCGTAAAGCTGTTCCAAGATCTGGCTGACGGCCAGGTGCAGTTGCTTCCGGTCTTCCCGGAGGAGAGATTTGTAGGCCGCCTGTTGGAGCAGAACGTGATGGAAGACGTACTCCAGCTCCGGTATGGTCTGGGCCAGGTGGATGAGATCGGCCGATTCGATCTGAGCCAGTTGGGTGGGCAACTTGGACGCCATTCTGATTTACCTCAATCAATCACCCACTGGCAAAGAGCAGCGGAAAGTAGAGCTGGTTGGTTGGTCCCAGCAGGGCGTAACGGCCGCTCCGGCAGACCGGCAGAGTGAGGCGGTTGTTGGCCAGGTCGTGGCTGTAGGCGGACGGAGGGACGCAGGTGTTGGCTGCGTCCTGCCAGCCGTTGCCGTCCCACCACCACAAGGCTAACAGGCTTTCGTCTACAATAGTCTCCCAATCGGCGTCGCTGTAGGCGATGGTAATGGTCACCGGCCAGGCGAAGGTGAGGAGCGGTCCACCGGCCTGCCCGGCCGCCAGGTCAAAGGCGTGCCCGGCAAAAGCCAGCCCGCTGCTGTTCCCCACCAACAGCGGCGTCACCGTCACCGCCGTCGTCTGCGTCACCGTCCCGGCCGGGAAGACCAGCGTCGTCGGCAAATTTTGCGTATCGGTGTAAATGAGTGTCGTCGTTGTCGTCGAAAGCACCGTCGTGGCTACGGGGCCGGGCAAAATCGTGAAGTGGCCGCCGGCCCCGGCCGGCGGCAAGGTGACAGAACGGGTCGGCGGCCAGAAGGCGTAGCCGCTCAAGGCCGGGGTCAGGGTGTAGGCGCCGGGTAAGAAGCCCGTCACCGTGTAGACGCCGCTGGCGTTGGTCGTCGCCTGCCGGCCCGGGCCGGCCGAGACCGTCACCCCGGCGAAAGGCACGCCGTTGTGGTTGGTCACCCGGCCGCTGACGGACAGGTCACCCTTCAACAGGTATAGGCCCCAGCTCTCCTGGGCCAGGTAAGCGTAGCCATCGGCTACGGCCAGGTCCTGGCTGTTCCCCGGCAAACCGTATACGTCAGCTATCGCCGGGGCGGCCGGGTTGCTGGCATCCACCAGCCCCACCAGGCCAAACATACCAGCCAGATACACGTAAGGCTCGCTGACTGCCACCTGCAGCGCATAGTCCGGGAAGTTGTAGCCGCCTTCTTCCACCGGAGCGGCCGGAATTGCCACGTTGACCACCCGCAGCCCATCGCCGTCGGCCAGGTAAGCCCGCTCGCCGGCCAGGGCTACATCCCAGATAGGATTCTCTATTTCATAGGAGCCTACTTCCACCGGGTTAGATGGCATCTGGACGTTGATGATCCGCAGCCCGTTCCCGGCCGTGGCCACGTAAGCGATCTGGCCGGCCACGGCCACCGCCCAGGCCGGCTGGGCCGCCGGGTACGCGCCAATCTCGACCGGCGCGGCCGGCGTGGTCACGTCCACCAGCCGTAGCCCCTTGTCGAAATCGGCCACATAGGCCACGCTGCCGCTAACGACCACGTCGGCGGCAAAACCTGGCGTGTCGTAGCTGCCCACCGCTACCGGCGCTGTTGGCGTGGTCACGTCCGCCAGCCACAGCCCGGCGTAGCCAGCGGCCACATAGGCGGTCTGGCCGGCCACGGCCAGCTCCCTGGCCCCGGCCGGCAGCGCCAGGTGGCCTACTGGATCAGGCAAGGCCGGGTTGGCCACGTCCAGCACGGCCAACCCCTGGTTATCCCCGGCGAAAGCCAGTGTTCCTGAGATCTCAATCCCACCCCAGGCATAGGCCGGCGCTTCCCACGACCCGGCCGGCAACGGCAGGCTAGGGGTGGTCACGTCTACCACCTGCAGGCCGGCCGGCCCATCGGCCACGAGGCTATAATTGCCGGCCAGCGCAAGCTGCCCGGCGTCGCCCGGCGTATCTAGAAAACCAATCTCGGCCGGCGCCGTCGGCGTGGTCACGTCCACGACGCGCAGCCCGGCGCTGCCATCGGCCAGGTAGGCGGTGTTTCCGGCCACAGCCACGTGCTCGGCTTCGCCCGGAGATGGATAAATACCCAATAGCGCCGGGTTGGCCGGGCTGGCAACGTCAATAAGCTGCAAGCCGCCCTGGTCGCCGTCGGCCAGGTAAATGGTGCTACCGGCCAGGGCCAGCCCGGTGGCGTAACCAGGCGTGTTGTAACTGCCCACCTCTACCGGCAGAACCGGATTGGCCACGTTAATCACCCGCAGACCGGCCAGGGAAGTGGCCGCATAAACGGTCGTGCCGTCCACAACCACATCCCAAACGTTGGCTGTCAGGAGTAGAAAACCGGCTTCTACGGGCATATCAGGGTTGCTTACATTGACTACGCGAAGACCCTCGTCGCCGTCGGCAACGTAAGCCATGCTGCCGTTGACCGCCACCCCGGCGGCGTGCCCCGGCGTATTGTAGTTGCCCAGGAGCGCCGGGGCGGCTGGGTTGGCCACGTTGACCACCTGGAGTCCAGCCGGGCCGATGGCCGCGTAAGCCCGGGCGCCGGCTACGACAATGTCTTCGACCCTACCCGGCAACAAAACGTAACCCAGCCGCACCGGCTGGGCCGGGTTGCCGATGTCAACTACGGCCAGTTCCTGGCCCAGGCCGACGTAAGCGTATCCGCCGCTGACAAAAACAGCCTCCACGGCGCCGCCAATATGCCCGGCCATGGCCAGATTAATCGGGACTCCCTGGCCGGCCGGCGACCCCTGCCCGGCCGGATGGCCAGCTCCCCCGGCGGCCGGTAAAGCCAGGGCGGCCGCCCCCACAGCCAAACTCCAAAAAGCCAGGAATAACAGCGCCAGGAGCTTCGGTCGCTTCATGACGCCTCCCCCTCCGTTGCCTGGCTCTCGCCGGCCAGTAGAGCCTGCCGGATGCGCGCCGCCAGGCTGGCCATTTCTTCCCGGGGCAGCTCCAGGTAGCCCTGCTCAGCCTGCAAAGCTACCAACTGCTGCTCGGCAAAAGGCACACCGGGCGGCAGCGGGGCCAGGTGCCAGTGGACGTGCCGGTTCCCCTGCTGGCTGCCCAGCGACAAGATATACAGGCGCTCCGTCGGCACAACCTGCCGGACGGCCTCGCCCACCCGGTGAATAAGCTGCTGCAAGGCCAGGTATTCGGTCGGGGAGAAATCACCTGTCACCTGCTCCCGGTGTTCTCTTGGGGCAACCAGTACGTAACCATACAACGTCGGGTACTTGTTGAGAAAGACAACGGCCGTTTCGTCTTCGTAAATCATGTGGTGGTTGTCGTAGTAATTCGGATCGCGAGCGATGATCCGGCAGATAAAACACGGGCCGGTCCGAATCCGCTCTTCATAAGCCGCCACATCCATCATCCGCCGAGACCACATGCCGTTTCCTCCAAATCCGTCACAAATAATCAAACTTTGCGCGAACTTTGGCAGGCCAAAGTCTGCGCCTTTGCGTCAAATTCTTCCCTCACCCACAACCCGCTCAATTGTCTTGGGTAGGTCCAGCGGCCGGTCGGCCCCCGGCCGCAGCCAAGCCAGGAATTCCACGTTCCCTTCCGCTCCTTCAATGGGCGAGCGAATCAGCCCGGCTGGCGCCAACCCCTGCGCCCCGGCCCAGCCCAGCACGCCAGCCAGCACCTGGCCGTGTACGGCCGGGTCACGAACAATGCCGCCCTTGCCCACGTACTCGCGGCCGGCCTCGAACTGCGGCTTCACCAGGGCAACTACGTCCGCCTCCTGCGCCAGCCAGCCCTGGACGGCCGGCAAAATCAATTTGAGCGAGATAAACGACACGTCAATGGCCGCAAAACTCACCGGCTCCGGCAAGGTTTCCAGATAGCGGGCGTTGGTCCGCTCCATGACTACCACCCGCTCGTCCTGGCGCAGCCTCCACTCCAGTTGGCCGTAGCCCACGTCAATGGCATAAACGCGGGCCGCCCCGCGCTGCAGCAGCACGTCGGTAAAACCGCCAGTACAGGCCCCCACGTCGGCGCACACCCGGCCGGCCACCTCCAGCGCAAACGCGTCCAGGGCGGCAGCCAGCTTGAAACCGCCCCGGCTGGCGTAGGGCAACGGCGTCACCAGCTCAATCTCGGCGTCCAGCGGGACGGCCGTGCCCGGCTTAATCACCGGCTCGCCGCCCACCAATACCTCGCCGGCCATAATCAACGCCTGGCCTTTGGCCCGCGTTGGGACCAGGCCCCGTTCCACTAATAGTTTGTCCAACCGTTCTTTTTTGGCGCTCACAATCCAGACATCCGCTGCACCCAATCGGCCAGGGCGTCGGCCAGCGACTGGCGCAGGCTGATCTCCGGCCGCCAGCCGGTATCTCGCTCGATTTTGGTGTAGCTCCCCAGCAGCCGAGGCGTTTCCGACGGCCGCATCCGCTCCGGGTCGCGGGTGATGGTTACGTCCAGGCCGCTCAACTCGATTAGCGCGTCCAGGATGTGCTGGATGGATACCGCCCGGCCGGAGCAAATGATATACGTTTCTCCCGGCCGGCCCCGCTCGGCCAGCGCCTGGTAGGCGCAGGCCACGTCACGCACGTCGGTAAAATCCCGCTCGGCGCTCAGGTTGCCCACCGACATCGTTGGCGGCCGCCGGCCCAACTTGATGGCCGCCAACTGGCCGGCAAAGTCCGGCACGACGAAACCCGGCGCCTGGCGTGGGCCAATGTGATTAAACGGCCGGGCCTCGACCGCCGGCAACTGGTAGCGCTGCCAGTAGAGGCGGACGAGCTGGCTGGCGGCCCATTTGCTCACCCCGTAGGGATGGTGCGGCCGGGGCTCGCTTTCCTCGGTCAGGGGCAACTCCTCTGGCCGGACTGCGCCGTAAATCTCGGCGCTGGTGACGACCACGACGCGCGGCCGGCCGGCGCTGCGGGCCGCCTCCAGCAGGTTGGCGGTGCCGCCGGCGTTGATGGCCAATGTCAGGGCCGGGTTGTCCCAGGAGCGGCCGGGCGAAGCCTGCCCGGCCAGGTGGTAAATGACCTCCGGCTGGACACCGGCCACGGCCGCCTCTAACTCAGCCAGGTCAAGCAAGTTGCCGGGAATCGGCCGGAATAAAGGGTGGTCGGGGAGTGGCTGGTGGCTGGTATCGGCGTGGACCAGGCCAAAAACCTGGTGTCCCTGGGCCAGCAGAGCGTCAGTGAGGTGGAAGCCGGCAAAACCGGTGGCCCCGGTTATAAAGATGCGCATGGCGCTATTATACCTGCTGGCGTAAAATGTAAACGACTTGTTACCTGATTAAAACGTGCGAAACGCCTTTCATCATTGTTCGTTCCCTTACGGAAGCTATGAAGGTCATTTCGTGTTAGGAATCATCTATTCTCAGGTACGGGATATTGACGGACATAAGGTTCACCGACTGGAGGATATGGAGCACATTACGTCAGTGATTGCAGATTTTCAGTTTTTCGCGCAAGAAAAATATCGGATCGCATCAGATCGGCCTGGCAGCGGCAATACGAAAAACATAGGTTCAGTATTAGAGATTGAAAGACTGATCAGTGGCACTGGACCTTTTGCTGAACTCGGTGAAGAAGTATTTGATGACTATTGGATGTTCTATCTTACTCAAGACATGGCCAGGGCTGCAGAACTGCCAATAAGGCCCTATGTTAACCTCAAAACGTATAAGGCATACAAGAGTTTAGAGTAAATGAGACTACCAAGAACTCCCAATAAAGTTATAGTTCCTCCAATAAAGTGTCAGGGAATAAAGACAAA
>JAKEFB010000297.1 GCA_022616275.1 Chloroflexota bacterium
CAGGGCCCAGGCAGGCAGCAGCGCCGTTATAACCTGGGCGCCCTGGCCCGGCCGTTCAGTCCCAGGAAGTTGCCGCTGCCGCCAATCAGCTACCAGGTCGGCCAGCAGATGGCGCCCGACGATAACACAACCAACGGCAATACCAATGCCCAGGACAATACTGGCCAGAATGAGGGCTGTTTGTAGTGGTTCCGCCCATTGCCAGGAGGCGTTAAGCCAAAAATTCTGCCAGCGCAGACCCACCCCCATTATCCCTAACTGGCGAAAGTTTTCCCAAACGAAGTGGGCGGGTAACCGGGCTATTTCACGCAGTTCGGCCTTAGCGCCTTCTCCATAACGCCAGATAGTATAGACAGTTGGCATAGCGGCCAGTAGCGCGATGGCGCCACCCACCAGGACGGCCGGCCATTGTCGCCACAAGCGGTAGCGAATGCCTAACCAGAGAGAGCCCAGGAGCAGGGCGATGCCGGCTAAGTGAACTTGAAGGACAAACCCGGCTAGAAAGGCGTGAAGCGCCAGCGCCCGGCGGCTCTGCCTGGCCACGCTCCAGACCCCGGCGACAGCCCACAAGACTGCCAGTGGAGCCAGCAAATTTTGACTCCAGATGTTCCGTGAATAATAGACGACGTAAGGCGAAGCGCTAAACAGGAGGGCCACGCTGAGTCCGGCCCACGTTCCCCAGGCTTCACGCGCCAGCCACCACATCCCCAGGACGGCCAGCGTGCTGAGGAGGGCGACGAGCCAGGTAGCCACCAACGGGTTGGTCGTAAACCAGTAAGGCACAGCGAATAGCCAGACAGCAGCCGGGAAGTTCGGCACGCCGGTTGACGATTGCATGCCAAGCGCGGCAAATTTGCCGTCACGCGCCATTTGCAGAGCCATGTGGCTCAACCGCGCTTCATCAAAGCTAAAGGAATTGACGCCTGCCCAGCCAAAACGGAGCATGGCCGCCAGAGTCAGAACGCTGGCCAGCATGATCATTTCCCGGCACGATCTCATATGCATCCTATTTTAGTCTAAGCAGCATGGCTTAGCGAATGGTGAGGGAGGCTACCAGGAGGACACGGCCGTTGGGCCACGGCCGGCCCTGGCCGTCCACCGCCGGCAGGCGGGGGAACGAATCGCCCAGGTTCTGGTACAGACCTGCTACCAGTTCGTACTGTCCGGCCGGCGCGCCAGTCAGGTCGAGAGATAGAGAGTCGGCAACAATTTCCCCGGCCGCCCACTGGCTGGTGGGGTAGCTGTTCTGGCGGGGCATGCTGTCGTGCTGGGCCACGATAACGCCCGTGGCCGGGTCTACCAGGTGGACAAAGTGGCTGTAATCGGCCGGGATCGGAGCCAACGCCTGCCAGTACAGAGTCAGGTGGAGGTCTTCCTCCGCCTGGTCCAGGGTATAGCCGCGCAACTGGATCATCGCCCCAAACGTCGCCGCCAACGGCGTTACTCCCTCCGGCAGGGTGAAGCCGGGCTGGGTCGGCCGGAATGCCAGCGCCGGACCCTGCCAGGTCAGCTCCCCCAGGCGCCGGATCAGCGCCACCGTGCCCGTTTCCACGTCGTACAACCGGGCGACCAGGGCATAGGGAGCCTCACCCGCCAGCGTGGCCGGCAAAGGGAGAGCCAGCCAGTCATCCACCCAGTATCCGGCCCGCCAGCCGCTGCTGGGCTGGAAGCCGTAGCCGGGCTGGGTGTCGAATTGGGCCACTTCTAATCCGTTGGCGTCGGCCAGGCGCAGGGAGACGTTGTAGTTGCGGCTGAGAGGTTCCAGGGTCAGCCATTGCAATTGCACTTCCAGGGTATTGGCAGCCGGTTGAGTCACCTCAACGGTGCGGGCGGCCAGCGCGGGGCTATTGCCGGCCGCCTCCTGGGGCGCGTCCAGGATAAGGAGGGGCCGCAGGTAGAGGTCGCCACGTGGCTGGCCCGCTGGCGTTAGAGACCGGGCGTTGGCCAGGATGAGGCGAGGGACGGCCGGACCGGCCGGCGCGTTGGCCGGGATGTTCAGGCGGTAGGTCACTGGCCCGGCGGCCAGTGGCTGCGCCTGGCTGGTCAGCGTCGGCACGCGCGCCAGGTCACGGTTGGCCGCCGGCGAGAGCAGCGCCAGCGTGGCCTGCCCCCCGGCCGGGCCTGCCCAGTGCAGGGTGATAGTCAAGGACTCACCGGCCCTTACCGTGTCCCGGTCGTAGGTATAGCTCTGCAGCCGCACCCCGTTCTGAAAGGGGATTCCGGCCGGCTGGTGGCTCAGGTAGCCCATCTGGGCAAAATCCCAGGTCAGGTCGGTGCCCGGCCGGGGGCGCTCCGGCCAGAGCCACAGCCCCACGGCCAGCAGGGCCAAAGCCAGGACCGGCCACCATAGCCGGCGAGGAGGCCGGCGCAGGGCGCGAAACATCCCCAGGCGGGCGCCAGCCGGCCACAATAGCCAGCCGGCCAGGACCACGGCCGCCAGCGAGACCAATTCGGCAGCCAGCCGGATGGGGGTGCGGTTCAGGCGCAGGCTGACCTGGTGCTCGCCGGCCGGCAGTTCCAGGCTGATAAGCCCGGAGCCTGGGGCCGGCTGGATGGCGGCCGGTTGCCCGTCTATGGTCGCTTCCCAGCCCGGCCAGTAGAGGGTGGGAAGGACCAGCGTCGCCGAGGGAGTGTCGCTGGCCAGCAGCCATTGTTGCCGGGTAGCCTGCCGTTCCAGCAACCGGACACTCTGAAGCCGGCCATCGAGAGCCTGTACAGCATCGCGCTGGCCGTTGGCCAACCAGGAACTCGTGTACGGCCGGGGCTGGACGGTGGGTGGCAGATACTCGGCGCTGACGGTGCTGCCAATGTTGCCGGTAAACCATTCGTATTCGGCCAGCCGGGCGGCGGTTACGTCGGCGTCGCTCAGAATAAGGTGGTCGGCCGGCAACCGGGCCAGGCTGGTTACCAGGAGCAGGGCCACGGCCGCCGTTCCCACGGCCGGCCGGCCGGGCAGCCGGGCCAGGCCGGCCGCTGCCAACGCCCCGAAAAAAGCCTGGACGGAGAGGAACCGCCAGGGGAATTGGACAAAGGATAGCAGCGGCAACCTTTCCCAAAGCGGCCGGGACAGGGGGGTTATTGCCAGGGTGGCAACCAGGAGGCCGGCAACCAGGTAAAACAGGCGAGATCGAGCAACTTGGCCGGGCGCTCCGGCCGGCCGCCGGGGCCAGGCCAGGCAGGCGGCCAACCCCAGGACAATCATTGCGGCCTGCGCCAGTCCCATGCGAAAGGCCCGGCCGCCGGCTACGTCGTAGTCGAAGAAAAAGCTGCCCTGGACCAGGTCGGCGCCGCGAAAGTGGTTGCCGAAGTGGAAGTAACCGGCCGTGACCGGCCCCAACTGGGCCAGGGAGCGCTCCGCCAGGGCCGGCAGCCAGAACCAGGCCGACAGCAACAACCCCAGGCCAAGGGCCGCAAGAGCAACCATCAACGGCTCAATCTGGGCTGCCCGGCGGCCAACCGCTGGGCTATCGAACGACAACCCATTGCTACGAACCAGCAGGTACAACAGGAGGAAGGGGGTGAAGATGAGAGCGGAGATGTTGTGACTGAGGATTAGGCCGGCGTAAGCCAGGGCCAGCCAGAGGACGCGGATTTTCCTGCTGTGGGCCAGATGGTCGGCCGCCAACAGAACCAGGGGATAAAAGGCCATCGCCCAAAACTCGGCCAGGGAGTCGCCGCGTACGTAAACGTTGACCAGGTGGAAAGGGGCCAGAGTGTAGGCCGCAGCCGCCAGCAGGCCGGCCCAATCGTCGTCGAACCAGCGCCGGCCCAGTTGGAACATGCCCCAGGCGGCGACAAGAAAGGCCAGCAACTGGGCCAGCTCGATAGCCCGGACGAAGCTAAAGCCCAGGAAGCGAAAGAGTGCAGCTATGTAAATGGAGAGGGGGGCGTAAAAGTTAAAAAAGGGGTAACCGTAGCCGTAGTTTGCGTCTGGCATCCAGCGCACGGGGAAGTGGCCGTCGGCCAGGGCGGCCGCCAGTTGGTGCAGCCGCTGAAGCAAAAAGGGGCTGTCGCCGCCGCCCCGGGTATTCAGCAGGCCCGCCTGGCCCAGAAAAGGCCAGGCGGCCGCCCCGGCAATAAGCAGAGCGGCCGCCAGAAACCACGTTGGGCGAGAGGGTGACAGCCTCATGCCTTGAACCTCCCGGAGGATTCGTCGGAGGAGGCACTCCAGTCCGGCAGCCTCCGGGAGGTTATCTTGATCTACCGCTCCCGATCAGGCGCGCTGCTGGCGAACCAGCAGGAAAACAATCGCGCCCAGCAGGCCGATGGCCACCAGGATAGCGCACAGGCCAGCAATAGCCAGGAAGCTGATCCGAGGAGCGCCGCCGTCCTGCTCTTCGCTGTCTGGGCCGGCCGCCGTGGCTAAGGGGCCGGCGTTGGTCGGGGTGGCTACGCCGGCGACCTCAGTCGCGGCGGCCGTTCCTTGCGGCTTAGCCCGGCTGCCAAACTCCAGGGCAATGGTCTGCCCCTCGGTCACGTCAATTGTCGTGCTGGGCGCGGTGGTTGTTTCCAGGTTGCGTGGCACGATTTGGGCCACCTGATAGCTGCCGGCCGGGATATTTTCGAAGCAAACAGCGTTATCCGTGCCTGGCGAAACACCCTGGACGACCACCTCGTCATTTTGAGCAATGGTGAAGGTCACGCCGGCCATGTACCCCTCGTCGGCGTCCCGCTGGCCGTTGCTATTTTCGTCGCTAAAGGCATTGACGCAGATCACGGCCCCCTGAGGTGGTTCGGGAGTGTTGGTCGGCGTATCGGTCGGGATAGGTGTGTTCGTCGGCGTGACCTCCGGGGTGGGCGTGTTGGTCGGCGGCACGGGTGTATTGGTACGCGGTGGTGGTGGCGGCTGCGTTGGCTGAGGTGGCGGCGTGTTTGTTGGCGGCGGGCCCAATGCCACCAGCTCGGCCTGGTCAAACCAGACGTCCAGATGGCCGCGGCAATTATTCGCGCCGCCAAAATTGGCCTCTGAGAAAACGGAGATCTGGCCGCCAGTAGCCACGGCCTCTACGGAGAATTGCTGCCAGTTAGCCTGGTTGCCGGTGTCATTCGGTGTGCCGGTTGCGCCCCAAACGACGACGCCGTTGCCCGGGTCAATTCCGGCGCGAACGATCCAGGTGACGCTCTGGTCCGACGGGCCCGGGAATTGCTCGTTGGCCGCCCGGCCGATAGCCCAAAAGGAGAAACGATAACGGGTTCCAGCCGTCACATTGACAGCCTGATAAACGCCGCCGCGCCAGGTATCAAACTGGTTGCCGACGTGTTGCGAACGGTTGCCGTCACGAATAAGGGCCTCGTTCAATTCAGGGCTCCACTTAGGCAATACGGTGTAATAGGCGCTGCAATTTTCCGGCTTTGGATTGGCGTTGAGGACCTCGTGCCAGGCCTGCCACCCGGAAGCCAGGCCACCACTGTATGGTTCGTCCAGGCTGGAGTTGGTCAACAGGTTGGCCTGCTGCAGTGGGGCGGCCGTGGCGGGGTGAGACGCCGACAACCCGGCCAGTACGATGAACAGGACAAAAACGGAGAGGCGGAGAAGTGACTTTTTCATTTCAGGTGTTCAGAGATTGGTAATTGGGTAATTAAGGTATTGAGTAATCAGGTAATTGGGTAATTACCAATTACCCAATTACCTGATTACCTCTTTCTAGCCGGCTGCCCGGCGGACGCTGAGAATGACGACGAGTACGCCGACCAGTAACAAGACGGCCACGCCCACGGCGATAATGACAACAGTCCCCCAGGGGCTGCCATCGTCGTCGCTGTTCTCGCCCACAGTGTCGGCCAGGTTGTTAGTGGCGGGCGCGGCGCTGGTTTCAGTGGCGACGTCGGCGGCTATCGCATCCTGGCTGGCGTAGCTGCCAAATTCCAGGTTGAGGACGCTGCCTTCGGTTACCGAAACGCTCTGGTCGCCGGGAGTAGTCATTACTTCGTTGCCGGCGCTGGACCGGGCGACACGGTAACTGCCCGCGTCCAGTCCCTGGATGCAGAAGGGCTCGGACTCACCGTCGGTAACGTAGTTGCTAACCACCGACTCGCCGTCCGAAATGGTGAAGGCCACGGCCGCCCGGAGCGCTTCGCCGCTGTCCTGTTGGCCGTTTTTGTTGGCGTCGTCAAAGGCTTTCAGGCAAATGCTGGCCCCGCTTTCCTGCTCCACCATGGCAATACCTTCCGGCGTAGCGGTGGGGCCGGGGGTCGGGGTGGGCGGCGCTTCGGTAGGTTCTGCCTCCTGGGTGGGCTCGGCCGTCGGTTCCGCGCCGGGCGGATCGCCACGGCCAATAATCAACAACTGGCCTGCCTGGATGAAATCGTCCCGGCTCAGGTTATTCAGCTCCAGCAATTCATCCAGCGTCAGGCCGGCCCTGGCGGCAATGCTCCACATAGAATCGCCCGGCTGGACCTCAGCGTAAATAATTCCTTCGGCGTTCGGCGTGGCAGTAGGAAGAGTAGCAGAACTGGGCGCGACCGGCGCCGGAGCGGTGGCGCCGCTGCCACTGTTGCCGCCACTAGGGGCTGGGGGTGGCGGCGGGGGTGGGCTGCCAGCGCCGACCACAGCCAGGGAGGCATCGTCCCAGTATATGTCGTTGTGCTTAAGGCCGAATTCCGCATTATAGGGATTTGGGTCGGGCGCGGAAAAGGTGAAGACGGTTACCGTCGTACCCTGGGCCTGGGCTTCCACACTAAAGAGGGCGTACACGTCCAGCGGCTGCTGAAAGCCCGACCAGACGATAGCCGCGCTATAGGGATTTGTGCCGCCTGTAGGGTCAATGCCGATCCGCATATTGGGCGTGGCGCCAGGATCGGATGATAGGGCTGAGTCAGATTCAGACATCCAGGCCATTCCCCAGACGGCAAACTGGACCCGGGCGTTTGCCGGTACGGTGAGGGTCTGGCGCAGGCCGGCCTTGTGGGTGCGCCAGAAAGAGAAATATTGGGCGGCCCGCTCGCCAGAACGGATGCGGTTCGCGGCAACGTTGGGTTCGGCCGGCTTATATTCCGGGTTTGAGTCCGACGACCGTTCCTTTACCCACCACGGTTTCCAGCCGGCCGGCACCTGGGCGGTATTGCAAATGCCTACCGGGCAATCAGCCGCTTCTTGTGGCGTTTCCGGCACATAGGCGGAATATTGCCCTTCAAAGCTGGGGTTGACCAGCAGGTTTTGGCCCTGGGCAGCGGCCGGGCGGCCGGCTGGCGAGAACAGCAGGCCCCAAACGGCCAGCAACACAAGCAACAAAAGTAGACGAAGCATTCGCATTTCCTATCTCCTTTATGATTTCCCCTTCCTATGGTGTTAATAGCCACGTGTCGCCAACGGGGGCGCCGGCCGCGTTTGCAACGGGCAGACGCTCCCTGGTGTCGGCCTGGTACAGACCCAGGATAACCTGGTGCCGCGTGGCCTCGAACGGTTCTTGTAAATCAACAAGGTGCCGGTCGTGAACGATAAATCCCGGCTGCCACCATGGCCAGGGCAGGTGGCCCGTCGCTTTGTCCCAGGATCCCAACCGGGCCAAGCACATGGATAAAGACAACAACCGGCTGGGCAACGCCGGTTTCTGTAGACCAGTACAGGTCAACCTGGATTTGCTGGCGGGCCGGATAACTAATCTCGGCCCGCCGCAATTGTATGGCATTGCCGAAATTCGCCAAAATCGCCCACTCTGGCGGCCGGTCCAGGGTATAGCGGACAAAAAAAGGGTAGGCTTCCGTTTCCAGGTCACCCTGGGCCAGGCTGCCATCCTGGCTATCCACCAGGGCTGGCCCGGTGAAGGTGGCCACCACTTTATCCAGCCGTTCGTAGGGCCAGGCGTAGACGGAAACTGGCGGTCCTACTTGCTCTGGCAGCTCGCCTGGCGCACGGTAAAAGGTTACTGCTTGCTGCGGCGACAGTAAAAAGCGGACGGACGGCCAGCCATCCCAGAAGCGCCGGTCAGCCAGAACGGCCCGGCCGGCCGGCTCAGCATTTAGACGTCCGGCCAGGTCACGGGCCGCTGCTTCAAACCAATAGGCCGTGCGAGCCTGGCGACCGTAACCCAGAAAATAGTCATTGACGGTTACCAACAAGCTACCCAGGACCAGAAAAAGTACCAACGCTGGCCCTAAACGGGACGGTAGTTTAGTCCACGTCCACAATTGTGACAAACCCAGGGCTGGGAAGAATAGTATGGCTGGCAGCAGGCCAACTGCCCGTAAGAAGTGAGGCGTATCTTCGGCCAGGACGGTGGGGCCGAGCATAATCAAGGACCACAACAAAAGGATCGCGGCCGGCGCGTGGCGCCAGTGGCGTACGGCGATAACCAGCCCCAACACAAAGGGCAGGGCCATGAAGACGTCAAACACCGGCCGGCCGGCCGGGTTGTGGCGCAAGATGGTATCTCCCTGAACCAGGAATAGGCCCAACGCCGCCCAACTATGCTGCCGCAACGTTCCCAGCAGGTCGCCCTGGTGGATGGCCGGGTTAAGAATGGACACTTGCCCGGCCCGGCCCAGCACCAACTCCGGTTGCTGCCAGGCAAATGTGGCCAACGGGGTCAGGACAACGGCCGCGGCCAGGATAAAGCAGGCCAACCCTGGCCACAACCCCTTTAACCGGCCGGTCAGGCCCAGGTAAAGCGCCAGGAGTAGAAACAGCAGAGGAGTGAAACGGACAGCCAGGTAAGTATAAAAGCTCGCTCCGTAGGCCAGCCCGGCCAGCAACCACAACCAGTTGGCTGGCCCGCCGGCGCGCTGGCGGCGATAAGCCAACGTCGCCAGCCAAAAGGTGAGCGCCAGGCCAAAGGGCAGAAGAATAGGGCGCAGGCCAATACGGCTCAAGTGAACCGGCCATAGGGTAACGGCCCACAGCCAGGCGGCCAACCAGCCCGTGCGCCAGCCGAACCAGGTTTTAGCCAGGTGGTAGACGAACCAGGTTGTCAAGGTGCCGATAATGGCCGCCGGCAGCCGGACGGCCAGGACGCTGCGCTCCAAAAAATAGACGGTGACGGCCGTCAAATAAATGTAAACAGGCTCACGGCCGTTATTAGCAGCAAAGTAAAGGGGGTGTTGGCCGTCTAAAACGTTCAGCGCATCCAGCCCGTTGAACGCCTCATCCCGGTAGAGGCCTGGAGGGATGTCGCCTAACTGCCAGAATCGTAAAACGGCGGCCGTAAACACCGCTAACAGTAACAAGGCCCATCCCTTAAGGGATGGGCCAAAACGCTGCTGATGAAGTTGCTGACCCTGACACAAAGTTGTCAAATCCGGGCAAGTATAGCAAAATAAGCTTCTGCGTCAACTGTCACAAACGGGGGCGAGTAGCGCCTATGTACTTGCTTGCTGCCTGCTGCTCATGCGTATTTTGATGGTTTCAAAAGCTTGTTTGGTGGGAGCTTACCAGACCAAACTGGAGGCAATTGCCCAATTTGAAGACGTGGAGTTGGCCGTGGTGGTGCCGCCGGTGTGGCAAGACCCGGCCGGCCCGGTGTTCCTGGAGCGAAGCCATACCAACGGCTACCAGTTGCTGGTGGACCCTATTCGCCTGAACGGGCAGTTCCACCTGCACTACTATCCCCGCTTAAAGCGACGCCTGGCCCAGTTCCGGCCGGATATTTTGCATATGGACGAAGAGCCATATAACCTGGCTACCTGGCTGGGCGTGCGCCAGGCCCAGGCTATGCAGATTAAGAGCTTGTTTTTCACCTGGCAGAACATTTACCAGAAATATCCCTTGCCTTTCAACTTCATGGAGAAACAAGTTTTGTCGGCCGTTCGGTACGCAATTATGGGCAATGAAGCAGCGGTCCAGGTGTGGCAGGCCAAAGGATACCGGGGCCCTCACGAGGTAATCCCCCAATTTGGCGTGTGTCCCGACATTTACCGGCCGCCGGCGCACCGGGACAACGGCCGGGGATTTACTATCGGCGCGGCCGGGCGGCGGTTGGTGCCGGAAAAGGGGGTGGATTTGCTGCTCCAGGCGGCTGCCAGGCTGCCCGGCGTCTGGCGCGTCCACGTGGCCGGCGAAGGGCCGGAGAAACCGGCGCTGGAACGGTTGGCCCGGCAACTGGGTATTGGCGACCGGGTATACTTTGACGGCGTCATTCCCTCGGGTCAGATGCCGGCTTACCTGGGCCAGTTAGACGTCGTCGTACTGCCATCGCGAACGCTGCCTAACTGGAAGGAACAGTTCGGCCGGGTGCTCATCGAGGCCATGGCTTGTGAGACGGCCGTAGTTGGCTCGGACAGCGGCGAAATCCCTCACGTGATTGGCCAGGCCGGGTTGATCTTTCCCGAAGGCAACGTCCAGGCGCTACACGGCCACCTGCTGCGCTTGATGCAGGAGGAGGCGCTGCGCCAGGAAATGGCCCGCGCCGGCCGGCAGCGCGTGTTGGCCCATTACACCCAGGCCCAGGTAGCCGCCAGGACCGTTGAGATTTACCGGGAAATAATGAACGCCGGTTCACGGTCATCGAAGTATGAATGACCTCGTTCCGCAGCCTAACTCGCTGGCGCCTGAGAACGAGATAGAGACTCCTCGCGTCGTTTCACATCGTCGGCGTTTATTGCGTAGGCTGGGTTTTTTCCTGCTCTTGCTGGCCACGCTGCTGACCCTATATGGCGGCGTGGCTTACCTGGCCTGGCGGCGTGGCCAGATGGCGCGATCCGAAAATATCCAACAGGCGACACAGGCTGAATTATCTAACCAGGTCACCCTGGCCCAGGGAGATATCAACGCCGGGAATTTTGCTCTGGCCTTGCGCCGTCTGGAGTGGGTCCTAGAGCGCGCTCCCGACTATTCCGGCGTGGTCGAGTTGCAGCGACAGGCCCAGCAGGGCCTGAATGCCCGCCTGACGCCGACGCCGCTGCCCACCCCGACGGCGACGCCTGAGGTAGTCCAGACACCGGCTACCGTCACCGGCCCGGCCGCGGCCGTGGCCGGGTTGGAGGAGTTGATGGCTGCTGAAGAGTGGGAAACGGCCGTGGCGGCCATTGCCGCTTTCCAATACCAGTACCCGGATTATGAGCGGCGGCAAACTGACACGATGCTCTATAACGCCTATATCAACCTGGGGCTGGCGCTGCTATCCGGTCCCCAGGTAGAGTTAGGATTGTTCTACCTTTCGCAGGCTGAGAAGCTGGGTGACCTGCCCCAGGCAGTGATAGACCAGCGGACCTGGGCCGAGCTGTACCTGTGGGGGATTGCTTACTACGGCGTGGACTGGGGAACAACCGCCTTTTACTTCCGGGGCCTGTGTGCGGCCGCGCCTTTTTATCAAAATTCCTGTGAAAAGCTGCACACGGCGCTGGTAGCCTATGGTGACCAGTATGCCTTTGCCCTGGACTGGTGCCCGGCCCGAGAGTTGTACGCCGAGGCCAGGCGCTTGGACAACAACAGCGCTCTGAATACCAGGCTCCAGGAAGCGTCCGCTCACTGCCTGGAAGCGACCCCCACGCCAACTATCCCTCTTACCGGCACGGTAACCATCACCGGTACGGCGCCGATCCTGGACGAGAGATTAGAGATTGGAGATGACTGAACCAATCTCCAATCTCTAATCTCCAATCCCTAATCTCCAATCTCCTCCGCCACTCGCCCCGCCCTTTCCGTCCGGTTATAATCAAACCTGATGGCTGAAAAAGGAGAACCTCTTAGCGAGCGAGAGCTGGCCGTATTAGAGTGCCTGGTACACGGCTCGACTAACCGGGAAATTGCTCGGGATCTGGACATTAGCCACAACACGGTCAAGGTCCATTTGCGCAATATTTTTACCAAGCTGGGCGTTTCTTCGCGCACCGAGGCGATGACGGCGGCGTTGCAAAAAGGCATTGTCACCATGCCGGGTGTGGCAGTGGAAACCGTAGAGCCGTCTAAAGGGTTGGCGGCCCTGCGACCGGCAACAGAGCCGCTATTGTCGGCCGGACTCCCGGACACAGTAGAGCCGGGGCCGGTTCGGGTCGTGGGCGAGGCGCGGCCGGCGCGGGCCACACCCTGGCGGGTAGTGAGCCTGGCCTTGTTTGTCGTCCTGGGACTGGTCGTAGCGGCCTTTGCCGGGGCGCGATTGTTGGATGGGGGGTCATCCACTGACGCCACGGAACCGGCCGTCGTAGGATTCGTGGACGAGCCGATTGGTGAGAGCCGCTGGTTAACCAGCCGGCCGCTGCCACGAGAGCGCAGCAATATGGCCGTCGCCTCGGTGGGCGTAGACCTGTACCAGATTGGCGGTGAGATGGCAGCCGGGGTAGTGAACCTGGTGGACACGTACGAGACGAACACCCACGAATGGCACTCGGCTACCGCCAAGCCGACGGCCGTGGCCGACGCGCCGGCGGCCGTGCTCTTTGGCGAAATTTACGTGCCCGGCGGCCGCCTGGCGGATGGTCGGCCGACCTCGGTGGTGGAGGCGTTCAGCCCGGTGAACAACGCCTGGCGGCCGGTCGCGCCGCTGCCTGTGCCGCTGTCTGGCAGCGTGGCGCTGGCTTATGAAGGCGCTCTTTATTTGTTTGGCGGCTGGGACGGCCAGGATTACCTGGCCAGGGCCTACCGCTACGAGCCCCAGACTGACCGCTGGCAGGAATTGACGCCGATGGAGCAGGCGCGGGCCTTTGCCGCTGGCGGCGTTCTGGCCAACCAGCTTTACGTGGTGGGCGGCTTTGACGGCCAGCAGGAACTGGCCGTTTGTGAATATTTTGACCCGGCGGCCGAGATCTGGTCCGCTTGCCCGGCCATGCTGCTGCCTCGGGCCGGCGCGGGGGCGGCCGTCCTGATCAACCGGCAGCTTTACGTCATTGGTGGCGGCCTGGAGAACCCGGCTCCTTACGGAGAGATGTACGACCTCCAGGAAGAGACCTGGCAGCAAGTGGAGATGCCACCCAATTTGGCCGGGGTCTCAGCCTGGTACTATTTGGGCGTGGCCAGCGTCGAAACCCGCATTTACATCCTGGGCGGCCGGCAAGACGGAACTATTTCTTCGGCCAATTATATTTACGCCCCTTTCATCTACCAGACTTTTATTCCCTCCATTGGCGTGGAAGAATAGTAGTGATAAACTGGGCAAGCCGCAGGACTCTATGACTATCACAGCTAACCCGGACCAACTATTAGAACAGGCTGCGGCCGCAGCCAACGCCAAAGAGTACTTCCAGGCTATCCAGTTGTATACGGATTTGCTGGCCCAAACCAATCCCCAGGCAGCCAGCGCCCACTTGCGCGAGTCACGCCTGATTGCTTTACGAGAGCGCGGCCGGCTCTTTTACTTGCTGGGCGAACAGGAAGCGGCTTTGGCTGGCTACGAGCAATATTACCTCGAGGCTGGCAGCAGCCATCACGCCGTAGATGCCCTGGTCTTGATTGGTAACCAATGTATCTATATGGGCCTTTCGACCAGGGCCCTGGAGGCCTTGCGAGAAGCGCTGCAACTGGCCGAGGCGCTGAATTATACCGCCGGCCGGGCCAAGGCCCTGGGGGGGATTGGGTTGGTTTATAGCTACCTGGGCCGCCCGGAAGAAGCTCTGACCCACCTCAAGAAATCCATGTCTCTGTTTGAACAAGTAGACGACAAAGTGGAACAGGCCCGGAGCTGGAACCGCATCGGCGTGAGCCACATTCGCCTGGGAGAAGTGGATAAGGCTATCGCTGCCTTTAAAGCCAGTATTGCCCGGGCGCGCCAGGTGGGCGAACTAGAGCCAATTGTCCTGGAGACAGGCATCAGTGCCCTCGGCAACTTAGGTGAATGTTACCAGAACCTGTTCGACATGGAACAGGCGATGATTTACCACCAGGAAGGACTGGGAATCGCCGAAAGCCGGGAGCTGCCCAACCTGGAAGCCGACTTGTGCCGTAACATGGGCGTGAACCTCCGCTACCTGGATCGGGTGGAGGAGGGCATTGAGTACCTCTACCGGGCCTTGAAAATCAGCCGGGAAACCGGCCAGCCAGACATTGAACTACAATCTCTCTATTCACTTGCCCTGGCAGAGATCCAGCGGGGCAACCTGGAACGGGGACGGGAGCAGGCGATGGAATTACGCCGGTTGGCCGAGCAGGGTAACACGCGGGGTTACCTGGCCGACGCGCTGCACGCCCTGGGCCTTTATTACCAGGCCAGGGGGGACGAGGAAGCCGCCCAGCAAATGTGGCAACAGGCCCTGTTCCTGGCCCACGAGACCGGCCGGCGGATGCTGCTCTGGCAGGTCCATGCGGCCCTGGCGGCGATTGCGCCCAATGCCGACCTGGCGGCCGTCCACAACCGCATTGCCGCCGAAGTTATTGAGCAAATCGTTCACCCCATTGAGGACGAGGCCCTCAGGCAAAAATTCCTGCAAGGTCCGCCGGTGCGAGCCGTGTTGGAAAAGCTCCGGTAGGGAACTTTCCTACCAGTCCCCTTCCAGGCCGTTGAAGAGATCACGCTCCCGCACGCCAGGCGCGGCCGGGGGATGGGCGCGCATCATGTACTCATTAGCGAAAATGAGCTTTTGCAGCCCTGTGGGAAAGAGGCGGCTGAAACCCGC
>JAKEFB010000049.1 GCA_022616275.1 Chloroflexota bacterium
AGGCTCCCAAATAATGGAGTCGCAGGTTCTTAAATTGACGCCGGTCAGGTTACAGATCATTCGCCTTTTCGGGCCGGCCATCCAAAATTGTTATTTAGTCGTTTTTTAAGGTGCGGAATGTGGGTACCTACAATTTCTGTCACCTTCATGCTTCCCTGCCTGGTTCGCCAGCCATGGCCGCTGGCTTAACAGACCATGTTTGGTCTGTTCGCCAGCTTCTCTTTTGTTTCCGTTTCCAGCGCGATGAACTCCACGCTATTCTGTAGTCCTACCGACGCACGGAGGTCACCATGAAACTCACGAAATCCCTTTTGTTTCGTATTTGTTGTGCCTGCTCTTCCACACAGGGGATATTCAACGTTCGATGCTACGGCGCGAAGGGCGACGGGGAGACCGACGACCTAGTTGCGATCCTCGCTGCACGTGACGCTGTCAATGCCGCAGGCGGAGGCGTCCTCTTCTTTCCTCGGGGCATCTTCGTCATCAGCGATACCATCGAGATCGGCGCCAGTACGACCGTCCTCGGTTTGGGGGCAGCCTCGGTGCTCCAGGCGAAGCCCGGCGTCGCCTGCTTCAACATGCTGCTCGTGCGGGACTCCGACGACGTGCGCGTCCGGGATCTCGTGCTCGACGGAAACCGCGCCAAGACTAGTCCCCCGGCCGACCCGGACAACGAAAACATCGGCTGCGGGTTCCTCGGCCAGCCGGTGGGCAAGGGCCAGACCGGCCTGTCCATCAAAAATGTCATAGCTCGCAACCACCACGGCTCCGGCATCTGGATCACCGGCCCACACAACAGTGATGACCCCTATCAGCTCAACGCGAACGAGGTCGAGGTGATCGGTTGCCAGATCCTCGGCTGTGGCAGCCGCGGCGTCATCCTCACCCGCACCACGCGGGCTCGTATCGCCGGCAACGTCATCACGTCCTGCACGCAAGCCGGCATCCAGTTGGTACTCAGCCGCGCCGCCGTCATCGACGGGAACGTGATCCAGAAGACCGTCCAGAGGCCCGGTACTCACGGCGGTCACGGCATCGGCGCCGCCAACTCCTTCGACTACGTCATCGTCAACAACGTGGCCAGCGAGAACGAGCGTTGGGGCATCGCCGCCTCGTCGGGCCTCGGACTCTGGCCGAAGCAGTACCGCATGTCGCAGCGCTACGTTGTCGCCAATAATGTCTGCCGCGGCAACGCCGCGGGCGGGATCACCATCGATCCCACCCTCCCCGAGGACCACCCAGATCATGATCAGACCCAGGACTCCTACGCCACGGTAGCCTCCAACGTCTGCGTGGCCAACCAGGGCCCCGGCATTCGCACCACCCACGCGGGGTATCTCGCCGTGTACGGTAATATCTGCGACGGCAACGACAACGCCGGCATCGGCATCGTCTCGTCGCGCTACGCGGTCGTCGCCGACAACGTGCTGACCGGCAACAGCAACGGCGTCGGCTTCTTTGCCGAAGCCGACGTGCAGGACGTGGGGCACCACCTTCTCGGCGGCAACGTGTACGACAGGAACACGCCCGGTGAGATCCAGTTCGGCCCGTACCATCCGGCCATCCGGCAGCTGCAGGATCGCTGGCCCAGGGAGGGAGACGGCGGCATGAACCTTCCGGTGAAGCCCACGGGCGGTGATCCGGCGGCCCCCGTCGAGGGTCTGCTCTACCTCAACACCGTCGACAAGAAGTTAAGCGTGTACGCAGACGGGGCCTGGCGCACTCTCACATCCTGGTAGGGGCTCGACGAGGAAGCAAAGACCGGAGACACCATTTCTGACGCTGCCAGGGCTTCAGGTCGTTTTTTTAGCACCAGCCGGACCGCTGCCCTCGTAGCCTATCTTAAGGGACAGGAACCAGGGGCATCGGCTCACTTATATGCAACCAAGCCGAAAGCTTGCGGCCGGGGGGTGACGCGGGTGAAGCCAGCTTCCTGGAGGCGGCGGGCGGCGCCACGGGCCACGCCCCGGCCGGATTTGCTGTTGAGGTCGCCAATGTAGTGGAAGAGCCGGCCGTTACGCTACAACCACATACATCCCTACGGCCGGATGTACCAGAGTTGGGTTTGGGGATGGCTGAGGTAGTTTACGCCGTTCGCCGTGACGAGAACGTCTTCTTCCAGGCTCATGATGCCCCGGTTAGGAACGACGACGTGTAGCTCCAGGGTAAAGACGTTGTCCACCTCGACCGGCAGCTCACAGATGTCCCGGTAGCGCTCCCACTGCGGCCCCAGCACGGTGGCGCCATCGTGGGCCGTCCGGCCGAGCAGGTGGCCGAAGGCGTGCATGTACTCGGGGTAACCGGCGTTGACAATGTGCTGGCGGGCGGAAGCGTCCACCTGCCAGCCGGGCACGCCGGGCTGTAGGGCGGCCTCGCCGGCTTTGATTGCTCCGTAGACAGTGTCAAAGGCCTGCTGCACGTCCGGCGGCGCACTCATTTCGCCGTTATCCAGAACGTACCACATGCGCTGTAGATCGGAGCAGTAGCCGTCTTGCCGGACGCCTAAATCGAGGTGGAGGGTATGTCCTCTTTCCAGGGGCACGTCGCCGGGAGCCACGTGGCCAAGGGGCGAGTGGGGGCCGCAGGTGACAATGGGGTTGTATTCTTTTTCCCAGGCGTAGCCCAGGCCCATGCCGTCCACCCGGTCGCGGACAAATTGAGCTATCTGGCGTTGGGTCATGCCCGGCCGGGCGTAGTGGCTGACCTCTTCAAAGAGGGCCTCGGTCGTGGCAATGGCCTGGCGGACCCGGGCCACCTCGGTATTTGTCTTGCGGCCGCGCAGAGCGGCGATAATGCGCTCGGCGGAGACCAGACGATTGGCATAAGGTGTATTGGCCAAGTAGCCCTGCAACGTCCGGTAGTTACCCAGGGTCAGGCCGTCGGCGGCGACATCGCCCTGGGAGTAGTTGATGGCCACATGCCGGGGCTGGAATTGATCCAGCGCTTCTAGCAGCGGGCGGCCGATACCCTGGTGGTAGCCGACGACCTCGTCGTAGAGGCCCAACTGGCGGATACTCTCGGCGTCGAAATGGCCGACGATGGCCACCCGCCGGCCGGTACGGCTGATGAGAAAGGCTGAATGCCAGGTGACATGCAGGCCGAGGATTAGCTCCAAGGCCGGGTCAGGTAGCAGCACTGTTTCCCGGGCAAAGGTCAGCCACAAATCTACGTCAAATTCGTTCAGAATGTGCCTGGCCTGGTTTAATTTTTCCTCGATAATCTGGCGATCACTCATGACATGGTCTTCTCTTGGGGCTGGTGTGGGCCGCTGGTGCGGGCCGCTACCGCGGAATGGTATACCATCCGACACCAGAATGGCAAATAGTCTATCTATTTTTGCATGGCCGGCAGGTAAACCCGTTCGGGTGGATCATTGTTTAGTTGCCAGTACTGCAGCAGGGCCAACAACGCCTGGGGTGGGTTCGTAGGAGCGGTGTCGCCGGCCTGGTCATATTCGTTCAGGCCATGACAGGAGGTACAGACCCGTATTTCTCCAGGCTGGAAAGTCACCCAGTAACGTTCTCGAATTACCCCGTCGCCATCAGCATCCGTTAGTTGCCAGGTCATGGCCCGTTGCGCCGGCACAAAGGCAGCCATCGAACCATCTGGTGCGACGGTTACGCTGCCCTGCGGGCCAGTCGAGGGGGGATTGTTAACGGCCGGGTCGTGCATGGGTTGAGCCAGGACACGGCGTCCCGGGTATGGGTCATTATTGCAGCAACCAAACCAGCCACGCAACTGGTCAGCCTGGAAGAATTGCAAATAGGCCACGTCATAGATCGTTCCCGGCGCGCCAATGGTTTGCGCGCCGCCAGGGACGTGGAGGTTATACGGCTGCTGGAAGTCAAAATCATCACGGGTAGTTACGTTGCGGCTAACGACCAGGGCCAGGTTGTTAACCGCAAGGTACAGTTGCATATCACCGATGCTCACGCCGGCCTGATAGAATATTTGCTTTTCTGGCCCAGGCAAGGAATGGGGAGGGCTGGGGGGGACGGGACGCGGCCGGACCTCAACCGGATTCAGCTCCCACAACGGTCCCGAGTAGGTGACGTAGACGTCGGGGCTCCAATAGCTGATGTTTTCGACAATGCCGCCGGTCAAGGGCTGATCGGCTACCCAATAACCATTGCCGGACAGAACAAGGGTTTTCAGGCGGAAGTTGTAAGTGGAGTTGTGGGGAGGAGTACCATCTTCTTCGCCCTTGTAGGTTGTGTGGACGGCCAACAACGTGCCATCGGCCAGCAGCAGTGGGTCGCGATGGCGGCCGGAGTGGTCTGGCGTGTTTGTCGTCCCGTAGGTATCCCGGTGGGTCACGTATGTAACGCTAATGTGGTCGGCGTCCTGGCTGGGTGGGGCAGCCAGACTAATGATTTGTCCGGAAGCGTGGGTGCCAAATTCCGGCGAGTCTATGCCAAAATAAGTCCCAGGATTCAAGGGGTCTTCCTTGATCTGGAACATATTAACGATCTCGTTGGGATTGTAGCGGCTAAGCTGGCCATAATATTCAAAGATATTGGGGTCATCGTTTATGGCGGCCGGGATGTAGCCGTGCAGCTCATGGCGGCCGAGATGGTTGAGCACTTCACTATCAGTCCCATCCTGGTTAATGGTCCAGGGAAAAAAGTGGTTGAAACTGTGTCCATTCAGGTTCGTTCCAGCCAATAAATCCTGGCGACAGGAACGCGGCTCGGGATAAACCTCGGTCCGGTCATCCAGAATCACGGCGTCGGCCGACTCGTCAGAGTAATTGAAGGTGCCATAGTACGAGCCGCTATCACAATTCTGACCGGTGCCATAACCCGCGTCTGCGTCAGCCTGCTGGTCACGTTGCAGGTGGTCCCATTGGGTAAAGACCACCCGGCCGTAACTATCAACGATAGGCGTAAAATCGCCTGAAGGAGCGTGATTGAGCAACTGTAAATCGCCGGTTTGCGGATCAAGGCTCCACAGGCCACTGACGGTGGGGGCCAGCTCATACTCGTCACGTTGTGGATAAAGGTGGGGCGCGCCGTTCCGAGGGCGGTCAGAGGTAAAGATAATGCGGCCGTCTGTCCCATAGATGGGGCTGACGTTGTTGACGTCCGCCGGCTGGTTAGGAACTTTGGTGATGACTGGCGTGTCGTTGGGGTTGAGGCCGGTGATTTCGTACAGTTGCCAATAATAATCTTCGTAAACGTACTGGGCCGGTGGAGCGCCAATGACCATGCTGAAAATCGCTTTGGAACCGCTCCAGTGAACGGCCGGATCGCGGACGGCAATGGCATTTGCGCCCTGGAAACCTTCCATGCCGTAGCCGGCCGCCAATGTCAGGTTCTTAAGTGTCCCGTCGGGGTAGCGAATCCATAAATCGCCTCCACGTGCCACCGAAGAGAGGTCACCCTGGTGGTTGCCAAAGGTGGAACCAATGGTCGTAAAGTCGGCTACTACCGGAATCTGAGTGACAAATAGAATGGGATACTGAACAGTGGGGCCGGCCGGCGGGATAGCCGAAGCGACGATGTCATTATTGATGATGACGCCAAATAAAGCCAGCACAAGAAGAGCAAGCGCGGCCAATGTTTTGCTAGGCATGGTCTGAGCGGTTTGTCGCTTCGCCGACAATAGCGTCGTAGATGGCCTGGAGTTCTTCGTCAGAGTAGAAGTAAATGATGACCCGGCCCCCCTGCGGTCCTTTGTGGACGTTGACCCGGGTGCCGAGGGACTGGCGGAACTGGGCTTCCAGGGCGGCGACTTCGACCGCCGGTTTATGAGCGGGGCGGGGGCGGGGTTTTTCGCCCTCGACCATCTTTTTAACGATGGCCTCCACCTGGCGGACGCTCAGGCCCTGCTTGATGATGCTGTTCATGACGGCCGTCTGGGCTTCGGGGGTGGGCAGCGGCAGCAGGGAGCGAGCATGGGCGCCGCTGATTTCACCGTCGGTCAGTGCCTGCTGGATGTTGGGTGGCAGATCCAGCAATCGCACCTGGTTGGCAATGGTCGAGCGGCCTTTGCCGACCTGCCTGGCGACCTCTTCCTGGGTCAGGCCGAACTCGTCCAGCAGTTGGCGGTAGGCCAGGGCTTCTTCCAGGGGGTTCAAGTCGGCCCGCTGGATATTCTCGATCAGGGCCAGCTCTAGCATGGCCTGGGGCGTGGCTTCTTTGATCAGAACGGGCACTTCGGCCAGGCCGGCCTGTTGGGCCGCCCGCCAGCGCCGCTCGCCGGCAATGAGGGTGTAGCGCCCGCCGGCCGCCCGGTTGACGAGAAGAGGCTGGATTACGCCATGCTCGCGAATGGAGTCGGCCAGCTCGGCCAGGGCGGCCTGGTCCAGGTGGCTGCGCGGCTGGCGCGGGTTGGGGGAGATGGCCCCGACCGGCGCCATTTGCAGGCCAGAATCCCGACCGGCCGGGAGTTCGCTGTCGTCGCCGCCAGGGATGAGTGCGCCCAACCCCTTGCCTAAACCACGTTTCTTGCTCATTTCTTGCCCTCGGCAGCCTTATCGCCGCGCAGCAGTTCGGTAGTCAAGACCTGGTAGGCCACTGCGCCGGGCGAATCAGGAGCATAGAGGTTGATGGGCTGGCCAAAGCTGGGCGCTTCGCTCAGGCGCACGTTGCGGGGGATGATGGTCCTAAAGACCTTACCGGGGAAGTGCTGGCGGACTTCCTCCACTACCTGCCGGCTGAGATTGGTGCGGCCGTCATACATGGTCATAATTAGGCCCCGTATCTGCAAGTCGGGGTTGAGGTGTTTCTGGACCAGGTGAATGGTATGCATGAGTTGGGTCAGCCCTTCCAGGGCCAGGTATTCGCACTGGACGGGAATAATGACGCCATCACGGGCGGCCGTCAAGGCATTGATAGTCAGCAGGCCCAGGCTGGGGGGGCAATCAATGAAGATGTAATCGTAACGGCCGTTCAGGGTCTGGAGGGCGTTGCGCAGGCGAAATTCCCGGGCCATCAGGTTGACCAGCTCCACCTCGGCCCCGGCCAGGGCCGGGTTGGAAGGCAGCAGGGCCACCCTGGATTCGGCGTGTTCGACGACCGCCTGACCGGAGGCGGCTTCTTCCAGGAGCAGGTCATAAACGGAGGTGGTGATCTCGTGCTTATTAAAGCCAAAGTTCGAGGTGGCGTTGGACTGGGGGTCCATGTCTACCACCAGTACCCGATAACCATTGCCAGCCAGGAAGGCACTGACGTTGACGACGCTGGTCGTCTTGCCCACCCCACCTTTTTGCATGGCCATGGCGTAGATTTTAGTCATAGATATTGGAGATTGGAGATTGGTAATTGAGTAATTGTGTAATTGGGTAATTACGAGTTACCTAATTACCTAATTACTCCTTCAGTACCTCTTGAATAATCTGAAACTTGTCTGCCAGACTAACCTGGGTAATAGAGCTGGAGGCCACCCGGTTGGCGAAGGCGGCCGCTTCCCAGGGGTTGCCCCAGGTCTGCCAAAGCCGGAGCAGGAAGGCGGCGGCAAAGATGTCGCCGGCTCCGGTGGGATTGGCCTCAACGACGGTGGGGGCCGGAATCTGGCGTACCTTGCCCTGGCAGTAGACAGTACAGCCGGCCGGACCCTGGGTGAGAACCAGGAGCCTGGTCCACTGCCTGAATTGTTCCAGCGTTTCTCGATCCGGCAAATCTTCCTGGCTCAAGATGACGGCCGCGGCAAGGGGGAGCACTTCCCTGGCCGCCGGCCAGGACCGGGCCGACACCCGGCCGCTTTCGTCCCAGGTGCGCAGCCAGCCTTGTGGCGTCAGGCCGACCAGGCTATTGCTGAACAGGCCGGCCAGGGCCGGATCTACCTCGTCGGCGACAGGGGCGAGGTGAACAATGGGCGGCCGCCGCCAGCCGGAGGGGACATTCTGACTGGTGAGCGGAGTCGCCCGGCCGTAGAGCATTTGCTGCCGGCCGTTGGGCGTGTAGATGTTTTCAAAGGTTGTCGTCTGCCTGGCCGGCACACAGACCACGGGGATGCCCGGCAGGGCCTGGGCCAGGTCGAAATCAGGCGAGGCGCTGGTGAGGACCACCGGCCGGGCGCCTAAAGCCAGGGCCGTCCGTCCTGAGTAGGTGACCGTGCCGCCAGCCACAAAGCCGTCGGGCGTCACGTCGCGGCAGATATGGCCCACTACCAAGTAATCAATTGAAGCAGAATGGTTCACAATGTGGCCTCTTTGCGCCTATAGCGGACTGGGCCAGATTCTACCTTATGGAGGCAAGAGGCGACAAGCGAGGCTGCACGAACCAGGACGAGACTAACCTCGCGGAGGTGGGCGATTGCGCCGGGCGGCCCGGCGACCATCGCTTAAACCTCCGGGAGGTTCTATCAGGGATGGACAAACAGTTCGCCCGTGGGATAATAACGGCCGAGGGAAGAAGTGGTGAGGTTTCGTAATCGTCAGACCCTGCAGATAGGAGCGCGAACTATCGTGCTCCTGCTAGGACTTGGTCTGGCCAGCCTGCTGGCCGGTTGTGTGGGTGGGGGAGCGGCGGCCGGTACGGCCACAGCCACGGCCGGGCCGGTAGCCAGCCTGGCCACTGTCGAGAGTATTGAAATTATCGTTCAGGAGACGTTTCCAGTTCAGGTCAGCGTCGTGGCGCGAGGTATGTGGCCCAATAGTTGTACAACCATTGATCGGGTGGAACAGCGCCGGACCCAGGCCATTTTCCGGGTGACGCTGGCGACGCTGGAGCGCCACGACGTGGCTTGCCCGGAGACGCCTGTTCCTTTTGAAGAAAGTGTGGCGCTGGACGTGCTGGGCCTGCCGGCCGGCATTTACATTGTCGAGGTGAATAACGTCGAAGATACTTTCACCCTGCAAAAAGATAACGTACCTGATGTGGGCAACGCCGTTATCAGCGGCCGGATCTGGCACGACCTGTGCGCTGTGAGTGGAGAAGGTGGCGTTGAGGCTTCACCATCACCTGGCTGCCGGCCGGCCGATGGGGGCGGCTACCAGGCCAACGGCGTGTTGCAGCCGGGTGAGCCGGGCCTGGGTGGTATCATTGTTACCCTGGGTCCAGGAATGTGCCCGGCGTCCGGTCTGGCTGTTACAGTGACCGACGGCGACGGATTTTACCTGTTCGGCGGCTTGAAAGCAGGCGCTTACTGTGTAATGATTGACCCGGCGCAGGAGCAAAACGCTTCACTGCTAGTGCCAGGCCAGTGGACTTATTCCCCTGACCCCGGCGGTTGGGCCAACCTGACGCTCATTCCCGGCGAAAACAAGGCCGACGTAAATTTTGGCTGGGATTACCAATTCCTGCCCGTCCCGGAGAGCGGCGAGCCTGGTTGTACTGACGCAGGTACCTTTGTGGCTGACCTGAGCGTGCCTGACGATACCGTCGTGGCTCCCGGCCAGGTATTTACCAAGACGTGGCAACTGCGTAACGACGGCGGCTGTACCTGGGGGCCAGGTTATAGCCTGGTTTTTATCGGCGGCGAGCCAATGGGCGGGTTGGAAACGCAACCGCTGGCCGGCGTGACTGCGCCGGGAGAAATCCTGGAACTGTCGGTGACGCTGGTAGCTCCTCTCGAGCCGGGTAGTTATCGCAGCGAATGGAAACTGGGCAACGCGCGCGGCATTCTGTTTGGTCTGGGCCCGGAAGGCAATGAACCGTTTTGGGTACAAATTGTGGTGTCTAATCCAACCTCCTAATCCATCCTCTCGGAGTTTGGCGGTTTCACCGCTTAACCTCCCGGAGGTTGCCGAGATAACGAATCAGGGCTAAGATTTGGAGACCATGCGTATGCGATTGTTCCGGCGGCGGCCGCTCCTCACGGTAACCCAGTTTATTGTCCTGGTGATTGTGATTGGTGGACTTATTATTGCCCTGGATTTGAACCGGCGAGCGCAAGCCGGCCGCCTGGTAGGTGTCAACGAGGAAGAGTTGCGCAACCAGTTGGACCTGGAAGCCACACGCCAGGTAGAACTTCAGGCGACGTTGACGTACGTGCAAAGTGACGATTACGTGGCTTCTTACGCCCGCGATGAAGGGGGCTATGTCTTACCGGGTGAGAAGAGAATCGTGCCACTCTTTGCCGAAGCCACCCCAGGTCCGCCTCCGGCCGTGCCGCCAACACCGGACCCGGCGCTTTACGCCCGGCCCTGGCAGGCCTGGTGGCGGTTGCTGACCGACGCCCCGCTGCCAACACGCTAATTTTTACCTGCCAGACCAGGCAGGTTTTATTTACCATTTGTTGTAGTCGTTCAAATTAAGGGCTGGTGTTTTATCTTTTCTCGGCGGGTGTCGCCGCAGCATCGGTAGTCTGGCTCCGGCAAGAGGGTCGGGAGCGCAGCCGCCTTGCCCAGGCGCTGTTAGCCATCATCGTTTGGGATCTGCTCTGGCTTTTAATTACGCAATTCCTCGATTTCCTCGGCGAGTCCTGGCAGGCAACGCTCCATAGCCTGATCCAGGTGTTAGCCTGGGCGGTGTTGCTGTGGGGGCTGAATTTGAAGTGGCGAACCGTGGCTGCCGCCAGCCTAGTAGCGACCGTGTTGGCCGTGGCCTTGCCTGAGCCGGTGGGGAATATCCTGGATTGGGGCTTCCTGACGGCGTTGCCCTTCGCTGCCGCCGTAACGATTCGCCAGCGTACGGTCAACGTGCCATTTTTGCCACCTTTGCGCCAGGTGGCGCCGTTGAAACGGGCCCGTACGGTGGGCAGCATGTCCCGTGAAATCATCGAGACCCAGCGGCCGATCCTGGAGTGCCTGGCCGAAGGCGTCATCGTCTCCAACCAGGACGGCGTCATAGATTTTGCCAACCAGGCGGCGGTGGCTTTGATTGGCGATGGCGCCGAAGGCATCGAGGGGCAGCAGAATACCGAGGTCCTGGCCCGCCTGTTTGTCCCGACCAGCACGGATGAATTCAACCGGGTGCAGTTTGAAATGAAGGGCCGGATTATCCAGGGGCAGTTGAACCTGGTCTATGACAAAAGCGGAGCCGTCCAGGGGACGGTGGCGGTACTGCGGGATATTACGGCGGAATACCAGGCCGAGCGGACCAAGACGGCTTTTGTAACCACCGTCTCACACGAGCTACGCACACCGCTAACGGCCATTAAAGGATACGTCGAGCTACTCCAAGGGGGCACGGCCGGGGAGATGAACCAGAATCAACGCCTATTCCTGGGCACTATCCAGCGCAATGTCACCCGCATGGTCCAGTTGATCAACAGCCTGATCTTTGCCTCGGCCCTCAAGGGCGGCCGGCTGGAGTTTAAAGCCGGCCATGCCGACCTGCGCCAGTTGATCCAGCAGATTATCCGGGAGATGGCAGACGCGGCCCTCCAGAACGACCAGAAATTTGTCGTGGATATTGACAGCCGCCTGCAGCCAATCCATGCCGACCCGATTCACATGTCCACTATTTTGCAGGAATTGGTGTCTAATAGTCTGAAATATAACCGGCCGGGTGGGGAGGTACGCATCAGTGTAGCCCTGGAATCGGAAATAGACCGGGAGCAGGAGTTTGCCCTGGTTAGCGTCAGCGATAACGGGATTGGCATTGATCCGGCCGACCAGGTACACATTTTCGAGGAGTTTTACCGGCCGGACCGGCACGAAACCCAGGTGCGGGCCGGCGGCATAGGAGTGGGGCTCTCCATTGTCCGTGCCCTGGTCGAGGCGTATAACGGCCGTATCTGGTTTGAAAGCACCCTGGGCCAGGGTAGCACGTTTACTTTTATTATCCCGACCAGGCAGCCGGTGACTGTTACCCAATTATGGCCGGCCCAGGAGTAAAGAATAATGCCGGCAATGTCCTATGCAGGCTATGTTTGGGCACATGCGGGGTAATAAAACAAAACTTTTTGCATCTCGCCAACTATATGTTAACATATATACAGTTGGGGTTTACATATTGTTAAAACTGTTCTACAATCCTAGCGTCTAACTTGACATAGTTGAAGGAAATGGTCAGACCCCAGCATCTCGTGACCAGTACGTTAAAGGAAAGAGAGCTATGAGTGGCCGTCGTCTAGTCGCTGTTTTCTTGATCATTATTGCTGTCCTGATCATTGTCGTCGTGGGAGTGGTTTTCCGTTTGCAGCAGCCAGGTAATGGCGGTGGGGGAGACGGAACCCCTGCGGCTGAAGGCACCGGCGTGCCGGCCGGTACGCCAACTCCGACGATTGATCCTAACGTCCGGATGGTGGAGGTGGTCGTCTCGCAGCAGACGGTGCCGCGTGGCTGGCAAATAACGGAAGCTGAGCTGGCCATAGACCTGCGCCTGGCTTCGGAAGTTGGCTCCAACGTGATTACCCGGATCGAGGACGCAGTAGGGTTGTATGCCCGCTCTGATATCTACCAGGGTGAAACGTTAACCACGGACACCCTGGTGCGCGACCCCCGGTTAATTGGAATTGAGAATTATGGCCCCTCTTCTCTCATTCCGCCGGGCTGGGAAGCAATAGCTATTCCTATGGACCGCCTGTCAAGTGTGGGATACGGCCTGGCTTCGGGCGACTCCATAGACATTATGCTTTCCTTCCATTTTCACCAGATAGACGAAGAGTTCAGGACCTACCTGCAGAATAGGGCTACTTTTGTCCTGGTCGTTGAGGCACAAGGTGAAGAAGGCGAGGAAGGGCAACCCCAACAAGTTATTTTCGTCATTGACCCTTACGGCCGTTTTGAGGCTTTGCCCAATGGCGACATCGTCCACATTTCACCCCGAGAAGGCCAGCGGCCGGTCCCGGTTTCCATTGTGCTGCAGAGCGCCAGGGTTATCCAGGTTGGGCCGTGGACGCCGCCAGAACCAGCCCGACCGCCAACGCCGACGCCGGATCCCAACGCCCCCACACCCACCCCAGGCGCGGCAGCGCCTACACCCACGCCCCGGCCGCCGGATGTTTTGCTGGTGGCTCTGCCGCCGCAGCAATTGTTGTTCCTGAAATATGCCCTGGAAGGGAACTCCGACATTGATTATGCGCTTCGTGGCGTAAACGACGGGCAGTTGTACGCCGTCCAGGAAGTGAACCTGAATTATCTCATCCAACAATTTGGCATTGAAGTGCCACCAGACTTTGGCTACAGCACGGATACGCAGATAGTTCCCCTGGATATTACACCCACACCCGGACCGTGATTTCGTAGGCTAAGGAGACCACTATGCGTTCAAGAACGATTATTCTACTCATCCTGGTACTCCTGGTGATGGTAGCAGGGGTAGTGGCTGTCGTTTTCCTGGCTAGTGGAGGCGGGCCGCTGGCCGGCCTCTTGGGCGGGGAACAGCAACCGCCTGGCCAACAGGCTGGGCAGGAACCCGGCCGTCCGACGCCCACAGGAACCGCCCAGGTCCAATTCGTTAACGTTGTCGTCGCCCGTGTAGACCTACCCGTCGGCCAGCGTATCACCTCCGACCTGATAGTGATCGAAAGGCGGCCGGCAGACAACGTGGCCGTCCAGGCCCTGGTGACCTTTGACAACCCTGAGCTGGTGATAGGCCAGATTGTCCGGACCAAGATTAGCCGGGGGCAGGAGATTCTGCGGCCGATGCTGGCCCTGAATCCCAGCGACCTGGCCAGCATTGGCTCAGACCTGGCTTTGTATATCGAACAGGGGAGGGTGGCTGTGGCTTTCCCCATTAACCGTTTCACCGGCGCAGCTTACGCCCTCCGGCCCGGGGATCACGTGGACGTATTGATGAGTCTGGGCCTGGTAGACCTGGACCCGGAGTTTAACACTGCTTTGCCGAATAATGCCGAGCGCGTGGACCTGGTCGCCTTGCAAGAGGGCCGGTCGTTCCTTTTCCCAGTGGAAACCCAGGGCCGCCTGGAAGTAATACCGGTGATTAATTTAGTGGCCCAAATCAGCCCCGGCGGAGGCCAATTGCCGCTTCCCCAGCGGGTGACTCAGTTGACGTTACAGCAGCTTGAGGTGTTGTGGATGGGCACCTGGTTCGATCCTGGCCTGGACCTCCAGGAGTTTAACGCCGACGCCGTCGTGGCCACGCCAATAGCGGCACCCCCAGCCCAGAACCAGACCGGCACAGAAGGCCAGCCCGCGCCTGTGGCGGCCGAGCCAACTAAAGAGCGGCCGGAGGACGAGCCAGACCTGGTAATTCTCAGTATGCCTGTCCAGGATGCGCTGGTGCTCAAGTGGGCTCTGGAAGTGGGAATTCAAATTCACCTGGCCTTACGTGCCCAAGGCGATACCAGCGTCTTTATTACTACCAGTGTGAGCCTGCCGCAATTGGTAGATCAGGGTGGCCTGGTTGTTCCCGAGCCGCTGGACGTTGGCCTGGAGCCAAGGGCTGACCAGGTACCTATTCCGGTGATTCCGCCCTTACCACCAACGCCAGTAGCACCACCAGCAGCACCATAGGCGCTTTTTGGGAGCCGGATAAAAAGGAAAGTCCCTGGCTATTTGCTGCTAGGGACTTTTTCGTTAACGATGTCAGACAAAAACGCGACGAACGATTGGCCTGCAGGCTATGACGCCAGTAAGTATGACCGGCCGTCGGTGACGGTGGATGTGGTCATTTTTTCGCTGATTGAAGAGGACCTGAAGGTGTTGCTGGTCCAGCGTAAAAACTCTCCCTTTGCCGGAATGTGGGCCATTCCGGGTGGTTTTGTTCACATAGATGAATCGTTGGAAGAGGCCGCCCTGCGGGAATTGGCCGAGGAGACAGGGGTAACCGACGTTTATATTGAGCAGCTTTACACCTTTGGCGACCCGGACCGCGACCCGCGCACCCGGGTGATTACGGTCGCTTACTTTGCCCTGGTGTCGTCAGACACTATCTGGCACCAGGCGGGCAGCGACGCGGAGGCGGCGGAATGGTTTTCCATGAAGGATCTGCCGCCGTTGGCTTTTGACCACGCCAAGATTTTGGAGTACGCTCTCACCCGCCTGCGTTACAAGCTGGAATACACGGCCGTCGGCTTCCAGTTGCTGCCGGACGAATTTACCCTCTCAGAGTTGCAGCAGGCTTACGAAATCGTCCTGGGGGAGGAGTTGGACAAGCGCAACTTCCGGCGCAAAATTCTTTCCTCTGAAATCCTGGAAGAAACAGGCAAGAAAAAGAAGGAAGCGGAAGGCCGGCCGGCGATGATCTACCGTTACCGGACGGATGCCGTGGCGGAGGTTAAGACGAGGCGGCTGTTTCCTTAGAGGATTGGAGATTAGAGATTAGAGATTAGCAACAAGAGGTTGTTTAAAATCTCCAATCTCTAATCTCTTTATGTTACCCACAACGACTGGGTCAGTTCAGCGCCGAGCACCACTTCTTCCCGGCCTACGCGTAGCCGCATGGGGCCGTTGAAAGGCGCCCGGCCGACAATTTCAACGGGTGCGCCAGGGATCAGGCCCAACGTGGCAAAGTAGCGCAGTTTCTCCAGCTCGTGGGTTCGCACCCGGCTCACCTCTCCTTTGTGGCCTATGCTCAGGTTGATGATGCAGATGTCGTTGACCTCCGGTAGCCTGCCCTCGGCGTCAGGAATCGGCTCGCCGTGTGGGCAACGGGTGGGGTAGCTGGTCATTTCGGCCATCCGCTCGGTCAGGGCGTCGTTCAATCCCTGGGACAGGTCGTCAGCGTGTTGGTGGGCCTCGTCCCAGGTAAAGCCCATAATCTTGACCAGGAACACTTCCAGAATGCGGTGGCGGCGGAGTTCACGCAGGGCCTCCTCCCGGCCGCGCTCGGTCAGTTCCACACCTTGATAGGGAATATGTTTCACGTAGCCAGCGCTTTTCAACCGCTTCAGCATGCGCGGCACGGCCGGGGCAGAGACGTTCAACCGCTCAGCCAGGCTGGTGGTGCTCACCGTCGGCTCGTACTCTTGCAGGCGGTAAATCTCGGCCAGATATTCGCGCATGGCCACACTTGGTCTCATCAACCGATCTCCTCACAACTGGGGTGGCGCGGTCGGGAGACTGGTTTTCGCCAGCGAAAACACGCCACAGCCAAGGCAAGTTCAGAATTTTTATGACAAAATTAATAATAACTCATTGCGACCTGATTCGCCAAACCACCTGGCGCACCATACAATGGGATCAATGAGTGAAGTCAAGGTAGCCTGCTACAACCTGTGTAAAAAATTCGGAACTACGGTCGTGGTTGACGACCTGAGCTTTACGGTTGAGTCCGGCCAGGTGCTGGCTTTGCTTGGTCCCAGCGGCTGCGGCAAGACGACGACGTTGCGCCTGATTGCCGGCTTTGAAAAGCTGGACGGCGGCCGGATTGAGGTGGCCGGCCAGGTGGTCGCTGACGACCGGCTGCACTGGCCACCGGAAAGGCGGCGGGTGGGCATGGTTTTCCAGGATTATGCCATTTTTCCTCACCTGAACGTGGCCCAAAACGTGGCCTTTGGCCTGGGGCGCGGCAGCCAGGCGGAGGAACAGGTGGAGGCCATGCTGGCCATGGTTGGTTTAGAAGGGCTGGAAGACCAGATGCCCCATGAGTTGTCTGGGGGCCAGCAGCAGCGGGTGGCCCTGGCCCGGGCCCTGGCACCGGAACCGGCCGTTTTGCTATTGGACGAACCGTTTTCTAACCTGGATACCAGCCTGCGCAGCCAGGTGCGGGCCGAGGTGCGCGACCTGCTGAAGAAGAGCCGGGCGACTGCTATTTTTGTGACCCACGACCAGGAAGAAGCACTCTTTATTGGCGACCGGGTGGCGGTGATGCAGGCCGGGACACTGGAGCAAGTTGGCACGCCGGCCGAGATCTTTCACGAGCCGGCCACTCGCTTTGTAGCGGAATTTATGGGCCAGAGTGATTTCCTGCCTGGCCAGGTGACGGACGAGGGGATAATGACGCCGCTAGGGCCGTTGTCACAGCCGGTGGCCTTGCCGGCCGGTACGACGGTGGAGGTAGCCGTACGGCCGGACGACGTGACGCTCCGGGCGGAGCCGGCCGGGGCTAATGGCCGGATCGTAGATCGGCGTTTTGTGGGTATTGCCACCATTTACACTGTCGCTCTGGATCGAGGCGGCCGGGTGCATAGCTGGCAACCACACACGGTGGAGCTGGCGTCCGGTATGGCCGTTCGGGCCTGGTTGCGGCCAGACCACCCAGTCGCTGTGTTTTACCAGGGGCGGGCGGTTCATCGGAAAATAAGCGTTCCAGGAACGTAAATCTTTTGGTAGAGCCAGGGTGCAGTGCAGGTCGCAGAGGCGTTTATTCCTATAGTAAATACCATCGCAGTTCTGTGCTGCCAGTGTATGGCGGCCAACCCATCGAATGCCAGCTTCGCGCGCTTAAACGGGGTGTGCAGATTGTGGTCGGCACACCGGGGCGACTGCTCGATCATATCCGGCGGGGGACGCTGAAATTGGAGCAGGTGCGAACTGTGTTGGTACGGATTCTCGACTACGAGAGGCCGACTTCGGCAATTATCCTCTGCCGAACCAAGCTGGAGGTAGATGCGTTAGGGCAGCGTCTGGCGGCGCGCGCCTATTCTGTGGAAATGCTGCACGGCGATCTCAATCAGACGCAGCGTGACCGGGTAATGGTCCGGTTTCGTAGTGGGCAGATGGAGCTATTCATTGCGACGGACGTTGCCGCGCGCGGATTGGATATTGAACACGTACTTTTCCAGAGCGGTTACGGTTTCCTCAACCAGGGCGACCAGATCGCTGAGCATGGCTTCGTCGAAACGGAATTTGGCCCCGGCCGTGGCGAATAGTTCCGGCAGCGTCTGGGTGCCCCCCCTGGCCAGCGCCCGGCGATAGGTGGCTACGGCCCCGGCCTGATCGTGCAGGCTGTTACGCCAGACTTGCAGCGCACCCACCTGGGCCAGGCCGTATTCGACGTAGTAGAAGGGGGCCTGGAAGATGTGGGGTTTGCGGTGCCAGCCGCTCATGCGTTCGGCCTCAAAACCCTCCCAATTGATGACAGGCATGAAGCGGGCCCAGAGGGTGTCCCAGGTGGCGTCGCAGCGAGCAGCGTCGGCCGCCTCCTGGGGGTGGGTGTAGACCCAGTGTTGGAAAGCATCTACCACGGCCATATAGGGCAGAAAGAGGATAATCCCTTCCAGGTGCTCAATGCGGGCGCGGGCGGCCTCGGCCGACGTATAAAAGCCACCATACTCCTGGATGAGGTAGGGAGCGGCCAGCAACTCCATGCTCATCGAGGCCACCTCACAGAACTCGAGTGGCACATCCAGGTGCCAAACGAGCGGCAGAGCAGAGGCTTCAAAGTCGTGGAAGGCGTGACCGGCCTCGTGGAGCAACGTCTGTACATCTTCGTGGAGGCCCACGCCGTTCATGAAGATGAACGGCCGCTGCCGTAGCGGCAGGTTTTGACAATAGCCTCCCAAGGCCTTGCCCGGCCGGGTACTCAGGTCGAGCAATTGATCCTCGTCCATTGTGGCGAAAAAGCGCCCCAGTTCCGGGTCTACCTGCTGGAACATCTGGCGGCTGCGGCCGATGAGTTCAGCCTGGCTCTCGTACGGCTTGAGAGGCGGCTGGTCGCCTGGCTCCACGCCCACGTCCCACGGCCGGAGCCGTTCCAGTCCCAGGCGGTGGCGCCTTTTTTCCAGGATGCGCGCGGCGGCCGGAACGACGACCCTTTCAATAGCCCGGTGGAAGGCCAGGCAGTCCTCAGGTGTGTAATCGAAGCGGCCGGATTCGCGGAAAGAATAGGCGCGGTAATCGGGCAGGCCGGCGTTGCTGGCTACCTGCTGCCGGACACGAAGCATCCGGCTATAGAGCTTGTTCAATTCCTGGCGCTGAGCGGCCCATAGGTCCATCATCGTTTTCCAGGCCCGCTCACGCACCGCTCTGTCTTTGCTGTACAAGAACTGGTTGAGCTGGCTCAGGTTGACGCTCTCGCCGTCCCACTGGGCGGCCATGCTGCCAGTCATTTTGTCGTACTCGTTAGACAGGCGCTCCAGCTCGGTGAGCAGCGGAACGTTCTCCTTGCGGAACAGATCGGCCTCGTTACGCATATTTCGCAACACCAGGGCCACGTCCTCGCCCAGCGACGGTGCCGCGCCCGCCGCGTCCAGGGCCAACAACCGCTCCTTAAGCGCCTGCTCAGCTATCTGGACCTGTGGCTCAACGTGGTTGATGAAATCGAGAAAAGCCCGTTCCCTGGCCTCGTCGGTGGTGTCCAGGGTTTTTTCAATGTACAACGAGGCATTGACTTCCCGGACGACCTTGGATAGCCTGGACCAATCTTCGAGCCATTGGCGGGCATTGGCCGGGGCCAATTCCCGAGTCTGAAGTTCCTGGTAATATGGTTCAAACGTTTCCCAGCGGGAACTGTCTAATTCGGCAACGTTGCCGGGCAATGGTGGTAAAGTCACAAAGTCTCCTCTTTAAGTGTGGTTATGTGGTTGTGTAACTATGTGGATTACACACCTACACAGCCACACAGCTACATATCAACAGTTGCTTTGCCTTTTTCAGTAAGCCAGTAGGTGGCGACCGGAAACTTTTTGTTGCTGTCTACCAACCCCTGAGTGTATAAGTACTCGACGACGGCCGGCTCGATAATTTCCGGCTCCCCATCCGGTGGATGCAAATTGAAAAACTTGCCCCCTTCAATGTCTCGGTGGGACTTGAGAAAATGGCCGTGGGCCATCGCCTGAAGGACTCGTTTATGGCTCCTGGACAGCCGCATCGTCTATTTCATGTGGTTATGTGGTTGTGTGGTTATGTAGCTGTGTAATTGACATAACCACACAACCATACAGCTACACTGCTAGGCCAGGAGATGAACGTATTCCTGTAATTTTCTTTGCGAGATCTTGATGTAGCTGTCCTTAATTATCTGGTCCATTTCTTCGGGCGACAGCCGGTAGCTGAGGATTTCCAGGGCGTCTTCCGGCGACTGGCCGTAGGCCAGTTTCTTCTTACCATTTTTTAAGTCGAACAGGTACATGTAGTGCGGGTTGCTGAAGCTGCTCATGGATTAAGCCTTTGTCAGCGCGCCGGTGAAAACACCCTGGCGCCGGCGGGCGGCCGCGTCCAGTCCCTTGTTGATTTCGTCGTCGTACCGGCCGGCCAGCAAATCGCGGTAGAACTGGTAGTCCACCCCTTTCACCTTTTCGTCGTCGGGGAAACGGTGGTAGTTGTCCTTGGTCATCAGGCTCCGGCCCTCGGCGATGAGCTGGTGGCCCAGGGCCGAACCAGGGTAGGGGGCATAGAAAGCGATGGAAGGCATAACCCGGCGCATATATTTGAGCATGCGCATGGTCTTAAAGGCGTCTTCGTGGGTCTCGCCGGGGATGCCGAGCATGATATTGGACCAAAAGACGGGGGGCTGTTTGCCCTCGGCTTCCATTTCGTCGCCGATGCGATGGAGCAGGTCAATGGCGAAGTAGTTGTCTTCCTCGGTGCATTCTTTGTTGAGAATGCGCAACACCCGGTCGCTGCCGGACTCGAAGCCAATGGAGACGGTATGCCAGTTGGTCTCGCGAACGAGGGCTGCGAACAATTCAGGCCATTGGCGGACCGTATCGGCCCGGGCGGCCGCCCAGTAAGGCCAGAGCTTGTTGGCTTTGCTCGGGTACTTTTCAATCCATTCCTCCAGCCAGCTTGGGTTCTGGAAGAACATGGAGTCGTGAATGACGACCGAGCCCAGCGGGCCGTGGGTCCGGTCGAGGTAGTTTAACTCGTCAATGATCATTTCCACCGGCCGGCGGCCCATATTGCCGATGTAGGAGTTCTCGTTGCAGAAGACACACTGCCAGGGGCAGACCCGGCTGGTGAGGATGGTAGCCACGGCTGGCGGCCCCCAGCCGCACTCCGGCTCCAGGGGCCAATTGAAGGTTTTGGCCAGCCTGTCGCTGGCCGGCCGAGGCCAGAGGGTGCGGTCAATCATTGGCCACTCGGCCATAGATTTGGCGCCGACGCCCATAAAGAGCCGGGGGAAGGTCTGGGGGGCACGCACCAGGTCCACAATCGTTTTCTCGCCTGGTCCCTGGCAAATCTTGTCAAATTCGGCAACGGCCGTCATTTCATCTGGGGCTACAGTGGCGTGCATGCCGCCGGTGAGGACCAGGCCGTTGGGGTTGACTTCCTTGAAAATTTTGGCCGAGCGGTAGGCGACGGGGAAGGTGTAGCTACGCACGTTCATGATCAGCATGTCGTAGCCTTCCAATTGCTTGCGCAACTGGTTCCAGGAGGTCACAGCCCGGGTGGAGAGCAGGTCGGTGAGAATGCCGTTCTGGTGGAGGATAGTCCGCAGCAGCCCCAGGCCGTGATCTTGCCATTGTTCGTGCGGCCCGTTGGGATGGACCAGGTCCCCCAGGTCGCCCAGGTCAAGCCAGACAATGTTGGAGGCGTGGCTCTGTTTTGCTCTTGGCCAAAGTTTTCCTAACACTGACGGTTACTCCCGGTGGTTGGCATGGCCGGCTTAACCGGGAAGCCGGCGATATAATTACAAACGCTCGCGGCCGGCAAAGCCGGTGTGAAGCTCGTGATAATATTCGATGCGTGGCTCGCCGTAACGCCAGCAGAGGTACACTTCCCGACCGTTACGCTCGGAGAGGAAATCCAGCAGGCCCACGTTCAGGTCCTTGACGACGCAGCCATAAGCCCTGACTTTCATCACCAAGCGTTCAATGGCGGCAAAGTCTTGAACCATGTCGGAAGCCGTCCGGCCGCCGACGTCGCTGAGGTCGCCGTTAAGGATGCCAGCCAGCTCATTTTGCATGGTAGCGACTTTGGCTCGCCGCTCCAGGAGCCGAGCCATAAGCGGCTTAATCTCCGGCAATAAGGCGTTGGCTTCTTCGACGGTAAAGTAGCGAGCAGGCATTGGTGAGACAGACAAAGCGGGACGTCTGATGCGCTAGACGCCCCGCCGAAAAAGCAAAACGAAGAGGAAATTTAACCGCAGCCGCAGCCGTCGCCCTGGGCAGCGCTGCCGGCCTGGCCGGTCGTTTTGAAGGAGTGGCCACAGCCGCAGGTGGAAACGGCGTTGGGGTTCTCAATCCGAAAACCGCCGCCCATCAGGCTATCTTCGTAATCTACCACGGAGCCGCCCAGGTACATCATGCTGGTCGGGTCCACGAACAGCCGGACGCCTTCGCTCTCAACGACGTGGTCGTAGGGCCGGGGCTCAGCTTCCAGGGCCATGCCGTACTGCATGCCGGAGCAGCCGCCGCCGGAGACGAAGACCCGCAGCCCGTGGTTGGGGACGTTCTTCTGAGCGAGCAAATTGCGGACCATGTCGGCCGCTGACTCGGTTAGTTGGATGGTGTCGGTTTGCTCTACCACATTCATTGCTTCAAATCCTTTTTTCTTTCAATCGCTTCCCAATGATACTTTCATCTACAGGAATTGTAGCAAGTAAGTAAAGGGGTGTCAATTTTTATCAAATTTTTCTTAGAAACCCTGGTTTGTCGGAGTCCTGGCCGCAAGATACAATTTCCGCCTGATCTCCAAGCGACAAGGAATGAGGATTGAGATGCTGAAGACGCATAACTGCGGTGAATTGCGCGTGGAAAACGTGGGACAACAGGTGACACTGGCCGGGTGGGTGCATCGCCGCCGGGACATGGGCGGCATTATTTTTATTGACGTGCGCGACCGGGATGGGAAAACACAGGTGGTGGTGGATGCCGGCCGCTCCCAGGCGGCTTTTAGCGCGGCCGAGCAGATCCGGCCGGAGTACGTGGTCCAGGTGAGAGGCCAGGTCTCCCGGCGGCCGGCTGGGCAGGAGAACCCCGATTTGCCGACCGGCGAGATTGAGGTGCTGAGCGACGAATTGGTAGTGTTGAACCCGGCCAAAACGCCGCCGTTTCTCATTGACCGGGAGGAGGCAGTGGACGAGGCGCTGCGGCTGAAGTACCGTTACCTGGACCTACGCCGGGAACGGATGCAACGCAATATGATGATTCGCCATCAGGCGGTCAAGTTTATTCGCGATTTCCTGGATAGACGTGGCTTTATCGAGGTCGAGACCCCCATTCTCTTCAAGAGTACGCCAGAAGGGGCGCGGGACTACCTCGTTCCCAGCCGGGTACACCCGGGCAAGTTCTACGCCCTACCGCAAAGCCCACAGCAGTTAAAGCAGTTGTTGATGGTCGCCGGTTACGAGCGTTATTTCCAGATTGCCCGCTGTTTTCGCGACGAGGACCAGCGCGCCGACCGCCAGCCGGAGTTTACTCAACTGGACGTGGAGATGAGCTTTGTCGAGCGGGACGACGTACTCAACCTGGTGGAAGCGTTGATTGTTGGCATGGTCAAAACGGCCAGCGCCGTTCCCCTGGCCTACGAGCAATTTCCCCGGTTGAGCTACGCCGAGGCGATGGAGCGCTTTGGCACGGACCGGCCGGACCTGCGCTTTGGACTGGAGTTGGTGGATATTTCGGACATTGCCGGCAAGAGCGCCTTTCACGTTTTTGCCGAGAACGTAGCGGCCGGCAAGCCGGTCAAGGCCATCCGCGTGCCCGGCTGCGGCACGTATAGCCGCAAGCAGTTGACAGAGCTGGAAGAGATGGCCAAAGAGGCCGGGGCCAAGGGGCTGGCCTGGATGGCCATTGACCCGGAAACGGAGGAGATTCGCGGCTTCATTACCAAGTTCTTCAGTGTGGAGCAGTTGGTGGCCGTGATGGAGCGCCTGTCGGCCGAGCCGGGCGACCTGCTCCTGATTGCCAGCGACGAGCGGCGCATCGTTCACGCCGTGCTGGGAGCAATGCGCGAGGAGATGGGGCAGCGGCTGGGTTACAAGGATAGGAAGGAGCTGGCTTTTGCCTGGGTGGTTGACTTCCCGTTGTTCGAGGAGATGTTGGAAGACGGCCATTACGCACCCAGCCATCACATGTTCACCGCGCCCAAGCGGGAGCACATCTCCTGGCTGGACAGCGACCCGCGGGCCGTGTTGAGCGAGCAGTACGACCTGATCTGCAACGGCTACGAGGTCGGCGGCGGCAGCATCCGGATCCACGAGCGGTGGCTGCAGCAGAAGATTATGAACCTGATCGGCTTTTCGATGGAGGAGGCGCGAGAGCAGTTTGGCCACCTGCTAGATGCTTTTGAGTACGGCACGCCGCCGCACGGAGGCATTGCCCCGGGGATTGACCGGCTGGTGATGTTGATGGCCGGCGAGCCGAATATTCGGGAGGTGATTGCCTTTCCCAAAAGCCAGCAGGCGGCCGACCTGATGGCCGACGCACCCTCCACAGTGGCCCCGCGCCAACTGGAGGAATTGAGCATTGCAGTAAAGGAGGGCTTGGGAGAGAAAAGCAAGCAAGGAATGACGCAAAAGTTGCGTTGACGCGAATTAACGCGAATTTTTTGGTCTTAAGACGAGGAAGAATGATGGGACGGTCAATGCGATGGATGGGAGTGTTGCTGTTGTTCTTGGGGCTGGCCAGCCTGGCCTGCCAGACGTTGCTGGGTGGGGGCGAGGAGGCAAACGAGAATACCAATGTGGCCAGCCCCACGGAGGAGGCCGTGCAGGTGATCCCGCCGACCAAGACCGTTCAACCGCCGGCCGAAGCGACCCAGCCCCCGGCTACGGCGGCCGGCCCGGCGCAGAGCCTTAACCTGTCTGATCCTGGCCTGTACGACGCGCCGCCAGCTCTAACGGCTAATCAGATTGATTTGCTGTTCCAGTACGAGCGGCAAAACGACGACGGCTCGACGACCAGCGGCCAGGTGACCGGAACAGGCGGCCGGGTGGTCCAGCCGCCGGCCTTAAGTCTGGTCTTCAATGCCGAGGGCAGCGCCAACTTTGTCTCCGGCAACACCTTTACTATTGTCCAGTCGGAGGGCGTGGAATATTTCGTCCTGCCAACGGGCAACTGCGTGGCCGACGAGAGCCAGCAGCGGCTGCAGGGCTTTGGCGTACTGCTGGATACCGGCGGCATCCTGAGCGGGGAAGCGCCGCTGTTGGAGGCCGGGGTGCTGGTCAACGGCGTGTTGGCCGACCGCTACGCCCTCAGCACCGCCAACGTCAACTTCTCCCACCCGACGGCCGGCGACATCACCGAGATTGAGCAAGGCTCCATTGCCGTGGCCCGAGACGGCGGCTACGTCGTCCAGGTGGTGCTAGATGGCCGGGGCACCAGCGCGCTGCTGGCCGGGGATGCTGTGACCGAAGGGGATATTTATTACGAGCTGAATTTCACGCCCACTGCGGAAAGCCTGGCCATCGCTATCCCGGCCGGGTGTCCAGGGGCGTCGGAAATAGAGTCAGAATTTCCTGTTCTAGAAGACGCTTCCCAGGTTACTGCTGTATCAGGCATCCTGACCTATCAAAGCAACCGGCCGTTTGACGAGATTGTAGCCTTCTACCAGGAGGAAATGGCTGCTGCCGGGTGGGCTACAGCGAACGAATTTATTGACGAGCCGATAGCCTCTTTCCTCTTCACCAAGGACGGCCGGCAGGTCCAGATTAGCGTGGTCGAAGATGCGGCCAGCGATGCCTTTATTGTGGCTATTGTGGAGCAGTAGCCGGGCAAGGAAGAAATGAAACGACCATTGTTTGCCCCAGCCCTTTTTCTGGCCATTATGACGTTGCTGCTTTTGCTAGCTACGCTGCCAGCCTCACCCTCTATGGCCGAGAGTGATATTTTAGCTCCCTTCAGCGTGGCCCCGCCTGGCCATGCTGCGGGTACCGGCCAGAACCGGCCGCTCCAAAGCCTGCACGGCTCCGATTTGGTCTATATCACCGTTCTGGGTGGCATTAATACGGAGAACGGTTGGGACATCGCCGTTGATAGCGCCGGCAACAGTTACGTGACGGGTATGACCGACTCGACTGACTTTCCAACGACCCCTGGCGCCTACGATACCACGCTCAATGACAGCTTCGACGCTTTCGTGGTTAAGTTGAGTCCCGACGGCAGCGAGCTGGTCTACGCCACTTTTATCGGCGGCAGCGCCCTGGATCAGGGCTCGAAAATTACCGTTGACGAGGACGGCAACGCCTATATTGCCGGTTACACCTACTCTACTGATTTCCCGACCACACCTGGGGCCTACGATACCGACTACAATGGCGGCGATATTGATGCTTTTGTCGCCAAAGTGAGCCCGGATGGCAGCGATCTGGTCTACGCTACCTATCTGGGCGGGGATAGTGATGATTACGGCGGGGGCATTACGGTAGATGGAGCGGGTAATGCCTTCGTTACCGGTTACACGGAGTCCGGTAATTTCCCGACGACGCCTGGGGCCTACGATACCGACTATAATAGCGGCGGCGACGTCATGGCCGTTAAGATCAACGCGGCCGGGGACGACCTGGTCTACAGCACCTTCGTCGGGGCGGGCGCTTTTGAGGCGGCTTATGGGATCGTCTTAGACGGGACGAACAGCGCCTACCTGACCGGCCACACCTACTCGGCCGGTTTCCCCACCACGCCTGGCGCTTTTGATACCGATTACAACGGCGGTCTGACCGATGCCTTTGTGATCAAGCTCTTGCCGGATGGCAGCGACCTGGCCTACGCCTCTTTCCTGGGCGGCGCCGATTTCGACGACGGCAAAGGCATCGCTGTCACCACGGCCGGAGAGGCCACTATTGCCGGCCGTACGAATTCCACGGACTTCCCGACCACCCCTGGGTCTTACGACATCGATTACAATGGCGGCCGGGACGTCTTTACCATCCAGATGAACCCCGCCGGCAGCGCTCTAGTCTATGGGACATTCCTGGGTGGCGGCGGGGAGGATGAAGCTGGCGGCGTTGATCTCGATGGGAGTGGCCAGGCCATGGTGACCGGATGGACTTTCTCCAGTGATTTCCCCACTACCTCTGGAGTGTATGATACGAGCCACAACGGTGACTATGACGGCTTTTTGGTGAAACTCCTCCCGGCCGGGGATGATCTGGATTACGGGACCTTCCTGGGTATGGATAGCACCAACTATGGCCGGGGAATTGCCGTGGATGCGGCCGGCAGCGCCTACATCGCCGGCTATGCCGGGGCTTTCCCGCCTGATGCCTTTGCGCTCAAGCTGGCGCCCGGTGGGCTCGTATACAGGCTTTACCTGCCGGCCGTTTGGGCCGATTGATCGCTGTTGAACGTGTCGCGGTAGGGCGAGGGTTAATCGCGAATGGGACGAATAGGCGAATTTCGCGAATGAATGGTAGAGCCTGGCTGGTGAAACTGTCAATGATCGGCGGTGAACGTGTCGCGGCGGAGGGCCAGGGCGACCAGCAGGGCCAGCAGGGCGAGGCCAGCGGAGACGAGGAAGGTCTCGGCCAGGACGGCGACGGTGGTGTTGGTTAGCCCCTCGATGAGGGCCGTTTGAAAGCCTGGGTCGTCCAGAGGGGGTAGCTCGATGAGGGTGCGCAGAACGTTGAAGCGGTGCAGGCCCCAGGCGGTGAGGCCGGAGAGGCCGACGCTCATGCCGATGAGGCGCAGGACGATGACCAGGCCGGAGGCAATGCCGCGTTGGTCTTCCGGGGCGGCGTTGATGACGGCCGCGCCAATGGGGGCAATGACCAGGCCGAAACCCAGCCCCAGGATGGCCAGGTGCCAGGCCATTTGCTGGTAAGGGGTGGCGGCCGTCCAGGAACTCCCCATCAGGCTGAAGCCAACGGCGCAGGCCAGGAGGCCGGCCAGGGCCACGGGCCGGTAGCCCCAACGCTCGGTCAGGCGGCCGCCGGCGTAGGCGGCGACGGCCATGGAGGCGGTCATAGCGCTGAGCAGCCAGCCGCTGGTGACGGCCGCCTGTTCCACGTCAAACTCGATCACGTTAATGAGCAGGGGAACGTTGACAACGGCGATGATGAGCGTTGAGCCAATCAGGAAGTTGACTAGGACGGCCGGGGTGAAGTTGCGGCGGGTGAAGAGGCGGAAATCAATGAGGGGGGGAGGGGATGTAGGGGTGTGGGGGTGTGGGGGTGTGGTGTCCAGGGCAAAACCTGGACCAGTGTGATGGCGGGTGAGGGTGCGCTCGATGGCGATGAAGAGGACGAGGCAGACGGCGGAGAGGATGTAGAGGGGGAGGGTGTTGGGGGATTGCTGGCCGGAAAGATCGGCCAGGCTGCCGACGCTCTGGATGTCGCTGCTGTTGAGGAGGGCGACGTTGAGGGCCAATAGGGCAGCGGTGAGGGCGGCGGTGCCCAGCCAGTCTATCCGTTCGCGGCGGGCCGGCCGGGGCAGGCCGCCCAGCGCCCACCAGGCGGCGGCAATGCCCACCAGGCTGAGGGGGATGTTTAAATAGAATTGCCAGCGCCAGGTCAGGTAGCGAATGAGGAGCGCGCCGTAAAGCGGCCCCCAGACCCAGCCGGCCGTGTCCACTGCGCCCAGTGCCCCCAGGGCCGAGGCGCGGCGGCGCGGCTCATAAATGTCGCCTAGGATGGCCATGCCCACCGGGACCATGGCCCCGCCGCCCAGGGCGGTCAGCACCCGGCCAACGATGAAGGTGGGCAGGTTGGGGGCAAAGGGGACCCAAATGGAGCCGGCCAGGAACAAAAACAGCGCGCCAACGTACACAGCCCGCCGCCCCAGGATGTCGCTCAGCCGGCCGACGAAGGGCATGACGACGACGTAGGCAATGAGGTAAGCGTTGACGATCCAGGCGGCGTCGTCCAGACCATCGGGTAGGGGAATTTCCAGGTCAAAAATGATCTGCCGCAGCATGGTGGAGACGACGGTCAAATCGTCGGCAGCGACAAAAACGCCAAAGGCCACGACGGCGAGGATGAGGGAGGGCGGGGGGCGGCGCATAAGGGGGAGATTGGAGATTGGTTATTGGTTATTGGTTATTGGTAAATTGGTTATTGGCCGTTTTAACTTGACATAATAACTAATAACAAATAACCAATAACCTACAAAAAGAAATCCTTAATCGCGGCCGTTACGTCGGCAATGATGGCGTGCCAGGGGACGGCCGGGTCGCGGGTGATGAGCAGGTCGTGGGTTTCGAGGCGCAGGTGGGCGAGGCCCTCGACGGCGGCCAGGGCCTGGGCGACGGGCGAGCCTTCTTCCATCGCTGCGGCCGAATCATACTCCTCTACCCCCGCTTCGACCAGCAGGAGGTTGGTGTGAAAACGAAATACGTCTGGGTCGTCGGTAGGATCGGTTTGGATCTCAATGTACTCGGACATGGCCGGCAGTCAAAAAGTTATTGGTTATTAGTTATTATGCCCGATCCAATAACCAATAACCAATAACCGGCCAGGCTGACTCCCTCGCAGGTTAACCGGTAAGCGTGTCTAAAAGTTCTTGTTCTGGAATCGGCCGGTTGCCCAGCCAGCGGCGCGAGGTGTCCCCCCCGCGACTGTCCCAGTAGATTTCCAGGCCGTTGCCGTCGGGGTCGCTGAAGTACATGGCCCAACTGATGCCCACGTGGTCCACTGTAGCCACTTCCACGCCCATCTGGCGCAGGTGTTGCACGGCCAGGGCAAAGGCGCGTTTGTCGGGTACTTCAAAGGCGACGTGGTAGAGGCCCACACCGTGCGGTGGCGGATCGGGCGCTTCCGGCCCAACTCGTTGCAAGGCGATTTCGTGGTGCATTTCCGTACCGGTGAGGAAAACGTACTGTTCCTCCCAGCGGTCATTGACCCGCAGGTTCAGGGCGTGGGTGTAAAACTCCACGGCCCGCTCAAGGTCACGTACTTTCAGGTGGGCATGCCCGATTTTGGCCGGGAAAGTCACGGTTTGCCGTTGGGTTCGACCGGCGGAATAGAACCACCGGGCATGATGGCGCCGGCCCGGGTATGGACCTGGGACAATTGGGCATCGGTGACGATGGCTCCGGTCAGGTTAGCGTTAACCAGCCAGGTGTCTGTCAGGTCGGCGTAGGCCAGGTTGGCGTGGCTGAGATCAGAGCCGCTGAGGTTGTTGCCCCGCAAATTAGCGCCGTTGAGGTTGGCTTCGGTCAGGTCGGCGTTGACCAGCCAGGTGTTGGTCAGGTTGGCGCCGGTCAGGTCGGCCGACTTCAAATTGGCGTGGAGCAGCGTGGCTTCGCTGAGATTGGCACCCGTCAAGTTAGCCCCACCCAGGTCGGCCCCGGTCAGGCTGGCCCCGCTCAGCGTCGCATTGGCCATTTTGGCCTCGGCCAGCCGCGTGCCATAAAGGTTAGCGTGGCTGAGGTCGGCCCCGCTGAGATTGGCCTCGCTCAGGTTAGCCCCGCTGAGGTCGGCCCCGACCAGGCGCGCCCCGGTCAGATCGGTCCCACTGAGATCCGCCCCGGTCAGGTCGGCGCCGGTCAGGTCCACGACGCCGCTAAGGTTGGCCCCGCTCAAATTGGTGCTTGACAGGTAGGCTTCGCTCAAATTAGCCCCACTCAGGTTGGCCCCGGTCAGGTCGGCGCCGGTCAGGTCGGCGGCGCTGCGCAGGTTAGCAATGCCGCTGAGGTTGGCTTTGCTCAACCGGGTGCTGGTGAGGTAAGCCCCAGTTAAGTTAGCCCCGCACAGGTTGGCCCCGGTCAAATCGGCGGCGTAGAGGTTGGCGTCGGACAGGTTGGCGTTGGCCAGGTTGGCGTTGCGCAAATCGGCCCGGCCGAGGTTGGCGTTGCTCAGGTTGGTGTGGACCAGGTGGGCGTTTTCCAAGCGGGCGTTGAAGAGGTGGGCATAGCTCAAGTTGGCCCGGCTCAAATAGGCGTTCATCAGGCTGGCTTCGCTCAGGTTGGCCTCACTCAGGTCGGCGGCAATGAGGTTGGCATTGATGAGCCGGGCGTCGGCCATGTCGCAGCCGGAGAGATTGCATTCGCTCAACATGGCGTCAGTCAGATCGGCGTTGCTCAACAGGGCGCGGTGAAAATCCACGCCCCGCAGGTAGGTCCGGGCCAGTTGGGCGCTAATCAGGTCCGGCCGGTGGCCCTTGCGCCACCAAAATATTCCCCAGGTGCGGGTACTTTTGTCAATAATGGCTACCACGTCCGGTTTACGGGGTTGGGAGCCGTAAATGGCGTTCAGGTGATTCAGTTGGTAATTACTGGCTTGGGTGCGGGCCAGGATGTGACCAATCAGAGTCCCCAGGACAGCACTGAGGGCAACGAGAATAATGACTATTTCTTCCATGGCGCACTACCTTTGGCTGTGGCAACTGCTATGGTAACCTCTGCTGTCACTGCTTGCAGGTGTTAACGTACTAGCAACAGTTTAACACGGCCCCGGCCGGTTGTAAACTATTTCGGGGGCAGGGGGTGGGCGTCAGATTTTTGCAACGGTTTTAGGGGAGGATGAGCGGAACCTGGCGCGGCCAATGGGGGAACGGCGCCAAGGATGGTCGGCGGCTGGGCGGGATGACTTTTTCTCCGGTGAAGGTGGAAGGGCAGGCTCAGCCGGAGCCACTTTGACGGAGGAGAAGGTGAGCGGCGGGGGCGGCGCAGCGGAGGCCGGCGCTTTAGCCGCGCGACGTTGGTACTGTTTGAGGCGGCGGCGTTGGCGGTCGTCATGGCGGAGGCGGTCAGCAATGTGCGGCCAGGCTTCGTCCCAACGGTGGTGACAGACAATGTTGCGCAAGGCCAGCATGGGGTTGACCTGGTCGCGCTGCCAGTGCATGCCCGCGCCCTTGAGACGAGCTTCGACGACGAGCTTATTGGCACTTTCGCCGCTGCCGCTGCCAATGGGCCAGCCAGCCTGTTGAAAAGCGGGGTAGTCCATCAGCTTTGCTCGTTTCTCCAGGTAGTTAAACGGCTCCTCTAGGGGCAAGTCAGGGTGGGTCTGCCGCCACTGCCGCAGTTGGTCTAGCAGGGTGGCTGGCCCCTCGTGTTTGAGGCGGTGGCGTTCGTCAGTTAACCAGCCCTCGCTCAGGGGAACGTTGGCGTCGCTCAGGAGTTGTCCTACCTGGCCTACTTTTTCGGCCGCATGGGGGAAGTCCAGCACTCGCAGGGCATCGGGCCGGTGAAAGTCCACCAGACCTTGAATCCACTCCGCGCCGTCGCCCACGGCTGCCACCGCCCCAGCCGTACTCAAGCCGCGCCGCTCCGTCTCCACCAGGGCGTCACGGATGAACTGCTCCGCCTCGGCCAGTCGGGAGAAGTAAGACAATTCTTGAGTGTGAACCACCGTTTCCCCACTCGCTGTCACCGCCACTTCTGGCACGCCAATGGTCAGCGTCTTGACTTCGGCCCACTCCCCACCCACCAGCGGCACCATCGCCCCATCAGCCGTGATCACCAACCGAGCCGGCCCCAGATTCGCCTCCGCCCGCCCCCCTTCCAACGCCTCGACCGCTTCCTTCTGTAACTGAACATACACCGCCCCGGCGGCCTCCGTTTTCCGCCGGGCGCCTGCTTCACTCACCTGCGTCCGGCTGAAACTGGCCACTATCTCCGCCGCCTGCTCAAATGGCATCCACGCCCCCAGCCGGACTAACCACTCCTGCAAGGTGGGCGTCAAGGACCCAGGTAGCAGGGCTAGTTCTTCATCCAGGGGGAAAAAGACCCACCCCACACTCCGGGCAAACCCCGTATTGCCGTTTGAGGCTGATAGTTTGGCCTCCCTGGGTCTGCAATCCCCGTTCCTGTTCCCCTCGCCGTTGCAGCGGTTGCTGACACTGGGGGCAGACCGGCTTTTCCCCTTCGGCTGCTTCCCGCCAATCTGCTGTCTGGCTGGCCTCAGCCATATTTTCTAGCATCCGCCGTCGTAATCCGGCCAGCCGTTCATCCAGCGCCGCCTCCATCTCCCCCAACGTTGCCCGCGGATGTTGCAGCCGCCACTCCTTCATCCCACTCAACACCTCTTCACTCAGTTCCTGCCACTGCCCGTCAAAATCCGGCCGTCGCATCGTTCTTTCTCCTTTTCTGTGCCTTTTGCCCTCTATTTTCCCTTTACTCCTCCCCCGTGCAAAACTTTGACGGACACCCGGGGGCAGGGACCCGCTACGGAGTGATTGACAGAGAGCCGGAGGGCCGGTACAATGTGGACTAGGTTGGTCTATACCAATCCTCTTTTCTCCACCTGTTAGTTGTTGCCACGAGCGGCCTGGACCTTACCTCTATGCGATTGAATCCCTCAGACATCGCTAAACAGAGCGCGGTGCCACTTTATCTCCAGATTCGCAACCTGCTGTTGCAAGCGGTCAAGCAGGGTGAATTGCAGCCCCACCAGCAAGCGCCCTCCGAGCGCGAGATGAGCGAGCTGACTGGCGTCAGCCGTATGACAGTGCGCCAGGCATTGCAGACCCTCATCGCCGAAGGCTGGTTGTATACGGTGCCGGGCAAGGGGACGTTTGTCGCCGACGGTCCTAAAATTGTCCAAAATCTACAGCGCCTTTCCGGTCTGACGCAGCTCCTGCAGTCGCAGGGGTTCATCCCCAGCTCGCGGGTCATCAAGCTGGCCGTCATCCCGGCCGGCGCGCGCGAGGCGGAGGTCTTTGGCGTCCTGCCGGGCACACCCCTGATCTCTTTTACCCGCCTGCGGCTGGCGAATGGCGCTCCTGTTGCCCTGGAGTCAACCCATCTGGTCCAGGCCCGCTTTCCCGGCCTGGAGGAATTGGACCTGGGTAGCGGCTCGCTTTACGAGATTCTACAAAGGGTCTACGGCGTTTACCCAAGGCGGGCCATCCAGATGATTGAGGCCGATAAAGCCGACGAAATGACGGCCGGCCTGCTGGATATCGCGCCCCACGAGCCTGTTTTAGCCATGGAGCGCATCACCTATGCCAAGGAAAACCAGCCGGTGGAATATGTGCTGTCGTGGTATCGCGCCGATCGCTCCCGGCTAAGGGTCGAGTTGACGGCCGGCGAGGGGCCGCGAACCAGCTCAGTGGCCGACGTGCTGGTGGCGCCCGGCGAAAAAGCGCCGCCAAAATCGGACGAGCCTGTGATCGTCCCGCTTTAGCTTTTATGCCTGTGTCGCCGGGCATTGATGTTTTGCTGGAGCAACAGATAGAGCTGGTTGCCGGCCGGCCGGCCGGCCTGGTCAGCAATGCTGCTGCGGTGAATGGCAACATGACCACGACGGTCGAAGCGCTTAGACAGGCGGAAAAGGTACACTTGGCAGCGCTCTTTGGGCCGGAGCACGGCTTTTACGGCCGGGCCGAAGCCGGCGAGAGGGTTGAATCGGCCCCAGAGTCGCCGCTGGGCCTGCCCATCTACAGCCTGTACGGCGAGAGCCGCCGGCCGACCTCGGCCATGTTGGCCGGGCTTGAGCTACTTATTTTTGACGTCCAGTGTGTTGGCGTGCGTTTCTACACCTATACGACGACGCTGCTATACGTCCTGCAGGCGGCAGCCGAGCACGATATACCGGTGATTGTATGCGACCGGCCGAACCCGATCGACGGAACGATTATCGAAGGGCCGCTGTTGAAGCCGGAATTTGAAAGCTTCACCGGCTGCGGGCCAATGCCCATTCGTCACGGGTTGACCATGGGCGAGCTGGCCCGGCTGTTTAGCGAGTTCTGGGGCATTTCGGTTCGGCTGCGGGTAGTGCCCTGCGCCGGCTGGCGGCGCGCGATGTGGTTTGACGAGACGGGTCTGGCGTGGACACCGCCTTCACCGGCGCTGCCCCGGCTAGAGAATGCACTGCTTTACCCGGGGACGTGCCTCATCGAAGGAACCAATCTGAGTGAGGGCCGGGGCACAGCAACGCCGTTTGAGGTGGTTGGCGCGCCCTGGGTGGACGGCGAGAGGCTTAGCCAGGCAATGGACGAGGTGGATCTGCCGGGCATCTCTTTTCGCCCGGCCCGCTTTAAGCCGGCGAGCAGCAAATGGGCCGGCCAATGGTGCGGCGGGGTACAGCTTCAGGTAACGGACCGCCATCGTTTGCGGCCGGTCACCGTGGCGCTGCACCTGATTGACGTTATCCGCCGCCTTTACCCGGCCGAGTTCGCCTGGCGATTGCCCCATTTTGACCAGTTGATGGGAACGGACCAGCCACGCCAGCAGCTTGAAGCCGGGGCAGCGGCCGGCGAGGTGATTGCCGGTTGGGCGCCGGACCTGGCGACTTTCGCCGGGCAGCGGCACGGCGTGCTGCTCTATGCCTGACCGGGCCACGTCGTAAGCGTGCAGAAATACGTTCGGAGTGGCGACTCCAGTCGCCACTGCGAACCAAAACGAGAAGTTGTTTTTGGACATTTACGTAAGGAAGGATGACGTGAGTACAACGGCACTGCCTCAAGGCACACTCGTACGCGCGCCGGATACGGCGCTTAAATGGCTGCGCCGACTGGCCGCCAACTACCTGGTGCGCCGGCTGCTGAAAGCGCTACTGACGGCCTTTACCGTCATCACCCTGACCTTCTTTTTAATTCGCCTCCTACCCGGCAACCCGGTGGAGATTTACATCAACCAGTTAATCGTCGAGTATTCGATCCCCTACCACCAGGCCCAGGACCAGGCGGCCGCACTCTTTTCGATTGACCTGGACCAACCGCTGCTCCTGCAATACTTTGACTATATGGGCAACCTGTTTCAGGGAGACCTGGGCACCTCGATTCTTTCGCCTGGCACGACGGTGAGCAGCATCATCGCCCGTTTCCTTCCCTGGACCATCTTCAGCGTCGGCACCTCTTTGATGATCAGTTTTATGCTCGGGATTTTGCTGGGCCTGCTGATGGCCTACCGGCGCAACGGCCTGATTGACCAGGCGCTGACGGTGCTGGCCTCGATCTCGGCCTCTGTCCCCAATTACCTGGTCGCCATTTTACTGGTCGTATGGTTGGGCGTGCAGTGGAAGCTGGTGCCCATCGCCGACATGCGCGGGTCGCTCTCACCGGGCGTGGAACCGGAGCTGTCCTGGGCTTTTGTCAAAGATGTTTTCTTCCACGCCTCGCTGCCAATGCTGACCTATGTTCTGACCACGTTGGGCGGCTGGATGCTGACGATGAAGAGCAGCACGATTGGCGTCTTGGGCGAAGATTACGTGATGGTGGCCCGGGCCAAAGGGCTGAAGGACGGCCGCATTGTGACGGGGTATGTAGGCCGCAATGCCGCTCTGCCCCTTTTTACCCAATTGACGATTGCCATCGGCTTTGTCGTCGGCGGCTCGCTGCTGATTGAAGGCATCTTTCGCTACCAGGGTATCGGCAGCACGCTCCTCCAGAGCGTGCAGCGGCGCGACTACAGCGTGATGCAGGCGGTCTTCCTGATCCTGACCCTATCGGTCATCTTTGCCAACCTCTTCGCCGACATCCTCTATAGCTGGATCGATCCGCGCATCAAGCTGGGTGATAAGGAGTAGCGGCATGACCAGGCAACCTCCGCCAACCTCTTTCCTGGCCCGCATCCGGTCAGGGATCAGACATTTCGCCGGCTCGCTGCTGATTACGCTGCGCATCCTGACTTATAACAAGGTCGGATTTGCCGGCTTTCTGATGGTCCTGACCATCTTGCTCGTCTCGTATATCGGTCCCCGTTACGTGCCGCTGGACACGCAAACGAAAATTGACCAGATTTACCAGCCGCCTTCCCGAGAATTCTGGCTGGGCACCGACCACCAGGGCCGCGATATTTTCTCGCAGGTGGTGAACGGCGGCCGGGAGGTCATCCAGGTGGCCCTGATTGCCGCCGTCCTCTCGACCTCGCTCGCCGTGACCTTCGGCACGTTGGCCGGCTTCGCCGGCGGGGCGGTGGACGGCGGGATCATGACCGTGACCGACATTGTCCTGACCATCCCCCAATTTCCGCTGCTGGCGGTGCTGGCGGCCCTCATCCAGTTCGACAGTCTGCTCTTTCTAGGGATCTTGCTGGGCCTATTAAGTTGGCCGGCCCTGCTGCGGGCGGTGCGAGCGCAGGCGCTTTCGCTAAAGGAGCGGGACTTTGTCGAAGCAGCCCGGTCGTTGGGCCTGGGCACCTGGTACATCGTCTTCCGCGAGATTGTGCCCAACATGATGGCCTATATCATCATCAGCTTCACCCTGGCCCTGACCGGGGCGATTTACCAGCAGGTGGGGTTAGTCCTCTTAGGGCTGGTGCCCATCTCCGGCAGCAATTGGGGCGTTATGATCAACCTGGCCTGGATACGCGGGGCCATCTTTTTTGAAGACAGCGTCTGGTACATCATGAGCCCGGTCGTGGCGATCGCCCTCTTTCAACTGTCGGTAGTGACAATGGGGCGCTCGCTGGAGCTGGTCTTCAACCCGCGCCTGCGCACGGAATTGTGAGGCGATGAGGCAAGAACGGAGCGCCCGCCACCAATCAACCGCAAATGGTCTGGCTCCCCTCAGCCTGGCCGATATTCACGTCGCCTACGCCACCAAAGGCGGCATGGTCCAGGCCGTCCGCGGCGTTACGCTGGACCTGTTAGGCGGCGAGAGCCTGGCCTTAATCGGCGAGAGTGGCTCGGGCAAGACGACGTTGGGGCTGAGTATCGTGCGCTTGCTGGCCAGTACGGCCCGAATTACCAGGGGTACGATTACCTATCGCCGCGGCGAGCAGCAAATTGATGTGCTCCGTCTAAAGCCGCCGGCGCTGCGGCGCTTCCGCTGGAGCGAGTGCGCCATTGTCTTCCAATCGGCCTTAAACAGCTTTAACCCCGTGGTGCGTATTTGGGAGCAAGTGTGGGACACGGCGGCGGCGCACGGCTGGAAAGATCGGCCGGCAGTGCGCCGACGCGCCCTGGAGCTGCTGCGCTTTGTCCAACTCGACCCGGACCGGGTCATCAACGCCTATGCCCATGAGCTGAGCGGTGGCATGCGCCAGCGGGTGCTGATTGCCTTGGCGCTGCTATTGAACCCACAGATTTTGATCCTCGACGAGCCGACGACGGCGCTCGATATTTTGACCCAACGGTCAATTATCATCATGCTGCGCCGGCTCAAAGAGGAACAGAAGTTCACGATGATGTTTATCTCCCACGATTTGGCCGTCGCCGCCGAGCTGGCGGACCGGGTGGCGACGATGTATGCCGGCAAGGTGGTCGAGCTTGGTCCGGTTAACGATATCTTCTACCAGCCGCGCCACCCCTATACCCTGGGCCTGATCCGGGCGGTGCCGACGGTCACCGGCGGCTTTGAAGAGCTGGCTTCGATTCGCGGCAACCCGCCCAACCTGGTCCATTTGCCGAGCGGCTGCAAATTCCATCCCCGCTGCCCCTTCGCCACCAGCCGCTGCAAGACCGAGGAGCCGGAACTGGAAGCGGTGGGGCCTGACCATTTTGCCGCCTGCTGGAACTGGCGTGACGTGGCAGCCGAGGTTGAGGCCCGGCCGGTGCATGCGGCCGCAACCCTGCAGACAGCGGTTGAGATGCCTGCCGATCAGGTGGAGAGGGCGATGTGATCCCGCTCATCGAGCTACGCAACGTGACGCGGGCATTCGGCAAAGATGCCGAAAGGGTCGTCGCCGTTGATGCCATCTCTCTGGCGATTGAGCCGGGTGAGATTGTCTGCCTGGTGGGCGAGAGCGGCTGCGGCAAGAGCACAACCGGCCGGATCGTCGCCGGGCTCTTGCCGCCGACCTCGGGCCAGATCTTTTACCAGGGCCAGGATATCGCCCAGATGGACCGGACCAGCCGCCGCAAATACCGCCAGGCGGTCCAGATTGTCCACCAGGACCCGTACGCCTCGCTGAATCCCACCCAGACGGTGCGCCAGATCCTCACCGCGCCCTTGCTCCACCATGGCTTTGCCGCCAACCGGAGGGCCGCCAATAAGCGCGCGCTGGAGTTGCTGGAAGTGGTGGACTTGACGCCGGCCGCGGAAATTCTGGACAAATACCCCCACCAACTGAGCGGGGGCCAGCGGCAGCGCGTGTCGGTCGCCCGGGCCTTGACGGTGCTGCCTTCGTTTATCGTGGCCGATGAAGCGGTATCCATGGTGGACGTTTCGATCAGGGTCAGCCTGCTCAACATGCTGGCCCGGCTGCGAAACGAGCTGGAGGTAACTTTCCTTTTTATCACCCACGACCTGGCCCTGGCCAAATATTTCGCCTGGAACGGCCGGATTGTGGTCATGTACCTGGGCCGGCTGATCGAAGAAGGGCCAACGCCGCGCATCATCGAAAACCCGCGCCACCCGTACACCCAGGCGCTGCTTTCGGCCGTGCCGGAGGCCGACCCGGCCCTGGCCCGGCGCAAGCAGCCGATCGAGCTGCGCAGCGCCAACATTCCCAGCCTGCTCAATCTACCGCCCGGCTGCACCTTTCATCCCCGTTGCCCCTTTGCCGTCGAGGGCTGGTGCGATACGGCCGTTCCGCCGCTGGCGACGCTCCCCGACGACGGGGGAAGGGTGGCCTGCCCGGTTATCAACGAGGCGGCGCCGGTACGATGATTGACAGCAGCCTGGGCCGGGCCGCCTTCCGGATCGGCTTTTACGTCACATTTATGGCCGGGCTGTTGAGCCTGGTGACTACGCCGGGCAGCGCCGAACGGGCCATTTCTATTCTCACCTTAATCATCGGTTTAATCTTCCTCGTCGTTATTACGATTCTGGTTCGCTTCGGCTCGCGACGGTAAAGGGTTTGCGTCGCCGCCGGAAAGGAGGTGGTCGTTGGCAGCGTAATGTAAGCAAATGTCACTATCAGCAGGCTTACAGAGATGGTTGGCAAAACCAGCAGTTTAAGCCCGTAGCTCGGTTTTTTACCCGAGGAGATTCAACAAATAATAAGTAGGAGAAAAAGATGAAAAAGCGCCTTTGGATACTATTCACATTGATTTTGGCCCTGAGCCTGGTTGCCTGCCAGGGGGCCCAAGAGACGGCGCCGACCGACGCGGCCCCCCAGCCGACGGAAGAAGAAGAAGCGCCGCCGGCCGAACCCACCGAAGAAGAAGCGCCGCCGGCCGAACCCACCGAAGAAGAAGCGCCGGCCGAGCCGACAGATGAGCCGGCTGAGCCGACCGAGGAACCGGAAGCCGGCGAGCCCAGTGAAATGCACGTCGCCTGGCCCTACCAGGCGCCGCCGGCCGGCCACTTCAACAGCTTCGTCTCCGACGCCATTAACCTGGGCATCTACTTCCACACCATGCAGCCACCCCTTTTCTTCTATATGTGGGCCGAAGACGACTGGATGCCCCTCGCCGGCGAATCGTGGGAATGGGTTGACGACACGACCCTGAGAGTTCACCTGGTCCAGGGTGCAGTCTGGAGCGACGGCAGTCCCTTCACCTCGCAGGACGTGGTGGACACCTTTGACATTGCCCGGCTGCTGAGCCTGGCCGTATGGCGCTTCATTGACGGCGTCGAGGCGGTAGACGAGAGCACGGTTGATTTCAGTCTCATCGAGCCTTCGACCGTGGTGCCGCGCCGGGTGCTACGCGAAACCAACATCCGGCCGTCCTCAACCTACGGCGAATTTGCCCAACGCGTACGCGATCTGGTTGCAGCCGGTCAGGACTCCGAGTCGGAGGAGTGGACGGCGCTGGTGCAGGAGTTCAACGCCTTCCGGCCGGAGGACATGGTCGTCCTGGGTCCTTACAAGATTGACCAGTCCAGCATCACCGAGTCCCAACTGATACTCAACCGGAACGAAACTTCCTTTATGGCCGATTGGGTACACTTCGACCGGTTGGTTAACTTCAACGGCGAGACGCCCGACATTACCCCCCTGGTCCTGGCTCAGGAAGTGGACTACGCTACGCACGGCTTTCCGCCGGCGACCGAAAGCCAGTTTATCGCCGACGGCATCCGGATCATTCGGGCTCCTCTCTACACTGGTCCGGCGCTCTACTTCAACATGGATATCCATCCCTTTGAGCTGCCCGAGTTTCGCCAGGCGGTGGCCTACGCCATTGACCGTGATGAAAACGGCTTCATCTCCCTGGCCGACTCCGGCCGGCGCCAGCTCTTGATGAGTGGCTTCTCCGACAACCTGGCTCCCGGCTGGCTGACCGAAGAGACGACGGCCGCGTTGAACCACTACGACTTCGACACCGCCGCCGCCGAAGAACTCCTGACGGGGCTGGGCTTCACCCGCGACAGCGACGGAGTCTGGCTCGATGACACCGGCGCCCGGCTGGAGTTTGAGCTGACTGCCCCGGCCGAGTTCGCCGACTGGTCGGCCGCGGCCGAGAATGTCGCCGAGCAGTTGACCGAGTTTGGCATCGCCACCACCTTCCGTGGGGTCAACTTCCAGCAGCACCCGGTTGACGTTCGCGCCGGCGACTTCCAGATGGCCATTCGCGATTGGGGCGCGGGCAATCCCCACCCCCACTTTGCCTACGACATTGACTTTAACAGCTACAACTTCACCGGCGGCACGGCGGCCGCCACCACCGGCCCAGGCATGAACTTCCCCCTCGTTCAAGAGACCTCGCTGGGCGAATTAGACCTGGGCACCCTGACCGACCAGGCCGGGCAGGGTAGCGACATCGAGCAACAGCGCGAGCTGGTGAACCAGTTGGCGCTGGCCTACAACGAATTGCTGCCGCAAATTCCGTTGTGGGAACGGTACGGCAACAACCCGGTGCCCGACGTGCGGGTAACGGGTTGGCCGGACGACGGCGACCCGGTCTATCTCAACGGTCCGGGCGCCGATCCGTTTACGATCGTCCTGCTTCTGAGCGGCGTGCTACAGCCGGCCGAATAACGGCCGCACCCTTTACCAATCTTAGTGGCGAGACGGCGGCGAGGAGGAGTGGAAGGCGAAGCCATCTTCTCTCGCCGCCGTCTTAGCCTGACAGGCCAGTAAGCGTGAAGCGTGAATGATCAGGCAAGGTGAAGGCGACACCAAAGTGTCGCACACGTTTGTGATCGGCGTTGACGGCGGCGGCAGCAAGGCGGCGGCTGTGGTACTCGACGGCCGCGGCCAGGTGCGGGGGCGGGGCCTGAGCGGCTCGGCCAACTACCATAACGTCGGGCTGGCCCAGGCCCAGGCCAACCTGGCGGCCGCCATGCGCCAAGCAACGACCGCCGCCGGGGTTGACTTCGGCCGAGTAGCGGCCGTGACGTGGGCCCTGTCCGGGGTAGACCGGCCGGCCGAACGCCGCCTCTTTGCCGAGCTGGCGGCCGAAATGTTGCCCGGAATTCCCGTCCGGGTGGAAAATGATGCCCTGGCGGCCCTGGTGGGTGGCCTGGGCGGCCGCTGCGGCGTGGCGCTTATTGCCGGCACGGGCATGATCGCCTACGGCCAAAACGAACGAGGCGACGCGGCGCGCGCCGGCGGCTGGGGCCATCTCGTAGACCCCGGTAGCGGCTATGCTCTGGCCCGTGAAGCCGTGCGGGCGGTCGGCGAGGCCGAAGATGGGCAAGGGCTGCCGACAGAGCTGGCTCAAAGCGTGCTCAGGCAATTGGGGTTGGCCCAGGTGACCGACCTGGTCGGCTGGCTGTACGACCCGAGCCGGCAGGTGGCCGACCTGGCGGCTTTAGCTCCATTGGTGCTGGCGGCGGCCGAGGCCGGCGACCTGGCGGCGCTTGACATTGTTGTCCGTGGAGCCGATAGCCTGGCCGAGGCGGTGGCGGCCGTCGCCCGGCGGCTGGCGCTGTGGGACAGCCCCTTCGCCGTCGTCATGGCCGGCGGAGTGCTAGAGCAAAGCGCGTTCTACCGCCAGGTGGTCAGCCAGGCGATTCGTACCGCCTGCCCCTTCGCCCGGCCAGCGCTGCCGCCGGCCGGCGCTGCCTTCGGGGCGGCCTTGCTGGCGCTGGAAACCCTGGGCCTCCCTATCCATGCCGGTCGCCCTAAGCCGGCCGGGGACGGCGCTGTCCGGGCCTCGGAGGAAGCCAACGTGCTGACCGGCGACCTCGACAGGCGGCCTCCGCCGGCGCTGGTGGGACTGCTGCACTTGCTGGACCGGCAGGCCGTTGCCGCCGTTCGGCCGGCCCTGCCGGCAATCGCCGGCGCGGTCGAGGCGATTGCCGGCCGTATGGCCCAGGGAGGCCGGCTGATCTACGCCGGGGCGGGCACGTCGGGCCGGTTGGGTGTGCTCGACGCCTCGGAGTGCCCGCCGACTTTTGGCATAGACCGGGGGCGCATTGTGGCCGTGATGGCCGGCGGCGCGGCCGCTTTCGGCGACTCGGTCGAAGGGGCCGAAGATGACCCGCAGGCCGGCGTGGCGGCGCTGGCGGCGCTGGCGGTGGGGCCACTTGACAGTGTGGTCGGCATTGCCGCCAGCGGCCAGACACCCTACGTGCAGGGCGCACTGGCCGAGGCCCGCCGGCGTGGCGCTCTGGCGATCGCCCTGGTCTGTAATTTACCAACCCCTTTCGCCGGCAGCGCCGAGCACGTCATTGCGCCGTTGGTGGGGCCGGAAGCGCTGACCGGCTCGACCCGGCTCAAAGCAGGCACTGCCCAGAAGCTGGTGCTGAATATGCTCAGCACGGCGGTGATGGTCCGCCTGGGCAAGAGCTACGGTAACCTGATGGTTGACCTGCGGGCGGAAAACGCGAAATTAAGAGAGCGGGCGCGTCGCATCGTGGCCCAGGCGTGCCGGATCGGCGATGAAGAGGCGGGCCGTGCCCTGCTGGCGAGCGACGGCGACGTCAAGGTGGCCGTTGTGGCCACCCTGGCCGGCTGTAGCCCGGCTGATGCCCGGCAACGGCTGGCCCAGGCCGGCGGCCGCGTGCGCCAGGCGCTGGCGCAGCTAACTTAAAGGAGGCCTATTGTCTGAAGCACCTTTCCTTTTACCCATGCCCCGCCAAGTCCAGCTACAGCCGGGCATGTTTGCTGCCAGCAACGGCAAGCTAATCGCCCTGGAAGGCGGCGATGCGGCGGCGCTCTATTTTACGGCCGGCCGGCTGCAAGCGGCGCTGCGCGATTTTGCCGGCGCGAGCTGGGAGGTTGTCGCCGGCACGGGCGCGCCGCAGGAACAGCTCGGCGCCGTGCTGAACGTCGTGCCTGGGGCGATGAAACAGCCTGACGGCTATGAATTAACGATCACGCCGCGGGCCATTCACGCCGTCGCCGGCAGTCCGGCCGGCGCTTTTTACGCCGTCTTGACCCTGATCCAGCTTTTGCGGCAGTACGGCGACCAATTGCCGGCGCTGCGCATCACCGACTGGCCCGACTTTCCCAATCGGGGGCTGATGCTCGACATTAGCCGGGACAAGGTCCCCACGATGGCAACGCTGTTCCACCTGGTTGACCTGCTGGCTTCCTGGAAGATAAACCAGCTCCAACTGTACACCGAGCATACCTTTGCCTACCGCCGCCACCCGGTGGTCTGGGCCACTGCCTCGCCCATGACCGGGGCCGAAATTCTGGCCCTCGACGCCTACTGCCGCGACCGTTTTATCGAGCTGGTGCCTAACCAGAACTGCTTTGGTCACATGAGCCGTTGGCTCGACCACCAGGAATACACCCACCTGGCCGAAGCGCCGGAAGGCGCGCAGACGCCCTGGGGCTTCTATCGCCAGGGGCCGAACAGCCTGAACCCCACCGATCCGCGCAGCCTCGAGCTGGTGCGCACCCTCTTTGACGAGCTGCTGCCCCATTTCAGCAGCTGCCAGCTTAACGTCGGTTGTGACGAGACCTATGACGTCGGCCAGGGACGCAGCAAAGAGGCCGTCGAACGGCTTGGCGGCGGCCGGGTCTACCTGGACTTTTTGGGCAAGATTTATCTCGAGGTCAAGGCACGCGGCCGGACGATGCAATTTTGGGGCGACATTATCGTCCACCACCCGGACCTGGTCGCCGAGCTACCGCGCGACATGATTGCCCTGGAGTGGGGCTATGAGGCCGACCATCCTTTCGACGAACACGGGGCCATCTTTGCCCAATCAGGCGTGCCCTTTTACGTCTGTCCGGGCACCTCTTCCTGGAACAGCATCGCCGGCCGGACGGAAAACGCCCTGGCCAACTTGCGCAGCGCGGCCGAGAACGGCCTGCGCCGCGGAGCCATCGGCTATCTCAACACCGATTGGGGCGACAACGGCCATTGGCAGCCGCTGCCGGTCAGCTACCTGGGCTTTGCTTATGGCGCAGCCGTCGCCTGGGCCACCGAGGCCAATCGCGACCTCGATATGGCCCGGGCGCTCGATCGCTTTGCCTTTCAAGACGAGGCCGGCCGGATGGGCCGCCTGGCTTACGACCTGGGCAACGCCTACCGCGAAATGGGGATCATGCCCCACAACAGCAGCGCCCTCTTCTGGCTCTTACGCTACTTGCCGGAGGAACTGCGGGAGGTAGAAGGCCGGATGTTTAAGGGCGAGCGGCTGCGCGCCGAGCCGCTGCGCCGGACGAGCGCCTACCTGGACGAGGTCATGGCGGGGCTGCCGCAGAGCGACATGAAGAGACAGGACGCCGAACTGGTGCGCCAGGAGTTCACCCTCGTCGCCGATATGCTGGGCCATGCCTGCCGGCGCGGCTTATGGATGGTGGGCGATGGCGAGGCCGCGGCCGGCAGGCAATTGTCCCAGGAGGCGGACGAGCTGATCGGCCGCTACCGGGCAACGTGGCTGGCGCGCAACCGCCCCGGCGGCCTGGGCGACAGCGTGGCCCGCCTGGAGAAGATGCGGCAGTCCTACGTTTCTGAATAATCATTGAGGAGGGCCAATGCCCAGACCGATTACAGCAGTGATGGCCGGCGCCGGCGTGCGCGGAACATTCGCTTACAGCCCCTATGCCCTGGAGCGTCCTGACGAGCTGCGCTTTGTGGCTGTGGCCGAGCCGAACGGGGTCCGGCGCGAACGCTTCGCCCAAGCGCACGCCATTCCCCCCGAACGGCGCTTCTCGTCCTGGGAGGAGCTTGTGGCCGCCGGCCGGCTGGCCGATGTCCTGTTTAATATGACCCAGGACCGGACCCATTATCCGTCTACCCTGGCGGCACTGGAGGCCGGTTATGACGTGCTGTTGGAGAAGCCGATGACCACGCGCCTGGCGGACACCGTCCACCTGGTGCAGACGGCCGAGCGCAGCGGTCGCCTGCTCCAGGTATGCCACGTCCTGCGCTACACGCCCTTTTTTGCCACTCTGCACGATATTCTTCGTTCCGGCCGCCTGGGCGACATCGTTCTCGTCGAGCACCGGGAGAACGTGATCTACTGGCACATGGCCCACAGCTTTGTCCGCGGCAGTTGGGGCAATACGGCCGCCTCCAGCCCGATGATCCTGGCCAAGTGTTGCCACGACCTCGACATTCTCTACTGGAACCTCGGCCGGCCGGTCGAGCGGCTGCAATCCTTTGGCTCGCTGATCCACTTCCGGCCCGAAAACGCGCCGCCAGGGGCGACCGCCCGCTGCACCGACGGCTGCCCGGCCGGCCCGGCATGCCCATTTGACGCCCGCCGCCATTACCTGGACCCGGACAACAACGGCTTTTCGGTAGTGGCCCTGAGCGACGATACCAGTATGGCCGGGCGGCGACAGGCCCTGGAAACCGGGCCGTACGGCCGCTGCGTGTACCGCTGCGACAACGATGCGGTGGACCACCAAACGGTCAACATGGAATTTGCGGGCGGCGCCTCGGTGGTCCTCTTTATGCATGGCCACTCGCACGAAGAGGGCCGCACCATGCGCTATGACGGAACACGAGCCACGCTGCGAGCCAGGTTTGTCTCCGGCGACAGCCGCATCGAAATTAATGACCACCTGACCAACCGGCGGGAGGAAATTGCTATTCCCCCGGCGACGAGCGGCCACGGCGGCGGCGATCGGGCCATCGTCGAGAGCTTTGTCCGGGCGGCGCGCGGCGAGACGGAAGCCCTGACCAGCGCGCGCGAGTCGTTGGAGAGCCACCTGCTGGCCTTTGCCGCCGAGGAGTCACGGCTGCAGGGCGTAGTGGTGGATATGAATGACTTTCGCCGGCAGGCCGAGGCTGGCCTCATTGAGCAAGGATAAGCACGCGAACAGTAGAATCGCCCTGGCCCTCGATCCCTTCTTGAATGAGGCGGCCGGCCGAATCTTTCCCGCCGCCGTCGTGCATATCTCTCAGGATGGCCAAATCCTCTACCACCGCGCCGTCGGCCGCCTGGACCCGGCCGTGGAGCAACCGGCAACCGCCGGCCCCAAACCTTCAGACCTTTCTCTCTTCGACCTGGCCTCGCTGACCAAGTTGTTCACGACTACCGCTTTTCTTCGCCTGGTGGCCGAGGGAGAGGTCACACTGAATAGCCCCGTAGGCGGCATCTTGCCCGACTTTGGCGGGCTGCGGCCGATACAGCCCTATGAAGACCCGTTGCAGCCGGGCCACTTCATCAACGCCAGCCAGGAGACGGGTCTGGTTGATGCCAGCCAGGTCACCTTTCGCCATCTGCTGGCCCATAACAGCGGTTTGCCTGCCTGGCGGCCGCTATTCCGCCAGCCACCCGAGGCCATCCCCGCCGTCGTGCTGGAGACGTTCTTTGCCTACCGGCCGGGCAGCCGGGTCGTCTATAGTGACCTGGGCTTTATCCTGCTTGGCTGGGCGATTGAGCGAATGAGCCGCCGGCGGCTGGACGAGGCGGTTGCCGGGTTAGTCCTGGCCCCGCTTGATTGGCCGGCGATCCGCTTTGGGCCGGCGGCGCCGGCCGAGAGTGCGCCGACCGAGCTATGCGCCTGGCGCGAGCGGCGGATGCAGGGCGAGGTCCACGACGAAAATAGCTGGGCTATGGGCGGCATCGCCGGCCATGCCGGCCTGTTCGGCTCGGCCGCGGGGCTGGCGGCGCTCGGCCAGGCATGGCTGGATAGCCTTTACGGCGGGCCAGTTACCCTGTTACCCCAGCCGCTGGCCCAGGAGGCGGTCCGCTGCCAGGCGAAAGAGGGACAGGTACGGCGTGGCCTCGGCTGGCTGCTCTGGTCGCCCGAGGCGGAGACGGTCGGCCATCCGCTGGGGCCTGATTCGTTCGGCCATACTGGCTTTACCGGCACTTCACTGTTCGTCGATCCAAAACGCCGGCTCGTTATCGCCTGCCTGACCAATTATCTCTATTACGGCCGCCGGCCGCAGGCTATCCAGGCCTTTCGCCGGGCGCTCCACGAGCTGGTCGTTAAAGCGATATGATTGTTGCCGGCCTCATGTCAGGCACGTCGGCCGACGGGACCGATGTGGCCATTGTCGAAATTGACGGCGCGCCGCCGGCACTGCACTGGCGACTGTTTCATTATGGGACGGTGCCCCACCCGCCTGGCTTACGGGCGGCCATTCTGGCAGCTACCCAAGCGGAAACGGGCAGTGTGGCGGCGCTCTCCACCCTGAACGTGGCCCTGGGCGAGCAGCTCGCACAGGCGGCCCTGGCCGAAATGGCCCGGGCTGGCCTTACTCCAGCCCAGGTGCAGCTTGTTGGCTCTCATGGCCAGACGGTCTGGCACGCGCCCGAAGGCACGCCGCCTTCGACGCTCCAGGTGGGCGAGGCAACCGTCATAGCCGAGCGGCTGGGCGTGCCGGTGGTGAGCAACTTTCGCCTGCGGGACATGGCCGCCGGCGGCCAGGGCGCGCCGCTGGTGGCCTACGTGGATACCCTCTTACTGACCCACCCCAGCGAAGTGCGGGCGGCGCAAAACATTGGCGGCATTGCCAACGTCACCTTCCTGCCGCCGCTCAACCGGCCAGAGCTGGCCCTACTCGCCTTTGACACCGGGCCGGGCAATGTCCTGCTTGACCATGCCGCCGCCCGCATCACCCAGGGCCGTCTGCAATATGACCGGCATGGGGCGCTGGCCGATCAGGGCCGAGTTGACGGTGTTCTCCTTGGCTGGCTATTGGAGCAGCCGTACTTCGCCCGCCGCCCGCCGAAGTCCACCGGCCGGGAACTCTTTACCAATGCCTTTGCCGAAGCGGTATGGCAGCGCGCCGAGGCGATGGGCCTGGCGCTGCTCGACACCATCGCCACCCTGACGGCTTTCACCGCCCAAACTATCAGCCGCGCTTACCGCGATTTTTTGCCATGCCTGCCGGAGGTAGTGATCATCAGCGGCGGCGGCGCGCGCAACCTGGCGCTGCTGCGTATGCTGGCCGATGCGGTCCATCCGGCGACGGTACTGCCGTCTGACGCGATGGGTATCCCCGGCCAGGCCAAGGAGGCGCTGGCCTTTGCCATTCTGGCTTATGAGAGCTGGCATGGCCGGCCGGGCAACTTGCCGGCGGCAACCGGTGCCAGCCGCCCGGTCGTCCTTGGCCAGATTACGGCCGACCGGTTATAGATTGGCGGACGAGAGAGGGGTCGAGTGACGTACTCCAACGATTAAAGCCGTTGGATTCTTGGGGTCAAGCGGAAATTTATCGCTCAAGGAGCAGTGGGCACGAGTTCAATTTCAAACAAGGTGGGCCACCGTTTGCCGGTGACGAAGAGACGATCCCCGGCCGGATTATAAGCAATCCCATTTAAAACGGCGTCGGCATCGTTTAAGGTTTCCGGGGGCCGTAGCCCGGTCAAGTCTACCCAGGCCGTTACCCGCCCCGTTTGGGGATCAATGCGGGCGATGCGCTCGGTCATCCAAATGTTGGCCCATATTTCACCAGTGATGTATTCCAGTTCGTTGAGTTGTGTTACTGGTACGTCGCCATCAAACACTTGAATCTGTCTTAATTCGGCAAATGTTTCCGGATCACGGAAAGTAAGCGTGTTGGTGCCATCGCTCATCAGCAATTGACGGCCGTCATGCGTAATCCCCCACCCTTCGGTGGCATACGAAAACTCGCCTATCTGTTCAAACGTCTCCCGGTCATAGACAAAGGCTGTCTGCTCTTTCCAGGTAATCTGGATGATTCGCTCCTCCCAGACCACGATGCCCTCACCAAAGAATTGTTCGGGAAGATCGATCATCTGTTGCACCTCGCCCGTTTCTGGATTAACACGCCGCAAGGAAGAACGGCCGTACAACCCCGTTCCCTCGTAAAACACACCATCCAACCAGACCAAGCCCTGAGTAAACGCTGTTGCATCATGTGGGTACTGGTTAATGATGCGATAGCCGTACACCGGTGCGTTGGCCGCCGTTTCCGGGGCAGGGTAAGCGGTGGAAGCAGGCGGGGGTTGAACAGTAGCTGTGTAAGTCTCAGCCGGGTAGGTCGGCACGGCCGTGGGCCTGGCCAGCGTTTGGACTGGCGAAGGGGCAGCCGTTGGTTGGACAGTCATTGGTTGCGGGGTTGAGGTGGGTGTTGACTCGGCACAGGCCATCAACCCGACGGCTGTTACGATAAGCCACCCCACCACGATCATTTTCAGGTAGCGATGCATGACATTAATTCCCTTTTGTTTGAGTATAGCCTTCCAAATCCGTCGGCGTAGCCCCGCCAGCCGTTCATCCAGCGCGGCTTCCATCTCCCCAACGTCGCCCGCGGGTGCTGCACTCGCCATCCCTTCATCCTACTCAACACCTCTTCACTCAGTTCCTGTCATTGCGCGCCAAAATCCTGCCCTCGCATCGCTCTCTCCTTTTCTTTGCCACCTGCCCACTATTTTCCCCCGGCTCTTCCCTTGTGCAAAACTTTGACGGACATCCGGGGGCAGGGGAGCAGAGGAGCAGGGGGCAAGTTTGCGAGTTTGCGAGTGGCGACCAAAGGTCGCAGCGGGTTTGCAAGTGGGCGAGGGGACGGCAGGTGGGGAGCGGATTCATTGCCAGGTCGGGCAACTTTAAGGAACATCGGGATTAGGTTATAATCTGGGTAGGACTGTGGGCCTGAGCACGGGGCGTTTCGCAGGGCGCCGGGTGCGGGCATTGTAGATTCTTGGAACGAGTCCAGACCTTATGCGGAGAAAACAGAGATGAATCGAATATTTAGTTTTTTAGCCGGTGCGATGTGTGGCGCGATTGTTGGGGCGACGGCCGCCTTGCTGCTGACCCCTACCTCTGGCCAGCAACTGAGGGCCGACGCCGTATCCCGTTGGGAGGAAGCACTGGCGGAAGCGCGCCAGGCTATGGAAGAAACGCGCAAAGAGATGCGCGCCCAGTACGAACAAATGCAAAAGAGTTAGCGTAGGGAGTCAGGGTGAGCGTAAGACCTTACGCTCACCCTGACTCGACGACCAGCCAGTAAGATGCCGGGTCAACAGTAAAGGGGGTCAGGGGGGTGATGACCAACACGCCGCCCCCCGGCCCCAGGGTTACGTGCCATTGGCCCTGGTTGAGTTCGTTAAGCGGGAGGGGAGTAACCTGGGGTGGGGCGCCAAATTGGATCAGGTGCAGGCCCCACTGCTGTGGCAGCAGCCAGCCGGCCTGGACAAAACCGTCTGCCTGCCAACCATCACTGCCGGATTCCACATCAGTGGCGTAACTGAGTTCGGCGATCGTAATGTCGTCTAGGGCAAAGCCACGGCCGGTGATCCCCCCGTCAGTCAGGACCTCAAAGCGAACCAGGATTTCCTGGCCAATGTAACTGTTGAGTGAAATCACTTCCCGGACCCAGCCGTCTTTGTTGCCAAACTGTTCCTGACTGTCGCCGCTGAAAGCCGGGCCATAAGCGCCTGGGCTGGCATGGTCAGGCGTCAACAAGCGCCAGGTAACGCCGCGATTGGTAGAGACGCTGACGTAAGCAAAGTCGAAGTCCTCTTCCAGGTCATACCAGGCCCAAAACTCAAGCGTGGCCCGATTGACGCCGCGCAGATCGAAGGCGGCCGTAAGTTGGGCATCCAGGTTGTCCAGGCCCGGGGCCAGCCACATTTGCTGGCCGCTAGGGGGCGGCGCCGTAATCAACTCACTCCGGGTGTCGCCGGCAAAGGAGATGGTCGTTTCGCCGCGCATCTCCAGCTCGGCATAGTGGACACCGAACTGGTTGACCTGGTTAACGGTGGAAAAGGGCGGCACCTTGACCTCAATGGCGTGGGCCGGCCGGCTGAGGTCCAGGTTTTGGTAGTGATAGATGGGGCCGGCCGCCTGGTCATCGAGATAATTGGCAACGGTCCAGTTGGCTATAAACTGTTCCAGCGTTAACTGCGGCTGGTAGCGGGCCAACAGATCGTTGACCCCGTAGAGCCCGTCGCCCGGGTGGCGAGCCAGTTCCCGGATCGCTTCGTCGCCCAATTGCTCCCAAATGTAGACCGAAAAGAGGTAGGCCGCACCGTAATGAGCAAATACGGCATCTTCATCGTCGTATTCCCAGGTATTTAACTGGGTGTTGGGGTTAGACAGGTAATCGTAAACGGTATCTACCGTGTCCAGGCCGGCGTATAACTCGGCCAGTTGAGAGAGACCTTCGTTGAGCCAGGCAGTTTCGTTACTATCGTTGCGCCACTGGATCAGATGTTGGACCTCGTGGACCAGCGTACCGAAATAGAGTTCCTCCCCCAGGCGCAGGTTATCCATGTTCAGGTAGATCAATTCCTGTTCGTTAGAGGCGTTGTTGATCGCCTGAGGATACTCATCCCCACTGTCGAAGAAACCCAGCTCGCCACCATCGGCCAGGCCGTCCAGGTGCAGGATGCTGAAGTGGGGGTCGTTGTCCACACCCGGCCGCCACTCTTCGCCAAACAAGCCAACCAGGAGGGGATAATACTCTGTCTCAAACTGCTCGGCGGCCTCGGCCGCGGTGGCCTGGTTGGCGTTTAGCCCCAGCTCGAACCAGAAATAGGTGTGTTCGGTCACAACAAGTAGCTCGGCCTCGATCTCGTCCTGGCCCACGGTGAAGGCACGGCGGTTGCCGGCCACATAGGGGTCGCCGGTGATGGTGCGTTCGATGTCGTCCACCGCTCCCAGGCGCACGGCGCTCTCGTAATAATCGTGGGCCGGGTAAGCGGCCATGACCAGGGCCGCCAGGTGCTCAGAAGCATTTTCCTGACTGGGTTCCTGCTCAATTTCCGGTGGCGGGTTCAAGTTAAAAACGGCGCCCGGCTTGGGCGTTTCGGTAGGGGTGGGGGAGCCGGCCGCAGGTGTGACCGGCGGTGGTGTAGGCAAGACCGTACTGGTCGGTGGGATAGTAGGTGTGGCTGTGGGGCTGGGGGCCAGGATGGTGGCCAGGGCAATGGCTTCGGCCGTCTGAGTAGCCCCGATACTGCCCGCCACCTGCTGGCCGAGAAGGATACCGCCGGAGATGCTGACCACACCAAAGCAGGCGGCGCAAAGGAAAAGCGCCAGGCAGCCGGCCAGGAGCCAGGTCCAGGTGCAACCGCCTGATTTTTGCCGGGGTGCGGGGTGGGGGTAGTTAGATGTGTTTGACCGCATGAGGTAACACCCGCGCTAAGGTAATTGATAATTGAGTAATTGGTAATTCTTTCCTGTGTTTCATGAGTTGGCCAGCATCCGGCCGGTTAAGCCGGTATAGTTTACACTGGCCTGGTCCAGTTTGGTATAAAAGTAGCTAACTTTTAATGAATTTGGGCAACTAATTGATTACCTGGTAGGTGTAGGCGGCTGGCTGCCGGGTGACGGGTGTATTGCCGGAGATGATGATGATTGCTTCCTGGAATTCGTCGCTGAGGGGAACTGTCCAGCGGCCGGTCTGGTCTTCGTCGAGTTGCCAGCGCTCCACCGGGGCCGCGCCGTCGCCCAGGAGGAGTAGCTGCACGGTAAAACGCTGGGGCAGCACGTTGGCGTGGTGGACGAAGCCGGCCGCCTGCCACCCTTCAGCGCTGCTTTCGGCGTCGTCCAGGTAAGCCAGCTCTGGTACGGCGATGTCGTCCAGGACAAAGCCCTGGTAGTGAACTGCTTCGTCGGTAATAACCTCAAAACGGACCAGGATCGGCCGGCCGGCGTAGAGACTGAGGTCGGCTGTCTCCTGGGTCCAGGCTGGCGAGAGACCGCCGCCGCTAACGCCGGTGTAACCGGGACCGTAGCTATTGCCTTGCGGGTTGACGGCCGTCGTCGAGGCAGTTTCCAGCAATTGCCAGTTCAGGCCGCTGTCGCCGGAGACGGCCAGATAAGCATAATCCCAGCCTTCTTCCAGGTCGTACCAGGTCCAGAAGGTGAGCGTAGCCCGAGCCAAACTGGTCAAATCAAATTCACGGGTCAGGGTAACGTCCGAATTGTCGGCCGGGTAACTGCTCCAAAAATAATTACCGCTGTGAGGGCTGGCGTCGAGCAGGCTCACCTGCCGGGTCCCGGTAAAGACAAAAGTCACAGGCTCGCCGCTGCGCAGGCGGATGAAATCGGCCCCGTACTGGTAAACGGCCGCCGTTTGGCCGGCCGGCGAGCGGCCCGGCCGGGTTTCGCCCTCCAGGTGGGGCACGTCCAGGTCGTCGTATTGGTATAGACCCTGGCCCAGGCCACGGCCGTCCAGGTAGCTGGCCACCAACCAATCGGCGAAGAGGTCGTCAAAGGTCAAACCACTCTGGAGATCGGCCAGGAGCTGTTCAAAACTGGCAATGCCATTTTCCGGGTGGCGGACCAGAGCCCGGCTGGCTTCTTCGCCAAAACGGTCGAGGAAGTAGGCCGTCAGGAGAAAGGCCGCGCCGTAATGGGCGCTGCTGGCTTCGCCCTGGTAGAGGAAGTCGTTAAGCTGCACATCCGGTTGGGCGGCGTAGGCGGCCATAAAGCCGGCCGACTCGTAGCCGTTTAAGTAAATGGCCAGTTCGGATAGTCCTTCATTGAGCCACGGTTCTTCGTTAGCGTCGGTGTACCAGTGAATTAAGTGTTGCATCTCGTGGGCAATCACCGCATAATACGCATCGCTGCCGAGAGGCGCATGTTTGAGACTGACGTACAGGACTTCGCGTTGGTTTGAATAAGGATTGACGTCGGCGACAAATTCGTCGGCCTGGGAGAAATAACCGGCCACGCTGCCACCGATGTCGGCCAGGTGGAGAATATTCAAGCGGTTATCGCCATCAATACCGGGTTGCCATTCCCGGCCGAAGAAGGCCCGGTTGGTGGGTAAGATCTGCTGCTCTACAACGGCCGCCGCCTCGCGCAGCCTGGCTTCACTCACTTTCTCATCTGACTCCAGCCAGAGATTTAACTCAGCCGAACAGTAAACGAGGACGGCTTCGACCTGGACGTTTTCGTTCACCGCCCGGTCTTTGTACCAGAAGAGCTGGCGGTCATCAGGGCGGCAGGCGGCCGGCGTGTTGCCGGCGACGGCTGGGACAGGGTCCAGGCCCTTGAGGCGGCGGGTCAGGTCAGCCAGGTCACGCGGCGGCACAGTGGCCGAGGTCAGCGCAGCCAGGGTTTCAAAAGCGGCTGGCGGCGGTGGGTCGGTGATAAGCGTCGGGATTGGCCTGGTTGGCGGCCGCCAGAGAGCGCAGGCGGCCAACATGAGCGCCAGGAGACCATAAAGGCTGAGGCCGTAAGAGCGCGGTGCTTGACAACGGCGCATAAGCCGGCTGATTATACGTTTCGGAAACAAAGCCGCAACTGATTCAAGTGCTCCGGGTTTTGCTATAGGGAAGAAAAGGCAGTGTCAGGTGTCAGGTATCAGGTGTCAAGTGTCAGGTGTCAAGTGTGAGGGGCAGGGGGTAAGGGGTAGGGGCAGCGGAGTTGGCCCGGCCAACTCAGGCCACTTGACACATGACACGGAAGCACATGACACTCACCAGGTGACACGGTAACGGGAGAAAGGTTATGAAATATGCACATATCGTCGGCTGGGGGAGTTATTTGCCCACCCGCGTTCTAACTAATGACGAAATTGCCAGGACGGTGGATACGTCAGACGAGTGGATCTACTCACGCACGGGCATTCGCGAACGGCGGATTGCCGGGTCCAGGGAGACGACGGCCACGCTGGCCTTTGAAGCGGCGGCGCGAGCCCTGGCCGTGGCCGACATGCACCCTTCCCAGGTTGAGCTGATCATCGTAGCCACATCCACGCCAGAGTACATTTTCCCCTCCACGGCCTGCCGGGTCCAGGATTACCTGGGCGCGTCGCGGGCCGGCGCTTTTGACCTGAGCGCGGCCTGCTCCGGCTTTGTCTATGCCCTGAGCATGGCGGCCCAGGCCCTGGCCACCGAATCGGTCCGCAACGCCGTCGTCATTGGCGCAGAGACGATGTCCCGGGTCCTGGACTGGAACGACCGGGGGACCTGTATCCTCTTTGGCGACGGAGCAGGGGCGGTGGTGCTCAAAGGCTCCAGCATCCCCGGCGGCGTCCTGGCTTCGACGCTCCGTTCGGATGGCTCCGGTGGGGAATTGTTGAGCCTGCCGGCCGTATACCACAATCCTATTCCCGTCCTGGGGCCGGAATACCTGTACCCCAACGGCCACAAGAAAAACACGATTGCCATGGACGGCCGGCAGATCTTCCGCTTTGCCACGCACGTGCTCGCCGACGTGGTGGAGGACGCGTTGGGCAAGGCCGGCCTGACGATTGACGACGTGGCCCTGATTGTGCCGCACCAGGCCAACAGCCGGATTATCGAGGCGTCAGCCAAGAAGTTAAAGGTATCGTCTGACCTGTTTTACATGAATGTGGACAGGGCCGGCAATACCTCGGCCGCTTCTATTCCTATCGCTCTGTGCGACGCCGTACAGGAAGGCCGGCTGAAGCCGGATGACAACGTGGTCTTTGTCGGCTTTGGCGGTGGGTTGACCTGGGCAGCCTCGGTGGTCAAGTGGGACGTGACACCACCCCACGTCCCCCTGCTGGACCGGGAATGGAAGCGGGCGCGCTACATTGCGGCCCGCGGCCGCTCCAAGCTGCGCCGGATCGGGCGGCGGGTCAGTTCCCGGCTGCTGGGCTCGCCCACCCCGGACGCTCCGCTGCGGGAGGCTCCCAGGAAATAGAAAAGGGCTGCTGGTCCAGCAGCCCTTTTTCTCTAGGCTTCCCTCTTACCGCTCAAGCAATTCGCCGGCGTTTGAAGATGTAGATGCTGGTGGCCAGCAGCCCCACGATGGTGAGGAGTGGCGTCCAGCGTTGCGCGGCGTCCTGGGGGCCGGCTGTGGCGGTGCGGAGGGTGACGGCCGTGGGGGCGAACTGCCACAGGTAGTCTTCCACTTCGCCGTTGCCGACGATGCCGGTTGGGCTGGTAAAAGTGGGCGTGCCGCCGCTGGCATCGTATAGTCGGAAGCGGGCAAACAGGTTCTGGCCAGTGGTGTAGTAGTTGGGGATGGTCAGGCTACGCGTTTGCGTTCCACTGCCGATGCTGCCAAAGATCACTCTCTCGTCCGGCCGACTGAAGTCGCCGTCGCCATCCCAGTCGAACCAGCCAACCAGGTAGCCATTGCTGCCCGTTACTACTACGCTGAGATTGACTGTCGAACCTGGGGTCCAGGGGGTTCCACTGGCGCGAGTTATGCCGTTTTCATCACTGCCGTCGCCACCACTGACGGTGCCGGCGTCTGTGTCTGGCTGGCCATCGCTTTCGGCGTCAATCGTCGCGCCCAGGCGGAGAGCGCCAATCTGGTGGCAAGCCCCGTTGTCAATCTTCAGCGTCGAGAAGTAAGCGGCGCTCAGGGTGTCATTGTCCGGTAGGTCGCCGCAGTCCAACGTGCCGTAGAAGCCGTAGTCGTTACCGGTCGAGTCAGCCCCGCCGCTTAGCGTGACCTGGTTGTTGTTGTTGCAGTTGGACGGGCTGGCGCTGCACGGGTCCTGGTTCGGTTCGCGGGTCTGGCCCAGGCCCAATAACTGGCTATTGTTCTGGTCTACAGCAACGAGGTAGGTGCCGTTCGGCAGCGTGGTAAAGCTGTAGCTGCCGTTGGCGGCCGTCGTCGTGCTGCTAACCAGGGTTTCGTCGCCGTCGTTACACGTTCCGGTTTCACAGTTGTAGAGGTAAACGGGGACGCCCTGGAACGGGGTGTCGTTGATCCCGCTGTCGTAGAGGCCGCCGTTGTTCAGACCGTCGTAGAAGACGGTGCCGCTGAGACTATTGGTCCCGTTGTAGCGGTAGCCGAAGTCGGCCGTCAGCTCGCAGTTGGGGCAGTTGTTGTTGCCGACCGAGGTGACCGCGCCGCCGCTGACTACCACCCGCGTCTGGTTATTATTGATGCCGTCAGGGTCGTAGTTTTGGACCGTGCCGGACGGGAAGTCGAGGTCGGTGTTGTCTACGACGATGCAGTACCCGTCGTCGGTGAAGGTCGTCGTGCTGCCGGCAAAGGCGTAGTGGCCCTGGCTGTCTGTTTCGGTGGTGGCTACCAGAACGTCGTCGCCGGCGCCGCCATCACATTGATTATTGGGACCATCGCGGTAGACACGGACGGTGACGTAGGGGATACCAGGCTCACCGGGGTCCTGGACGCTGTCACCATCGGGGTTGATCCAGACGGTATCGCCCATGAAGATCGGCGGCCGGTAGCCGAAGTCGTTGCTCAGGTCTACCTGGCCGACGTTGAGGCGGATCTCGGTGGATTCATTGTCGCAACCGGTCCCGGCGCCGGCCGGGCCATCGGCCCCGGTGCAGGGCGGGGAGGGGGTGTAGGCGTCGGGGTCGCCGGTCTGAGTGTAGCCGGCTGGCACGCCGCTGGTGACCCGGACCTCGTAGTAGCCGGCTTCCAGGCCGGTGAATTGGTAGTAGCCAGGGTTACCCAGGCCATCGTTAGCTGTGGTCGTCGTATCCAACAGCACATCGTCGGCGTCGCCGCAGACGTTATCGTCGCTGTTTGTATCGGCCCCACAGTCATAAAGCTGCAAAGTTACGCCGTTGATGCCGGTCTCATTTTCGCCCTGTTCGCCGTCGCCGTTATCGTCCTGCCAGACGTAGTCGCCGATGATGCCGGCCGGGTAGAAGCCGAAGTCGGCCAGCAGGTACGTCTGGCCGCTGGCCAGGTCTACCTGATGGGGATCGTTGTTGGTGCTCAAGCCGTAGGGCTGGCCACCCAGGGTGGGCAGGTCGGCGTCGTTGGTGTCCACGTCTAGCAGGTAGTTATCGGCCGGCAGACCGGTGAACAGGTAGTAGCCGACGGGGTTGCCGTCGGTACCGTCCGAGGTGGTCGTGGTGGCGATGAGCGCATCCACGCCAGCGTCGTAGACGTTGTTGTTGTTCAGGTCGTGATAGAGGTTGACGGTGATGTTGGCCAGGCCAGACTCGCCGCTGTCCTGGATGGCGTCGCCGTCTTCGTCTTGCCAGACCCGGTCGCCAATCGAGCCGGTGCCTGTTGGCTGGTAGCCGAAGTCCTCGTCCAGTTCGTCGGGGTTGCCGGCGTTGACTGTCGCCGTGCCCTGGCCGTCGCAGGTAGCGCAAACGCCGCCTTCGTCCGGATCCTGGGTTTGGGCGTGGGAAGCGGGGATGTCGCCGCTGTCTACGATCACGCGATAGTTGCCGGCCGGCAGGTTGGTGAACAAATAGTGGCCGCTGAGGTCGGTAGTGTCGCCGGCGATAGGGCTACTGCTGAGTGTCTCGTCGCCGTCGGTGCAGGTGCCCGCGCCGCAGTTGGTGATCTCGTACAGCCGGACATCTACGCCGCTAATCCCTTCCTCGGCGCTATCCTGGTCGCCATCGCCGTTCCAGTCCACGTAGATGGTGTTGCCAATGGTGTAGCTGCCGTGGTAGCCGTAGTCCACCGAGCCATAAATCTGGCCGGCGGCCAGAGGGACGCCAGTTGTCCACTCGTTGTCGCATAGCGGCGAGCAGTTCGTCCCTGTTTGATCGGGATCGCCACTCTGGGTCCAGGTGGTCCCGGCCGGCAGACTGCCACTATTGACAGCGGTGTAGTACGTGCCAGCCAGCAGGTTGTCAAACAGGTAATGACCGCTGGCGTCGGTCGTATCACTGGTTATCGCGCTGCCGCCATTACACGGTGTGGTTGAACACAGGTAAACCGTCACCCCCGAAATTGGTTGTTCGCCGGCGTCTTTCACACCGTCGGTGTCCAGGTCTTCCCAAGTAGAGCCGTAAATAACACCCCGGGTTAGGCGATAGCCGAAATCCACGGTGGTGACATCGTTGGCGGCGGCGATAGTGGCCGCGCCAGAGTTGTCGCAGACGGTGCAGGCTACGCCCGGCTGATCGGGGTCGCCGGTCTGGGTGGTGCTGGCGCCAAAACCCGGGACAGTAGTCGTGTCTACGTTGACCCGGTAGTTGCCGTCGCGGAGGGCGTCAAAGAGATAGTAGCCAATAGGGTTGCCGTCGCTGCCGTCGGACGTGGTTGTTGAAGCCAGGTAGTCCGGGCTGGCCGTCGTGCAGGGATTGCTGGGCGTGGCCGCCGGGCCGCACAGGTGTAAAGTGACGTAGGGGATGCCGGTTTCACCGGCGTCCTGGATGCCATCGCCATCGGCGTCGTTCCAGACGCGGTCGCCAATGGAGCCGGTGGGGTTGACGTTGTTGGTGACGCACGACTGGGCCGGGTCGTTGGTCGCTTCGCCGTTGGCAAAGATGCCGCCACTACTGTCAGCGCAGTTCTGGTGGGTAGTCGGGTTGTTGCCCGGTGGCTCGAGGACGCGGAAGACGACGGTCACCGTCCGGCTCTGGCCGGGGTTGATCGGCCCGACGTTGTTCCAGGTGATCGTCCCGCCGGAAACGCTGCTTTCGGGCGGGCTGGCCGAGACGAATTGGAATTTGGTGTTGTCGAAGATATCGGTCAGCGGGACCGGGTTCATCACGTCGTCGGGCACGTTGCAGGTCAGCCCGCTGGAGACGCGGAAGCCGACAGAGTCCACGTTCAGGTCGCGGGCGCCGTTGGTATTGTCCTTGTTGGTGATCATCTGGATGGTGATCCGGTTGCCGGTAAAGTCGGACCAGCTCCAGGCCCGGTCGGCGCTCACGTCAATGACCAGCGTGCCGCTGGTCCCCGGCAGATCCGTGGCAACGTTAAACGTTCGCAGCAAGCCTACAAGAGTGTCGTCGCCGCCGGGGGCGCCAGTCTCGTTACCACCTGGCTCACAGGCGGGAGTGGTCGTCCCGCAGTCAATTAGCCGGACCTGGAACTGGTCATTGGCGCCAAAGGTACCAACCTTTTGGTAAGGGATGCGCACCAGGACCGAGGTGGGAGTGCCGGTCTGCGCGCTGAGGCCCCAGCCGTAACCGCCGAGGTTTTCGGACGCAGCAGCGTATGGTGCAGTAGCATAAGTACTGTCGGGGGCATTAAGGCTATTTGCCGGGTTGAGCCAGGCTTTCTGGCCCGTCCCGCTGTAAGGGGACTGGAGGCTGGCCCAGGTGTCGTAAGTGCAGACCTGAGGCGTGCCGCTGCTATCGCCCGGCCGGTTATTAGTAACGTTAATCGTATAAGTGACCAGGTCGCCCTCGTAGAGCGGGTCCGTGCCGGAGAGCTGCTTGCTCAACGACAGGGAGGGGCCAAAGCCAAAGTCGGCCGTCTCGTTGGTAACCGCTGCTGGGTTTGTGCTGGTTGGGTCCAGGGGAATGGCGTAGGTCTCTCGTGTCGTCAGCCGGTAGCCGGTGGGTATATCCGTGTCGTCGCTGTCTACCTGGACCAGGTAGTTGCCGTCAGGCAGGCTGCTGAAGCCATAAATACCGCTGCCATTGCTGGTCGTCGTAGCGATCAACGGGTCGGCGCTGTCCAACACACCGTCGTCGTCCAGGTCCCAGTAGAGCCAGACGGTGACGCCGCTGATGCCGGTCTCGCTGCCGCCGTCCTGGACGGCGTCATTGTCCAGGTCGCGCCAGACAAAGTTACCCAGGCTGTTATTGCCCTGGACCAGGTTGGTGGCGCAATCCTCGGCAAAGGCCAGGCCGCCGCCAAAGCGAGCGTCGGCGCAGTTCGTAATCAGCGGGTTGCCGTTGTTGGCGATGTAGGTGGCCGGCACGGTGGCGTCGTAGTGGACGGCGCCGGAACCCAGCGGCGGGACCGGGCTGTTCAGCCACCACTGGATGACGACCAGGTTGTTGGGGCCGGAACTAAGGACCGTGCCGGGGTCGGTAGTCTGCCAGGACTGGCCGCTGTCGAGGGAAAAACGGACGGTGACGCAGTTGGAGGCGCAATAGCTGAAAGTGTTGGCGCTGGCGGCGCTGTTGGCCACGTACTGCAAGCCGGTGGGCACGGTATCGCTGAGAACCAGCGGAACGTTGACCCCGCCGCTGCTCAGGCTCAGGCCGGCGGCCGTGGTGGCGCTGGTGTTGGCAAAGGCGATGTCGTAGTCAATCGTCCCGCCGGTCGCGGGAATGGTGGCCGGGGCGCTGCTCTTGTCCAGGGTGACGGCCGGGTTGCTGCTACCAACCGGGGGAATGCCGGCGCCGTAATCGCCGTTGAACTTTTCGTTATCACGGCCGGAGGCCACTTCCTGGTAGGGGGTGAGGGTGGTAGAGCAGGGGCCGTCCAGGGCCAGGAAGGTATAGAAGACCTTGCCAATCACGCCGGTATTGCTGGTGGGCAGGTTGGTAAAGTACAGTGGGCCACCGTACAATGGGTCGCTGACGCTGTCGTCAAAGGGGATATACAGGTCAGGCAGGCCGCTGCTCCGCGAGACGGTCAGGACGCCGCTGGTGCGGATCAGCCGGAAGCAACTGGGATCATAGCTGGGATCGCCAATGGGCTGCAGCCAGGCGTTGTAATCGGGCACGTAGTCGCCGTCGTTGTCGAAGCCCTGGTTAATATTGCCCAGCTCGTAGAGAATGCCGTTGGACGTGATGACCTGGCCAGGCAGGACGCTGTCGCCATCAGTGTTAAACCAGTGACCGTTGGGGTTAGGCTCGATCTTGTTGGCCATGGCCGAGATCTCGTTACGCATGGTCATCGTCCAGATCTCGTCGTCGCTGGTGGAGCCGGCGTTGTCGTCAGCCCAAATGTCAAATTGCAGCCACAGGTCGTCGCCGGGCTTGACCGAATCACCCCAGGTGGGAACTGACCCCAGGTTGTCGTTGTCGGCCGCCAGGTTGCTACGCCGGGGGTAGGCGAAGTGCCAGTATTGGTTGGCGCACTGGCCCGCGGCCAGGGTGCCGATAAAGCGGGTGGCGTCGTTCAGGCCAATCCGGCCGCCGACGTGCTCGAAATAGTAAGCCGTGCCGTTGGCCGTGGCCGCGTGCAGGGCCGGGTGGTCCGCCATGATGGCGGCCTTCGTGCGTTGGGGATACTGGCCCGGCGTGCTGTTGGCGGGGGTGACAGTGTCGTAGTTGCCGATGTAGATCTGGACGCCCGTCAGGCTGGCGTCGCCGGTGTTGCAGACCCGGCCCAGCACCGTAGCCACTGAGGGGGCATAGGTCGAGGGAGAGAGGACGTTGGAGTCCACCACCAGGTTGTAGGCGGCAACGATTTCTACGTCGAGCACACCAGCCGCCTGGGCTTCATAAAGCTGGAAAAAGAATAAGGCCATAATGCCGGAAAAGAGAATAGTCAGGAGCAGGGTAGCGGACAAAACCCTGGCCCGGCGATGGAGTTGGCCATCGTGGTACGAGACTGTCTTCATCATTGCCTCCTTGCTACTCGTTACAATGACGCCAATCACGCTTATTTGTTCATAAACAGGCGCTTGTCAGGGCTGTATAAAAACATAAATGGACATAACCCACCTATGAGGCAGGCTACAACATCAACCACCGGCCTGGCGTCTGGATGTACCGGTACTCAATTTCCAGAACTACTTTGGGGCAAATGACCACCTGCAGCGATGGAAGGTCATTTGCCGCAGGCAAAGTAAGTTATCTTTTACCAGAAGGGCAACCGGAGTGTTGAAACTACTTTATCGCAAACCTTTCCCAGTGTTGGCGCAATCGTTACGCCCTATTATATAGGACAAAGATTACGACAAATATTACAGCGGCCCTACAAGGGAGGATGACTTTAGTCCTGGAAAGGTATAGCCAAAGCCCTGATATGCCTGACAAGGTGATGGGGAAAGTGAATGGGGATAGAGAATTTTCTGCCCCGGCCATTGTCAGTTTTGCTTGACGGCCGTGGTCATGTGGCGCAGGAGCGTTTCTTCGTCCACCACGCCGCTCAGGTGGACCCGGCCGTTGATGATCAGGTGGGGGAGTTCCCGAATGGAGTAACGGACGAACGCCTCCGGGAAGGCGTCGCCCATAATCAGGTAGCTGCGCACCAGCGGGCTGGCTACGGCCATGTTAAAGGCGCGCTGGGCCATGAGCGCCCCGGTTTCATTGTCGGCCGTGGTGATAATTTCCAGCTTTACTTCGTGGCGCAGCCGGCTCAGGTGGATGCGGGTGCGGGCTTCAGAAGTCATGCCTCTAAAGGAGACACATTGGATGGCAGCCACCAGGGAAGTCATCTGGACACCGGCCGGCAAGCCAATCAGCCGGACGCCGTAATCTACCGGCTCCCCTTCCTGGAGGCCCATCACGCCAATAACCGGGTAAAAGCTGTAATTGGCGCGGCGAGGAAAGAGCTGAAATTGGATGGCGGGAAAGTGCATGGCCAGGGTTTGGACGAGGCGGGCGGCTTGGGCCTCGGCCGGGGTGGCCGTTTCATCCCCCCAAATGTGCAGCCGCACCGGCTCCGGCAGCCGCTCAAAAAAAGCAGGCAGGCTGGTCCAGGTTTCCTCGTCAAAATACGGCCGGTCAGCGTTCATTGGCCAATCCTCTGGCCGCGTTTTATAATCGCTTCAGCTTGAATTGGCAAAGCCTCTTTTGGAAATCGGAGATTAGAGATTGGAGATTCCATCTCCAATCTCTGATCTCTTCTTCAGTAGTTGGAGGAAAATGAACCTTGGGCGAGACGATTGATTTTCTGCGAAACCTGGCCGTGACCTACGGCCTGCGGGTGTTGGGGTCGGTCACCATGGTGGTCATCGGCCGGTGGGTGGCCAGGCTGTTGGTCAACGGTTTGCGCCAGGTGTTGCGACGGGCCAGGGTGGATGCCACGCTTATTTCCTTTTTCGGCAACATCCTTTACTACCTGCTGCTGGCGATTATCCTGGTGGCGGCCCTGAACAACCTGGGGGTTACCACGACCTCGGCCGTGGCTATTTTAGGGGCGGCCACGCTGGCCGTCGGCCTGGCTTTGCAAGACTCACTAGGCAACCTGGCTTCGGGGGTGATGCTCATCCTATTGCGGACATACCGGGCCGGCGATTACGTCATCATCAACGACCGCGAAGGCTTCGTTACGGAAATCCATTTGTTTCACACGTTGCTGACCACCCGGGACAACAAAGCTGTTTTTATTCCCAACAAGGACGTGATGGACAGCAGCATCGTCAACTACTCGCGGACGGAATTGATCCGGTTGGAGCTGGTATATGGTATTGGTTATGGTGATGACCTGCTGAAGGCCAAGCGTATCCTGCGGGAGATTGCCGAAGCGGACGAGCGGGTGGCCAAGGAGCCGCCGCCGGTGGTGGCGGTTAAGGAACTGGCCGAGAGCAGCGTGAACCTGGTGGTCCGGCCGTACGTCCGCGTGGCCGACGAAGTCAGCGTTACCTTCAGTATTAACGAACAGGTGAAGCTGCGCTTTGACCAGGAAGGCGTCACCTTCCCATTCCCGCAGCAGGATGTACACCTGTACCAGGCCAACTGATGTAGTTATGTGGTTGGGTAGGTGTGTCAGGTGTTTCAATGTCAAGTGTTTCAGTGTCAAGTGTCAAGTGTTTTAGTGCCAGGTGCGACACGGCACATGACACCTGACACTTGACACTTTGTCAATTGCTGGTGGCCAGAAAATTTGTGAGGACGGCCATGAAATCGTCGTGGGACCGACCGTGACTGACCATGTGGCCGGTTCCGGGCATGGGGACGTGCCGGCCGTTTTGCCAGGAGGAGACGAGGCGCTGCACGCTGGCCTCCACCCGCTCGCCGGCCTGGATGCCGCTGGTGATGAGCAGGATGGGGCAAGTGATTTGGGGAACTATCTCCAGGTAGTCGTTGAGCGACCAGTAAGCCACTCCCTGCTGAAAGAGATCCAGGTTAAACAGGGCGTGGGCCTCCACGAAGGGAACCAGGTCCTCCTCAGGCCAAAGCGGTTCGTCCGGAGGAACCGGTTGGCCGTGCGGCCAACTGGCAGCAAAGGCGGCGACGCGCTCGGCGTGCGTCTGGCTCTTTAGACCTTGCAACCAGGCCAGCCAGCCGCTAAACCAGTCGTTGAAATCGCCACCCTGTTCACCGGCCTGTTCGCCGGCCGGCGGCCGCGGCGCTTGGAGCGGCGGGTCAACCAGGATGGCGGCCCGCGCCAAGCCTGGCTCAGTAGCGGCCAGCCGCGCGGCCGTCACGGCCCCGTTGGAGTGGCCCAACAGGATCGGCCGCTCCAGCCCCAGGGTATGGATCAAAGCGACCACATCGGATGCCAGAATTTGCGGCGAAAAACCACTCTCCGGCCCGGCCGAACGGCCGTGGCTGCGGGCATCGGGCATGATGACGTCATATTCCCTTTGCAACGCTTTGGCCACGCGCAGCCAGGTCAGCCCGACCATCATGAAACCGTGGAGCAGGACGATAGGCGGTTTGGCGCCGCCGGTGCGGTAGTAATGCTGGTGAATGCTGTTGGCCAGGATGTCGCCTTCTGTCCAGGTTGGGGGAACAAGTTCGTGGATTGGACGGTAATTTTCTACGTTCATAAGTTGGGTTTGTCCTCGAGTAAAAGGTTTGGTAAATCGTTCCTTGGTAGAACAATTTTTCAAAATTGTTCTACTTAAGGGAGAAGCGGTGGTGGAGCGTTTGCCGGCGGCCGTCATCATAGATGAGGCTGAGGTTGTCTACGGTGAACTCCCAGACCAGGGGTTGCCGGTTTAGCCACTGGACGGCCGGGCCGAGGTTGTCGTTGGTCAGGTCGCCGTGGGCCAGGGTGACGTGGGGAAACCAGTTATCGGGGGCGTAGTAGGCGACCCGGCCGGCGCTGCAAGGCTCCAGCGCCGGCCAGAGAAGCTGGTGCAGGGCGGTCAATTGGGCGTGGCGGACCACAGGCACGTAGAGGACCGGCTGTGGGCCGGTGAAGAGGCCCAGGCCGCCGGTCTTGACGGTAAAGGGCCTGGTCTGCCAGGCCCTTTTCTCCAGAATGGGCAGTAGTCGTTCCAGATCGTATTCACCGGCCACGTGATAGGAAAAGTGGGGGTAGGGAGTGACGGTGATGCCGCGCAGGCCAAAGCGCCTGTCTAACTCAGCCCACAGCGTCTCTACCAGGCGGTAGTATGTGTCGTCTAGAAGGGAAACAACGCCATGCACAGGAGAGGTCGCTTAGTCGGGTAAGTTGGGAAGCTGGTGCAAGGCGGCGACAAAGCGTTTCTCGTTAAAGGGTTCTTCACTTTTTAGTAGGTTCCATTACTCACTTTTCCTGTGTATAACGCCGCTTCCATTCGTAGAGCTTGTTAATGGCCTCTAGCGGCGTCATGGTGGTAACGTCGAGCCTGTCCAGCTCCTCCAGGATGGGGCTGGTCTCGGGGAAGAGGGCAATTTGTTGGGCCGGCTTGAGGTGGCTGGGCTCGACGGCGGCCGTGGGGGCGTGCTGTTCCAGCTCTTTGAGGATTTCCCTGGCCCGGTGGATGACGTCGCGGGGCAGGCCGGCCAGTTGGGCTACGTGAATGCCGTAGCTGCGGTCGGTCCCGCCGGGCACAATCTGGTGCAGGAAGGCGACGTGGTCGCCTTCTTCGGCCACGGCGACGTTGTAGTTGGCGACCAGGGGCAGCAATTCGGCCAGGCCGGTCAGCTCGTGGTAGTGGGTGGCAAAGAGGGTGCGTGGCTTGAGGCGAGGGTGGTTGTGTAAATATTCGACGATGGCCCAGGCAATGGACAGGCCGTCGTAGGTGCTGGTGCCACGGCCGATTTCGTCGAGGATGAGCAGCGAGCGGCCGGTGGCGTGGTTGAGGATTTCGGCCGTCTCGACCATCTCGACCATGAAGGTGGAGCGGCCGGCGTGTAGCTCGTCGTGGGCGCCGATGCGGGTGAAGATGCGATCGGCCAGGCCGATGTGGGCCTCAGCCGCCGGGACAAAACTGCCCACCTGGGCCATGAGGACGATCAGGGCCACCTGGCGCAGGTAGGTGCTCTTGCCGCTCATGTTCGGGCCGGTAATGATGTGGATGCGGTCCTCGTCGCTCAACCAGCAGTCGTTGGGCACAAAGCGCTCCAGCGCCAGCGCCTGCTCCACCACCGGGTGGCGGCCGGCGACAATGCGCAGGCTATTGTCGTCGCTCAAGCGCGGCCGGACGTAGTCGCGGCTAGCGGCAACTTCGGCCAGGGCGGCAGCCACGTCCAGCCGGGCCACAGCGCTGGCGGTGGCCAGCAGCCGGCCGGCGGCCGCCCCCACCCGCTGGCAGACCTCGCTGAAAACGCGGCGCTCAATTTCCAGGATGCGCTCCTCAGCGTTGAGGATCAGCGTCTCGTATTCCTTCAGCTCCGGGGTGATGTACCGCTCGGCGTTAGTCAACGTTTGCTTGCGAATGTAATTGTCCGGCACCAGGTGGGTGTTGGCCCGGGTAACCTCAATGTAGTAGCCAAAGACCTTGTTGAAGCCGACTTTGAGCGAGCCGATGCCGGTCCGCTCCCGCTCCTTCGGCTCCAGGCTGGCTACCCATTCACGGGCGTGGGCCGAGGCGTTCATGACTCCGTCCAGCTCGGCTGAAAAGCCGGGGCAGATCACTCCCGGCTTGTTGAGGTTGTTGGGGGCACCTTCGGTAATGGCCTGAGCGATGAGGTCGGCCGTTTCGCGGCAGGGGTCGAGGTGGCTGGCGAGGGAGGAGAGGGAGTGGAGATTGGAGATTGGAGAGTAGGGATTGGAGAGTAGGGATTGGAGGTTGGGGATGGTGGCCAGGGCCTGGCCGATGGATTCGAGGTCGTGGGGGGTAGCCCGGCCGTTAACAGCCCGGTTGGTCAGCCGCTCCAGGTCGGGCAGGCCCCGGAGCAGGGCGCGGACCTCGGCCCGCAGCAGACCGTCGTGGAAAAAGGCGTCCACCTGGTCCAGGCGCTCGTTCAAATCGTCGCCATTGAGCAACGGCCGGGAGATTCGTTCTCGCAGCAGGCGCTCCCCCATGCTGGTGACTGTCTTATTTAAGACGCCCAGCAGAGAGTCGGCCCGCCCGCCGGCCAGCGACTCGGTCAGTTCCAGGTTGCGCCGGGTGGCGCTGTCCAGGGCCATGTGGCCCTCGACGCTGTAGGTGGCCAGCCGCTGAATCTGGGCCACGGCCCCTTTTTGCGTTTCCTGCAGGTAGGCCAGGACGGCTCCGGCGGCGCGGACGGCCAGCGGCTTACCGTCGCAGCCAAAACCAGCCAGCGTGCCGACGTTGAAATGATTTAACAAGACCTGGCGGGCGTTGCCCTCCTCAAAGCGCCAACCGGGCAGGCGGCTGACGGCCTGGGTGGTGATGGCCTCGCCCAGGCTGTCCTCCTGGTCTGGCAGTAGCACTTCGGCCGGGGCCAGGCGAGCCAGTTCTTCCACCAGCGCTCGCCGGCTGACCAGTTGGGTGGTGGCAAATTCGCCGGTCGTCACGTCGGCGTAGGCCAGCCCGGCCCGCTCGCCATCGGCGACGATGCAGGCCAGGTAGTTGTTGCGGCCCGCGTCCAGCATCCCCGGCTCAATGACCGTGCCGGCGGTAAAGACGCGGGTCACGTCGCGGGGCATAATGCCGTTAATCGTTTCGGTGCTCAGTTGCTCGCAGAGGGCGATCTTGTACCCTTTGGCGATGAGCCGGGCGATGTAAGTCTCAACGGCGTGGTGGGGCACGCCAGCCATGGGCACGCGCTGGTCTTTGCCGACGTTGCGGCCGGTGAGGATCAGGTCCAGTTCCCGGGCGGCAATTTCGGCGTCCTGGTCAAAGGTCTCGTAAAAGTCGCCCAGGCGGAAGAGGACAATAGCGTCTGGATATTGGCGCTTGATTTCCAGGTATTGCTGGCGAATAGGGGTAACGGTACTCTTGTCCATAACAACCGGTTGGAGTAACTGGTACCCTGTCAAACCTCATTTGATGGTCATCTACCTCCTGTAAACGCCCATCCAATTCACGTGTGACAGAGTACTAGAACATATTTTCTGTCTATTTTCCAGCAAAATAGCCAATTGGCAAGCCATTGGTGGTAGCTGTTTGTAGTAACCGCTTGGGCGGTTTAAACGATTAAAGTCATCACGACGGTTTTGTCTAGGATCCCTCGGCGACCGGTTCTGGTTTACTGGCTTCGGTCTCTTCGTAGTGGTAGACGGCCAGCCACTCTTCCAGGATGCGACGGTGACGGCTTTGCAGGTTGACCAGCGGCCGCTTCTCGACCATGAGCTTATTGGCGTCTTCAAAGGTGTAACCGTTGTGGCCCATCAGGTAGGCAGCCAGGAGGGTGGCGGAACGGCCGCGCCCCTTGGCGCAGTGGATCAGGACGGTGTCGCCGGCCTGGACGTGCTTGTGAATGAAAGCAGCCCCTTCGGAGAGGATTTCCGGCGACGGCACGGTCACGTCCAGCACTTTAAGCTGGAGGTAGGCAATGCCGTGCTTTTCGTAGAGGGCGTAATCGTCGTGCCGCTCGGCGCGGATGTTGACGACAGCGTCAATGCCGGCGTTTAGCAGGAAGTCGTAGTCGCGAGTGTAGGTTGGCGCACCGCCCAGCCAGAGCTGTTCGGTAATCTTATCGAACCAGCGCTGGCGCTGGATCCTCTCGTAGACGAAGCGAATGGCCGGGTATAATTTGTCGAACAACCAATGAAAAGGATTCATGGTTGCCAAGGATAGCCAGGATGGGGGGAAAAGGCAAAGGGAGACGGTGGACGACGGACGACTGACGATAGGCGATAGACAATGGTTGCGGGTTTTGTGGTGGTTGTGGAGTAGTGGCCTGGCGGTGGGAGCCCTAGTTGTGGCCCAGGCTGTTAGCCTGGGATGGTGGCACAGACTAGACAGTCCGTGCTACGAAATTATTACCGTATCTCGAAGCGCATACCGGGCGGCAGGGTATAGGGTATACGTGGGTTAACGGCCGTAAAGCTCCAGGTGGTGGTGTTGCCGTTGGCGGTGACGCTGACGGTGTAATTCTGGCCGGGGACGAAGGGGTTGCGGGGCAGGATGACGATGGCGTCGCGCATGTTCAGAATGAGCCGGCCGGTGCTCTGGTCGAACGGAGTGGGATTGACATAAGTCGTTTCGTCAAAGCGGCAGCTATCCAGTGGGGTGCTGCCGGCCATCAGGCTGTGAGCGGTGACGTTGGGCGTCACGTTGCCGCTACCGAGTTGCAGCAGGATGGCCGGGCCGGTCGGCTGGACGTAGCCGGGGCAACTGGTGAGAGGGTTGGGAAATTCAAAGCCGTTGAAGCTGAGGACCCAGATTTCTCCCCCGTTGCGCGGATAGGGCAGGGGATAGACGGTTCCGGGCGGAAGGCTACCCCGGCCGCGTAGTACGTCCAGCGTTCCGCCCATGTCCCACTGGCTAATCACTTCCCGGTAGCTACCGAAACCGGTCGTTTGCAGCTTGGGGTCTATCATGCTGATGGCGTGGAAGGGGGCGGACATCCAGAAATCCAGGGCTACCGCGTCTGGGGAGTTGACCCAACTGTTGACGTAGACGTTGCCGTTCTGGGCGGCGGCCAGCCCGGCCGGGGTGTACCAGGTGTTGCCGGGGTCTTCGCTGTGGCCGACGTAACCATTCTTGACCATGTAGCGGCTGTGCAGCCAATCGCCGTTGGACCAATCCGCGCTTTCGGCCAGGAAGGGCAGGTTGGCCTGGGCGCGGAACTGGTTGAGGTATGCCAGCCAGGGCGGTTGGGGGACAGGCGTCGGCGTAGGTGTTGGGGTGGGCGTAGGTGTCGGGGTGGGCGGGAGTATGCGCTGGATCAGTGGCAGGAAGGCGGCCATTTCCAGCAGAGCTGGAGGCAAAGCGCGCAGGATGACGTTGTCGAGGAATACCCCTTTGGCCGTGGTCACGGGGTTGCTGCTGAAGAGAAAGGCCAGCCAGAGCTGGGGCTGGTCGGCGTAGGCGTCCAGGTCGAGGGAGAGCGTCTGCCAGCCGGGATTATAGCCGCTAAGGGTCGCCTGGGCCTCGAAATTGGTCCCGTCGGTGGAAACGAGCGCCTCGAAGGTATCGGACAGCGGCTCGGTGTCCAGCCAGTAGTCGAAGGTCAGGCTGAGGGCGGCCGTGCCACTGACGTCGAGCGGGCCAACCACCATCAGCGAGGCGGCGTTGTTGGGATAGTCGTCGGCCAGCGGCGTGAGCAGGCTACCGTCCGTGCCACCGCCGGTGGCCCAAACGCTGGTCAACCCCTGGCTGGCAGTGACGGCCGTAGCCGCCCAGTAATATTCGCCGTTGGTAATGCCATCGGTGTCGGTGACAACCCAGTCGGACGGAATGCCGGTCTCAAACGTTTCGCTAAAGACGGCCGTCCAATCGCCGCCCGGCCGGAGCCTTGATCCGCCGGAGCCGGCGGCCGTACCCCAGGTGGCCAGCCACAAGGCCAGGAACAGGGCCAGCCCGCCACCCCCTACGACTCCCCCAGCCACCAATAACCTACGCCGCAACGCCTTAACACTCAACTCTATTCCCTCCTGCATACTCCCTACCCCTTACACAACCACATAACCAGATCTCTAGTGTTACACCAGACTTGATTTGAGGAGGCAGGGCATCCTCAGACCTCAGATGCCCGCCGTTCGCATCTGAGGATGCGAACTCCTCTGTCTATCAAATAATGATTGACAGAACACTAATCAACCAAGCAACACGGCAACAAAAGTGGCGACGAAGATGGTGACGCTGATGTAGCCGTTGACGTTAAAAAAGGCGATCCCCAATTTGCTCAAGTCGTCCGGCCGGACCAGGGAATGTTCGTACAGCAGCAGCCCGGCCACGGCGGCCACCCCCAGCCAGTAGGGCCAGCTCAGGCTGCTGGTGACGCCCAGGATGACGAGGATGAGGACGGTCAGGGTGTGGTTGAGGGCAGCAATTTGCAGGCCCCGGCCGATCCCGAAACGGGCCGGGATGGAGTGCAGGCCGGTCCGCCGGTCAAATTCCACGTCCTGGCAGGCGTAAATGACGTCAAAGCCACCAATCCAGAAGGTGACGGCCGCCAACAGCAGCCAGGCCGGCAAATCGGCGGTGGTGAAGACCGAGCCGCGCACGGCCACCCAGGCCCCCATCGGGGCCAGGCCATCGGTGAAGCCCAGGATATAGTGGCACAGCCAGGTGAAGCGTTTGGCGTAGGCGTAGCCGACCAGAAAGAGTAGCGCGCCGGGGAAGAGGTAAAAGGCCAGCGGATTGAGCAGCCAGGCAGACACCCCCAGAATAACCAGCGACAGGACGGCAAAAAACAGGACGGAGGCGGCGTCAATAGCCCCGGTCTGAATGGGGCGGCGGGCGGTGCGGGGGTTATGGGCGTCAATGAAGCGGTCTATGTAGCGGTTGAGAGACATGGCCGCCGTACGGGCGGCGGCCATGGCCACTGTAATCAGCACAAACTCCGGCCAGTTGGCCCGTTCCCAGCCACCCCAGGCCAGGACCATGCCCAGGTAGGCGAAAGGTAGGGCAAAGATAGTGTGCTCGAACTTGATCATTTCCAGGAAAGTGCGCACTTTGCTCATAAGGTGAATTGTAGCACTGAAAGTGGCATTGTGTCATGCTGAACGCCGCCTTAGCGGCGTGAAGCATCCCTGCCAAGGTCGTAGGGATTCTTCGCCGCTAAGGCGGCTCAGAATGACAGGTGTGGGCGGCGCGTTAAGGGCGTTCCAGGAGGAACAGGGCGTAGTTGTTGAGGCCGGGTATATTGCCGACGGTGGCCAGGTAGCGGCCGTCGGGCGAAAAGGCCGCCGGGATCGTCCAATATTCACCCGTTTGCCAGACGCCAACCGGCTCCCCGCCGGGGAAGCTTTGCCAGTAGATGGTCGTTTCGCGTTGGCTGTAGGCCACTTCACTGCCGTCCTCCGGCCACAAGAGGTAGCCGGCGTCGGCCGCGGCCAATTGCCAGGCCCCGCCCACGTCTTCCACACCGCGAACCCAGAGGTTAGCCCCGGACTCGTACCCCTCGTTGAAGACTGGTTCGTACAGGAGTAGCCACTGGCCATCGGCCGAAAAACCAGAGCCCCAGCTCTTTCGATAGGGCAACGTTTCTACCTGGTCGTTCTCGGCATGGTAGAGCAGGGTGGGTGGGAAACGTCCTTCCAGCCCCACGCCGTAAGTCAGCAGATGGAAGGAGTTACTCTCGGAGTCAGGGGCAGCCGACGCGCCCAGTAAATATCCTTCAGCCTCTTCGGCCAGAGAAGGAATTTCGGCCAGCCCGAACAGCTCGGTGAGGACAGGCGTTGCTCCTTCTGTAGCGTGGACGAGCAGAGGGCCTTCGTCCAGCGTCTCACGGACAAGGAATTGCTCAGGGCTTACCCACTGGCCGCCGAGGCCATACTCGCCCAGCCGCTGGTCAATTTGCCAGGTGACGTTCTGTAAAGTTTGGCCCAGGTTGACCTCGGCCAGGACGGTCTCGAAGGTCAGGACGCCGTCGGCTGAAGCTGTTTGCGTCGTCGTCGCCCGGAGGCGGCCGTCTGGCGAGAGGGCCGGGTCAGGCAGTGTACTAACCGGCAGGGTGTCCGTGGCAGCAAACGGCTCGGCCTGGCACGGCCGGCCGCTGAAAGCGCCGTCGGGGGTGACGATCACGGCCGTGTTGTCGTCTATCCAGCTTACGGTAGACGAGAAGGCGGTCCGGGTTGTGAACTGGGGAACGGCACAGCTCTCGCCGTCGGCCACGTTGGCGAAGTATAACGTACCGCCCGGACTGGCGGCCGGCTCCTGGTTGGCCATGTCCTCTTCGGAAGAGGCCCAGTAGGCCAGCCACGCTCCATCCGGCGACCAGCTACCAAAAGTGATGAAAGGGGCGGTGGCAAAAGGTTCGGCCTGGGGCGCGGCCGCCTGGCTGGCCCCGGCAGCCAGGACGGCAAAGAGGCCGGTAGCAAAGCGCCCCAGCTCTTCCTGGAGAGTGGCGCTGGCCGTGTTACGTCCCTGGCCGGCCAGGGTGACGGTTTGAGCACCGGCCATCTCCGCCGTGAAAGATTGAAGATCATCCACGACGGCGTACAGTTGCTCAAGCTGCTCCAGCCCTAATTGGCCGCTGCCTAATCGTTCCAGCCCGCCACCGGCGCAGGACGAAGCGGTGGCCCAACCGGTCAGGTAAACGACCAAGTCCTGGCACAGGCTGTCGCCTTCACGACGCCAGGCAAGCGCCGGGCCGGGGGCTGCCTCCGGCCCGTCCTGGGCTTCGACAGCCACCGCGCGGGCCCACTCGGCAATCATGCGTTGCTCGGCCGGCTCGGCGACTTTGCCCAGGCTGTTGGGGCTGCTGTTGGTGAAGAGCACCTGCCCGGCGGCCGTATTGGCCTGAAAATCGTAGTAGATAGCCAGGAAAGCGGCCAGCTCGGTTCGTCGCTGGTCGCTTAAGGGGATGGTCGCCAACTCTGTTTCACAGCCGCCGGCGGCCACACTCTCCAGGTTAATGAGCGCCGTCTGGCAGGGCTGGCCGCCGGCCGTCCATTGGATAATAGGCCGTTCGACGGCTGGTGGCGTGGTCTGTTCGGCCGTGCCTGGACTTGCTGTTGAAGCAGGGCCAGCCGGCTGAGTTGGCGTGGCGGCCGGGGGCCGGGCGGTGGATTGAAGAGTGGGCGTGGCCTGTGGCTGGTTATTACATGCCACCAATAGAAGGCCAAGTAAGAGGATGGCTAAATGACGATGTAAGTACATTACTTCTATATCCTATACCGGCCGCCAGTCACCTGGTCCAGCGCCGCCATGTCGGCCGGGCTAAGAAGCCGGGGCTGGCCTGCGGCCAGGGCGTCCAGGTAGATGGCGGCATGCTCTTCTAATAGGAAAAGGCGCAGTAACGCCTGTTGAACCGACCGGCCGGCGACGAGAACGCCGTGGTTTTGCAGGAGAACGGCGGGGGCGGCCTCCAACGTTTCGCCGGCCGCCTGGGCCAGCTCTTTCGTAGTGGGGGTCAGGTACGGGACCAGGGGGACAGCCGGTCCCAGGTGCAAATAAAAGTCAGGTGTCAGCGCCGGCAATGAACAGCCAAGCAGTCCCAGACTGATCGCTTTAGGCGGGTGGACGTGCAGGATGGCTTCCGCTTCCGGCCGGGCGGTGTAGGCGGCGAGGTGCAGGGGGAGTTCGGAGGAGGGGGAGAGGGGTAATTGGGTAATTGGAGATTGGAGATTAGAGATTGGAGATTGGAGGGGGACGGGGACGAAGTCGGTTTCGGTTAAGTCGCCCAGGTCGGCGCGGGAGGGGGTGATCCAGACGTGATCGCCGACCCGGCCACTGAGGTTTCCGCCGCTGCCGCGCACCAGGCCGTGGGCGACGATCTCCCGGCCAGCGGCGATGAGCCCGGCTACCACGGTCGGGGCGAACAAGGAGCTATCTTCTAGTTTCTGATTGGCATCCATTGGGCCAGTCCTCCGGCAGCCTGCCCAGTTGGCGGGCCACGGCCAGCGTCTGGCCGCAGGCGCAACCCCGTTCGGCCGGCAGGCGTTCCACCAGGCCGTCCAGAAGTGGGGCAATAGGCCTCGTTTCCGGCAATGCCAGGACAGTATAACAAAGCTCCATCTCCCGGCACAAGGCCCCCTCTGGCTGGCTCTCGGTGGAAATCAGGTGGACGCCCCGCTCAGCCCACCATTGACGTACGACCGGGGTGGGGTGCGTAGCTACAACCAGCAGGACGCCCCCGGCCGCCACTCTGGTGGCCAGCAGCGCCCCACGCAGCTCCGGGCAGTAAGGCGGGTCTTGCTGGACGTAGCCCGCGCCAATGGTCTCAAAAAAGGTGGTCGGCCGGCCGCTGGTGAATTCAATAAAGTCGGCCGGAGTGACCGGCCGTTCGACGGCGGCGTCGCGGACCACCCCGACCACCCGCGTCGCACCCAGCCTCCGGGCGGCGCAGGCAATCGCTCGCGGGTCAGGCCTGGCTGGCTGGCGGGCCAGGAAAACAATCGACCGCTCAGACACCTGCTCCAGCCGGCAGTACACCCGGCCAAACGGCGTTTCGACCACATCCACCTCTGGCCGGCCTTTTTTCTCAGACAGATAGTTGTCAACAATAGCAATCATTATCAGCGTTTATCAGCGAAAATCCGCGACCTATTCCTTAGAAACATTGGCATCATGTGCCCGTTCGCGCCATTGGCGATATAGCATTATCGGCCGCACCAAGCAAGAGGCGCAGCGCCCGGCCGGCCACCTCCGGGCCGAATTCGCGGCGCGGGTCTATGGGCCGGCGGCCGGTGGCAAAGTTCGTCACCAGGCACAGGCTGGCGTAGCCCAGGCCCAGCTCGGCCGCCAGCCAGACCTCCGGGCAGAGGGTCATGCCGACCATGTCCGCCCCCAGGCTGGCGGCCAGCTCAATTTCGGCGGCCGTTTCCAGGCGCGGCCCTTCGGTGCAAACGTAAGTAGGAGATTGGAGGCTTCGTCCTGAGGGACTCAAGCCCGAAGGATTGGAGATTGGAGATTGGCCAATCTCCAATCTCCAATCCTTAATCTCTAAAAGGAGAGTTTCCCGCGCCCTTTCGTCGAAGGGGTGAGCTGTCTGGCGGGGGTCGCGGCCGTAGTTGATGTGGTCAATCGTCCGGGCGGCGGCTTGCAGCGCTTCGGCCTGGGCGAAGTGGGGAGCAGCCGGGCCAAAGGTGCTCACCCGGTGGCGCGTCCAGTCCATAACGGCCGCTGGCGCAAGCAAGTCGCCCACGTGCAGCGCCGGGTTGATAGCACCCACGCCGTTCCAGGAAAAGATCCATTGCCCACCCAGTGACTGAGCCGCCCACAAATTGGCCCGGTGATTGACAAACCGGGCCGAGCGGTCCAGGCTGTCCTCGCCGTGGCGGCTGGCAAACCAGACGGCCGTGCCCCGTTCGGTCAGCAACTGGTAAAAGCGAGACGAGTGGCCATAAGGCGTTTCCACCGCGCGGCTGTCCACCACGCGGGCAAAATCGGCCGGCTGGATGTGGTAGGCGGCTGTGCCGCCGAAGATGACGATGGGGGGTAACATGGTACAATACCTTCGTCAATTAAGGCGAATTGAGGCAGGGTTGAGCGTTATGAACACTGCCGAGCCTGGAAATCCGGTCAAGAATCCGGGCCAATAAAATAG